>NZ_CP100470.1:1675000-2010000 GCF_030323145.1 Mesorhizobium sp. C432A | reverse complement strand
GAAGGCTAATGCATGTCGCCCAGAAGTGTGCCGCGGCTCTGGACAAGGACATGCCTCAAAACAAACACTTAAAGCGCGTCGTATGAATCCGTTTCAGCGCGACGCGCTTTAAGCCGTCACACTCGACGCTGGCGAATCATAATCGCCCCATCAGAGCATTCCGAATCGGGTCGGCTCCGAATCAGGTCGACTGCTCCTCTTCGGCTCGTGACCAAGGCAGCTTTTGCCCCGAAACGGTGGCCCAGGCGATAATAGCGGCAAGCAGGCAAAGCACGGCCGTCACTGTCGACACGGCCGCGAACGCCGCATCGCTGGCGGCGAGCCGTGTTGCATCAAGGTCTGGCGCCAGGCCGGCCAATGCCGGTTCGCCGAATCCCGGAATGCCCGGCCTAGCGCTGGTATCGAGCATCGTCGAATAGACCCAGGCCGCGAGCGAGCCCATCGCCGCCACAGCAATCAGCCCGCCAATGCGCGAAACCGCATTGTTGATGCCGGAAGCGGCGCCGGTATCCTTGTCCTCGACCGCGGTCATGACCGCCGTCGACAGCGGCGACACCACCAGCGCCATGCCGAGCCCCATCACCGCCATCAGCGGAAAGATACCGGTCCAGAAATTGTGCATGCCGGCATGAGTGAGCAAAGCCAACCCGGCAAAGGCGATGGCAACTACCAGGCAGCCGCTGGCGATCGGAAAACGCGGACCGATGCGATCCGACCACTGGCCGACGAGACCCGACAGCAGCGCGATCGACGCCGACAGCGGCAGGAAGATGAAACCGACCTCTTTGGTGCTCAGCCCCCATC
This sequence comes from Mesorhizobium sp. C432A, assembly GCF_030323145.1. Taxonomy (NCBI): domain Bacteria; kingdom Pseudomonadati; phylum Pseudomonadota; class Alphaproteobacteria; order Hyphomicrobiales; family Phyllobacteriaceae; genus Mesorhizobium; species Mesorhizobium sp. C432A. The sequence continues at coordinate 2,009,196 of NZ_CP100470.1, read as the reverse complement.
CGGCGATCAACAGCATCGGCAGGTAGAACAGATTGGCCGACAGCGCGAAATACAGGAAGAAGGTGGCGAGGTTGGCGCCGGCAAAGGCGCCGATCCGAAACAGCTTGAGATCGATCATCGGCTCGCGCTGCCGAAGCTCGAAGACGATGAAGATGATAAGCAGCACGGCGCCTGCGGCGATGCTCGGCCCCGACATCAGCCCGCTGCCTTCGGCGCTCATCGAGGTCAGTCCGTAGGCAAGCGCCCCGAAGGCAAGCGTGGCGAGAGCGGCGCCGCCGAGATCGAGGCTTCGCTTCTCCGTCGGCGCGTCGGCGGGAATCTTGGCCAGCAGGAGATAGATCGAGATCAGCCCGAGCGGCAGGTTGACGGCGAAGATCGCCCGCCAGATACCGCCGCCAAAGGCCGACAGGACGAAGCCGCCGAGCACCGGACCGAGCGCAGTCGTCAGCGCCGAGGCGGCGGCCCAGATGCCGATCGCCCGGCCGCGCTCCTTCTTCGGATAGGCCTTGGCGATGATGGCGAGGCTGCCCGGCACCATGATCGCCGCACCAAGGCCCTGAATGGCGCGAAAGGCGATGAGCACCAGCGCATTCGGCGCCACCGCGCAGGCCAGCGAAGCGACGATGAACAGCGCAATGCCGGCAACGAAGGCGCGCCTGAGGCCAAACCGGTCGCCGGCGGCGCCGCCGGCCAGAATCAGCGCCGACAGCGTCAGCGCATAGGCGTTGGAAATCCACTGGACCTCGGCCAGGCTGGCGCCGAGGTCGACGCGCATTGCCGGCATGGCAATGGCCAGGATCGACCCGTCGATGAAGCCGAGCGCTGACGCCAGGATCGCCGCTACCAGCACGAACTTGCGCTGCGACTGCGGGCAAAATGTACCGTTGGAAAGCGACCTGGTCAGGGGAACGGCTGCGGCTTCGCTCGGAGACTTCATGAGCGTCTGCTTAGACTTGTTGCGGGCCGGCAACAACCAGCCAGCACCCTGCGCTCATGAATCCAGCTTTGGATATCGGCCTGCCTTATGGGCAGGCCGATATCACTGCGCTGGAGCGCTCACTTGCTCCGCAACATCATCGGCCGAGGGACCGCCGACGAACTCGACGGTGACGCCCGGCGACACCAGCTTGGCCAGTTCGCGCGCATCCCAGTTGGTCAGGCGCACGCAGCCATGGCTTTCGGTCTTGCCGATCTTGGAGGGATCGGGCGTGCCGTGAATGCCATAGGTCGGCTTGTCCAGCGCGATCCACACCGAGCCGACCGGGCCGTTCGGACCCGGCGGGATGGTCAGGATCTTGTCGTTCTGGCCCTGCTTGAAATTGATGCTGGGGTTGTAGGTGTAGTTCGGATCGAGCGCGACGCGCGACACCGTATGAGTGCCGGTCGGCGAGGGCGTGTCGGCTGAACCAATGGTGGCCGGATAGGCCGCGACCAGCTTGCCACCGGCGTTATAGGCGAACACCTGCTTCTTGTCCTTGTCGGCGACGATGCGGGCAACCGGCGTCGCCACCAGCCTGCCGAAATTGGCGACCTTGATGATGGTGCCGGGACGGCTGAAGTCGGCCTCGGGATTGAGCCCCTTCAGGTAGTTCTCGTCCATGTGGAACCGTTCGGCCAAGGCTTCGGTGACGGAGGTGTAAGCCATGCGGTCGAGCTGCGCCTTCTGGCTGTAATCCTCCGGTATCGAGGCGACATAAGGCCCGGCCGCGTCTTCGGGCGTGATCGTATAATTGGCGAAAGCATCGCCACCGGTTTGCGCCAGCGCAGCCTGGATGCCGACCGCGTCGGTCGAGCGCAGATTGCTGCCGGTGATCTGGTTATAGGCGGCAAGCGCCTTGTCGACATTGGAGCCGAAGCGCCCGTCGACGACGCCGGGTGAAGCGCCGGCGCGGTCGAGCAGCACCTGCAAGGCGGCTACATCCTGGCGTGCGCCGAGTGAAAGCGAGGGATCGACCACGGTCTTGCCACCGGCTTTCGGCGGCAGCGCGGCCTGGTCGGCGGGCGCCGCCGGTTCGGCGGGATCGATAGAGGCTTCGTTCAGCGGCTGGCGCTTGACGGGCCGCGGTTCAGCGGATTTCGGCGCTTCCGGATAGGTGTCGCTGTCATTGGCATCATCCTGCGGAGCGGCCCCCAGGAATCTGTCGCTTTCAGGATCGTATTCATCAACCGGCGGGCCGGGGATTCGTCCCTGATCGTCCAGTTGCCTGCGGCGGAAACGCGCCATGTCTTCGGGATCGTCGAGATAGTAGCGGTCGTCGTCTTCGACCGGTGCGCGTCCAAGCTCACGTGCCCGCATTTCCCGGCGCAGCGCGCGGCGGTCGAGCCTGGTCTGCGGCGGCTGGATGGCGATGACCTTGCCGGTCTCGGCATCGACGATGACGCGGTTGCCCCTGGCGTCGTAATAGATGTCGAGATTGCCGTCCTGGGCAAGCACAATGCCGCCGCTATCGGCGGCGCGGACGGCCGGCAGTGCGTTGTCCACAGTCGGCGATGCCATGGCGCTGGACGTGAGCAGCCCGGCGGCGAGCACCGAAAAGGCAAGGATCGTGCGGAACATGGTGGTCAAACTCTCCGGTACTTACAGCGCCGCGCGTCCGTTTGGACGCGCAAAGGACGCTGTAACACTTCATGTCTGCGCATGATCCTTTCCGAAAATCGAATTTCGATTTTCGGGGTCATGCGTAATTGCCGCCGCCCGGCAGTGTTCCCACCAGAACGTTCTCGCCACCGTTTGGATGCGCAAGGAACGCCCTGATCGTCAAAAGCCTGCAGGCAAACCCCTTCGCCAGCAAACCACAACATAAGCTTTCCAACATGAACCGGGCATGAAGATGGCGGATTACTGGTTGCTACAGGCCCAATTCCTTGCGCGTCTGCTTCGTCAGCTTGAGGACGACGAGGCGGTGGCTTTCGCCGAGATAGTCCTTCAGCGCATCATCATCCATGCTCTGGCTTGTCTGACGCTGGATCCAGTTCATGCCGCGCGAGGCGAGATAGGGCGCCGGCCGGCAGCCGGGCTGATCCTTCAGCACGTCATAAGCCATTTCAGAGCATTTGAAGGTGACGAAGACGCCACCCTCCCGGTCACGGCCGGCGATGGTGAAGACCTTGCCACCGACTTTCCAGACATCGGCCCCGCCCCACTGCACGACATGCGTCGTCTGCGGCAGCGAGGCGCAGAAGCTGTTGTAGTCGTCCAGCGTCATCTGCACCCCCGTCAAAGGATTGTTGTTTCATAAGAAAATGCCGCGCGTCCGGTCGGACGCGCGGCGTTGGATCAGGCTGCCGCGTCGGTCGGCACCACAGTGGGCCTGGACCGGAAATTCAACCGGTCGGAGCCGGCGGTGACCTTGACGGTCGAGCCGTCGAGTATCTCGCCAAGCAGGATTTTTTCCGCCAGCGGATCTTGCAGGTCCTTCTGCATCACCCGCTTCAGCGGCCGCGCGCCATAGGCCGGGTCGTAGCCCTTCGCCGCCAGCCAGTCGATCGAATCCTGGTCGAGCGACAGTGTGATCTTGCGGTCGGCGAGCAGGCTTTCCAGCCGCTTGAGCTGGATCTCGACGATGCGGCCCATATCCTGCCGGCGCAGCCGGTGGAACAGGATCACCTCGTCGACGCGGTTGAGGAACTCCGGCCTGAACGAGGCTCTCACCACGCTCATAACCTCGTCGCGCACGGCATCGACGTCCTGCTCTTCGCCGAGATTGACCAGATATTCGGCGCCGAGGTTCGACGTCATGACGATCAGCGTGTTGCGGAAGTCTACCGTGCGGCCCTGCCCGTCGGTCAGCCGCCCGTCGTCGAGCACCTGCAACAGCACGTTGAAGACATCCGGATGCGCCTTCTCGATCTCGTCGAACAGCACGACCTGATAGGGCCGGCGCCGCACCGCTTCGGTCAGCGCACCGCCTTCCTCATAGCCGACATAACCGGGAGGCGCTCCGATCAGCCGGGCGACCGAGTGCTTCTCCATGTATTCCGACATGTCGATGCGCACCATAGCGCTCTCGTCGTCGAACAGGAAATTGGCCAGCGCCTTGGTCAGTTCGGTCTTGCCGACGCCGGTCGGTCCGAGGAGCATGAACGAGCCGATCGGCCGGTTCGGATCCTGCAGCCCGGCCCGGGCACGACGCACGGCCTTGGACACCGCCTGTACCGCTTCGCCCTGGCCGACGACTCGCTTGCCGATCTCGTCTTCCATGCGCAGTAGCTTGTCGCGCTCGCCCTGCAGCATCTTGTCGACCGGAATGCCGGTCCAACGCGACACGATATGGGCGACGTGGTCGGGCGTGACCACCTCTTCGACCATGCCGGCCTTGCCGTCCTGGGCTTCGGCTTCCTTCAGCTTCTTTTCCAGTTCCGGGATCTTGCCATAGGCAAGCTCGCCGGCGCGCTGGAATTCACCCTTGCGCTGGGCAATGGCGAGGTCGTTGCGGGCCGCGTCGAGCTGCTTCTTGAGGTCAGCGGCGAGGCCAAGCTTCTGCTTCTCCGACTGCCATTTGGCGGTGATCTCGGTCGATTCCTCCTCGAGGCCGACGAGTTCCTTTTCGAGACGCGCGAGCCGGTCCTTTGACGCCTCGTCCTTCTCGACCTTCAGTGCCTCGCGCTCGATCTTGAGCTGCATGATGCGGCGATCGATCTCGTCCAGCGCCTCGGGCTTGGAATCGACCTGCATCCTCAGCCGCGACGCGGCCTCGTCGACAAGGTCGATCGCCTTGTCCGGCAGGAAACGGTCGGCGATGTAGCGGTTGGACAAGGTCGCCGCCGCGACCAGCGCCGAATCCGAGATGCGCACCTTGTGGTGCTGCTCGTACTTCTCCTTGAGGCCACGCAGGATCGACACGGTATCTTCCACCGATGGCTCGTTGACGAAGACCGGCTGGAACCGGCGGGCAAGGGCCGCGTCCTTCTCGACATGCTTCCTGTATTCATCGAGCGTGGTCGCGCCGACGCAGTGCAGTTCGCCGCGCGCCAGCGCCGGCTTCAACAGGTTCGAAGCGTCCATGGCGCCATCGGCCTTGCCGGCGCCGACCAGCGTGTGCATCTCGTCGATGAACAGGATGATGCCGCCGGCCGCCGAGGTGACTTCGTTGAGCACGGCCTTCAGCCGCTCCTCGAACTCGCCGCGATATTTGGCGCCGGCAATCAGCGCGCCCATGTCGAGCGCCATCAACTGCTTGTCCTTCAGCGATTCCGGCACGTCGCCATTGACGATGCGCAGCGCCAGACCTTCGGCGATCGCCGTTTTGCCGACGCCCGGCTCGCCGATCAGCACCGGGTTGTTCTTGGTACGCCGCGACAGCACCTGGATGGTGCGGCGGATCTCGTCGTCACGGCCAATCACAGGGTCGAGCTTGCCGGCGCGGGCATCGGCGGTAAGGTCGCGCGCGTATTTCTTTAGCGCGTCATAGCCCTGCTCGGCGCTCGCCGAATCGGCGGTACGGCCCTTGCGGACGTCGTTGATCACCTGGTTCAGCGCCTGCGCTGTGACGCCGGCCTTGGACAGGATATCGGCCGTCTTGGCCGACTTCTCCATGGCCAGAGCCTGCAAAAGCCGTTCAACCGTGACAAAGCTGTCGCCGGCTTTCTTGGCCAATTCCTCGGCGGTCGAAAACACCTTGGCCAGCGGCTGCGCGAGATAAAGCTGGCCGTTGCCGCCTTCCACCTTGGGCATGGCCTCAAGGGCGGTCTCGACGCCAAGCTTGACGTCGCGCACGTTGCCGCCGGCGCGCTCGATCAGCGAGGCGGCCAGCCCCTCATCGTCATCGACGAGGACCTTCAGCATATGTTCGGGAGTGAATTGCTGGTGATTGCGCGAGAGCGCCATGGTCTGGGCGGACTGAATGAATCCGCGGACGCGCTCGGAGTATTTCTCGAGGTTCATATCTGTCTCCTTCCATCACCGGCCCGCTTTGCGGCACCGGATCAGATTGCGGTGACGGACCCGCTCATCCGAGCCGGGTCCAGTTCACGCCAGATATGGGGCGCAAGCCATTGCCGCTCAAGACGTCCGGCTGATGATATTGCATGGCCGAGCAAACGAAAACGGCGGAGATTTCTCTCCGCCGTTTCATCGACTTATGTCTTGTGGGTCAGTTGTTGGCGTCGACGGCGAACGGGTCGCCGGCAGGGCTTTCGGCCGGCGCCGCATCCACCACGTCAACAGCGGCAGCGGTCTCGCCGGCGCCATCCACCACCTGGCCACCACCAGACTGTTCGTCACCGACCTGATCGGCATTGTTGCGCGGGCGGCGCGGACGCCGCGGGCGACGGGCAGCGCCGCTCTCGGCGGCTGCCTCATTGAGTTCGGCCCGGGCGGCAAGAGCCGCCGGCGACAGGTTTTCGTACAGCGGCGCCGGCTCGGAGAAACCGCTCTCGGCTTCGGGCTCAACCGCGGAAACGGTTTCCGCCTGTGCCGGGGTTTCGGTGAAGCGCTGCTGGTCGCCGCGCTGGCCGTTCTGCTCGCCACGCTGGGCAAAGTCGCCACGCTGGTCGTTCTGGCCATAGCCGCCATTGGGGCGGCGGTCACGGTTGCGGCCATTGTTGTCGCGGCCGTTGTTGTTGCGGCCATTATTGTCACGGCCATTATTGTCACGGCCACTGTTGTTCTCGCGGCCGTTTTCCTGGCCGTATGCGAGTTCGGCCGGCGTGCCCTCAATCGTCGGCTGCGGACCGTTGCCGTGGTTGGCCATCGGCGCTTGAGTCTCGCCGCCATTGCCGCTGCCGGCATTGTCAAAATCGTCGCGATCTTCATCGTCGTCGAATTCGTCGCGGTTCTGCGGGGCATTCTGGATCGGCATCTGCGCCTGTGCGGCGGCAATGATGCGGTTGTAGTGCTCGGCGTGCTGGAGGTAATTTTCCGCCATAACCCGGTCGCCGGAGCTTTGCGCATCACGGGCCAGAGTGGCGTATTTTTCGGCGATCTGCTGAGCCGATCCACGGATTTTCACGTCCGGGCCGTTGCTCTCGTAGTTGCGCGTCAGGGGATTTGGGCCCTTGCGGTTGTTATTGTTGTTATTGTTGTTGCCACCGCCGCCGCCATTGTTGTTGCGACCGCGCATGCGCCTGTTCTGCTGTTGTGGCCTCATAAGACTCTCTTCATTTTGAAATTTTCGAAAAACGTTTCGCGAACGGAGGCGCTCATGCAGCCAGCCGTTTCGTTTCTTCACCGGCGTTCGCCCGCATCAATTGCGTTGGCGCCACGTGTCATCCTGTTCCGGTTACATCACTTGCCGGACGATTCCCGCACGAAGCTTGGGCGTCGTTTGCGCAAGAAGGCAGCTATTTCCAAGGAAAACCGAATCGCTAAGAGCACTGCCTGCTTCGTCTCATCCGGTTAGGGCGGACCCTAGCCGCATTCCCCGGCATTGCCAAGCGCTTTTTTTGCACTGCGTCAAGGCTTTCCCTGTTCAAACATAAGAACCCTGTCGTTTCCGCCAAGATCGACAAATGCCCCGGCCAGCCTGTAGCCGGCTGCCGCGAATATGTCTTTGACCTCATTGCGCTGCGTGTGGCCGATCTCGACCGCTATCTTGCCTTCTGCTTCCAGAAACTTTGCCGCCTCGGCGGCGATGATCCTGTAGGGGCCAAGACCGTCCACACCGCCATCAAGGGCTCTGTGCGGATCGAAATCGCGGACCTCGTCCTGCAGATTTCCAATGTCTCTAGACGATATATAGGGAGGGTTTGCGGCAATTACATGGTATCGGCCCGAAACTTTTTCGAACCAGTCAGACTGCAGCCCCACGAACCGGCCGGCGAGTCCGAGTTGCTCGGCATTGCGTATCGCGGTTGCCAGCGCGTCTTGTGAAATATCGACCCCGGTGGCGGTCGCGGCCGGAACCGCGCTGAGCAGCGCCAGCGCAATCGCGCCGGTACCGGTGCCGAGATCGAGGATACGGCATTCCCCCAGCCTTTCGGCCGTCACCCCGGCAAAAGGCAGGATCGCCTCGACCAGCGTTTCGGTGTCCGGCCGCGGCTCCAGCGTTTCCGGCGACAGCGACAGCCGCAGGCCGTAAAACTCGCGAAACCCGAGGATGCGGTGAACCGGTTCGCCGGCCATGCGGCGCTGCAGAGCAGCGCCGATTGCGGCAACCGCACCCGCATCGACCGTCCGTTGCGGGTCGGCGATCGCCTGCGTACGGTCCGTGCGGGAAAAATGCTCGACGATAAGCCTGGCATCCAGCGCCGGGTCGGAAAGGCCGGCCGCGGCAAGCCGCTCCCGCGCCACCCGCAACAACGGCCCGAGCGCGCCGGGCAACATGTCAGCCATCGAGGCCAATATCGGCGAGCAGCTTCGACTGATGGTCGGCGATCAGCGCATTGATGACCTCATCGAGCTCGCCCATCATCACCCGGTCGAGCTTGTAGAGCGTCAGGTTGATACGATGGTCGGTAAGGCGGCCCTGCGGGAAGTTGTAGGTGCGGATGCGCTCCGAACGGTCGCCCGAACCAACCTGCGATTTGCGTGACTCCGAGCGCTCCTCGTCCGCCTTGCTGCGCTCGAGGTCGTAAAGCCGCGCACGCAGAATCTGCATGGCTTTCGCCCGGTTCTGATGCTGCGACTTCTCCGCCTGCACCACCATGATGCCGGTCGGCAAATGGGTGATGCGCACCGCAGAATCGGTGGTGTTGACGTGCTGGCCGCCCGAACCCGAGGCGCGCATCGTGTCGATGCGGATGTCTTCGGCGCGGATGTCGATGTCGACCTCTTCGGCTTCCGGCAGAACGGCCACCGTCGCCGCCGAAGTGTGGATGCGCCCGCTGGCCTCGGTCGCCGGCACGCGCTGCACGCGGTGCACGCCGGATTCGAATTTCAGATGGGCAAAGACGCCCCTACCGGAAATGGTGGCGATGATTTCCTTGAAGCCGCCGGCATCGCCGTCGCTGGCCGACACCGTCTCGAAGCGCCAGCCGCGTTCGGCGGCATAGCGCTCATACATGCGAAACAGGTCGCCGGCGAACAATGCCGCCTCATCGCCGCCGGTGCCGGCGCGGATTTCAAGGATGGCGTTCTTGTCGTCGGCCGCGTCCTTGGGCAACAGCAGGATCTGGATGTCCTTCTGCAGCTCTTCGATTCGCGCTTCGACGCCCGGCAAATCTGCCTCCGCCAGGGCCCGCATCTCTGCGTCGGTGCCCTTGTCGGCAAGCATCGCCTCGAGGTCGGCTTGCTCGCGCTCGACTGAGCGCAGTTCCCTGACCTTGGCCACCATGTCCTGCAGCTCGGCATATTCGGAAGCCATCTTCACATAGGCATCGGCCGCCGGGCCGGCCGACATCTGCGCTTCGAGCATCTCGAAACGCTTGACGACCTGATCCATACGCTCGCGGGGAAGATTGACCATGGCTAATGCTATAGCGGGATGGAGCGGTCGTCGGCGAAGGCCTGCAGCAGCGCCCGCATCGGCAGCCCTTGAGCTGGCGCCATCAGATTGTCGGCAAAGAAAGCCTCCAATTCCTCCAGTGGCAGTTCGGTCAACATCGCCTTGACCGGGCCGATCGAGGCTGGAGACATCGAGATCGAGCGGTAGCCGAGGCCGATCAGCGCCATGGCGGAAATGGGTTTTCCGGCAAGCTCGCCGCACAGCGTCACCGGCGTGTGGTTGCGAACCCCGGCGTCGGCGATCTGCTTCAGAACCCGCAGGAACGGCGTCGACAGCGTGTCGAAGCGGTCGGAGAGCTGCGTGTTCCCCCGATCGACCGCCATGACGAACTGGAACAGGTCGTTGGAGCCGACCGAGACGAAATCGACCGCCTTCATCAACTCGTCGAGCTGGAACAGCAGCGACGGCACTTCCAGCATGGCGCCCACCTTGAGGCTGGTCGGCAGATGGTGGGCAAAGCGGGAGAGATGCCGCACTTCGCGGTCGATGATCTCGCGCGCCTGGGCGATTTCGCCGAGCTCGGTCACCATCGGCAGCATCAGCTTCAGTTCGCGCCCGCCGCAGGCCTTCAGCAGAGCGCGGATCTGGGTCCTGAGCAGACCCGGCCGGTCGAGCGTCAGCCGGATCGCGCGCCAGCCGAGCGCAGGGTTTTCTTCCTGGACAGCGCCCTTGAAGTAGGGCAGCACCTTGTCGCCGCCGATGTCGATGGTGCGGAAGGTGACCGGCTTGCCACGCGCCGCGTCCAGCACGTCGCGGTAGAGCCGCTCCTGCGCCTCGGCACGCGGGAAGGTCGAGGCGACCATGAACTGCAATTCGGTGCGGAACAGGCCGATGCCGGCGGCACCCGCCTCGGCCAGCTGCGGCAGGTCGACGGCCAGGCCCGCATTCATCAGCAGGTCGACCTGGACGCCGTCCTTGGTCACCGACGGCTTCTTGCGCAGTTCCCGGTAGACTTCCTGCCGGCGCGCCCGGAAGCGCACTTTTTCGGCATAGGCAGCTTCGAGGTCGGGCTGCGGCCGCAGATGGATGGTGCCTTCCTCGCCGTCGACGATGATGGCATCGCCGTTTTCCGCCATGGAAACGGCGCCCTTCATCTGGCCGGCGACCGGAATGCCCATGGCGCGCGCTACGATGACGACATGGCTGGTGGCAGCGCCGTCTTCCAGCACCACGCCGCGCAGCTTGTCCCTGGGATAATCAAGCAGTTCGGCCGCGCCCATCGAGCGCGCGACCAGGATGGCATCCTTCGGCAGTGACGCCGCGACGTCGTCAGGCCCGCGCCCCATCAGCTGGCGCAGCAGCCGGTTGGCGAGATCGTCGAAGTCGCTCATCCTCTCGCGCAAATAAGGATCGGTCATGTGCAGCATGCGGGCGCGCATGTCGCTCTGCACCTTTTCCACCGCCGCTTCCGCCGTCAGGCCGTTGCGGATCGCCTCTTCCAGCCGGCGCACCCAGCCGCGGTCGTTGGCAAACATGCGATACGCCTCGAGCACCTCGCGATGTTCTCCCTCGAAGGCGACATCGCGCCGCTCCAGCATGTCGTCGATGGAAAGCCTGAGCGAACCGAGCGACGTCTCCAGCCGGCGCACCTCTTCCTCACTGTCCTCGTTGAACAGATTGGTGACGACGATGCGTGGCTCATGCAGCACGACATGGCCGAGGCCGACACCCTCGTTGAAGGACAGGCCGGTAAAGCTGACGGGACGGCGCAGGTCGAGTTCGAGGCCGGGCCGGGTCAGGCGCGCGAGATCGCCGGTGGCGATCATCTCGGCGATCACCATGGCGGTCGTTTCCAGCGCCTCGACCTCGTCGTCGCGGTAGTGGCGCATGGTCTTGTTCTGCACCACCAGCACGCCGAGCGTGCGCCCTGCCCTTAGTACCGGCACGCCGAGGAAGGAATTGTAGATCTCTTCGCCGGTCTCCGGCAGGTAGGCGAAGGCCGGATGTTCCTGCGCATTGGAGAGGTTGAGCGGCCGCGCGCTGGCGGCAATGGTGCCGACGAGGCCCTGCCCCAGCCGCAGCTGCGCCAAATGGACGGCGTTCGGGTTCAGACCTTCGGTGGCATAGAGTTCGAGCACCGAATCGGCGCGCAGCACATAGAGCGAGCAGACCTCGGCGACCATGTTGGAGGCGATGTCGCGCACGATCCGGTCGAGCCGCTCCTGCGGCTCCAGCGGCTCCTGCATGAGCTCGCGGAGCCGTTTCAGCAGAACGCGCGGGCCACTGGCCGTATCACGCATCGCGGCTTCTTCTCCAATGGGCATTTTGCCCGCCGCAGTTTCCACTGCCACCGGCGCACACGCAACAACTCAAATCGCTCTCGCTACTGCTTATCCAGACCGTACACGGAATGCAAAGTGCGAACCGCGAGTTCCGTGTAGGGACCGTCGATCAGTATCGAAATCTTGATCTCGGAGGTGGTGATGGCGCGGATGTTGATCGCCTTGTCGGCCAGCGCCTTGAAAGCGGTGGCGGCCACACCGGCATGGCTGCGCATGCCGATGCCGATGACCGAAACCTTCGACATGCCGGCTTCCGACTGCACCACGTCATAGCCGATCGAAGCCTTCAGACGCTCCAGCACGGCCAGCGCCTTGTCCACGTCGCCGGACGGCACGGTGAAGGTCATGTCGGTGAACTTGCCGTCCTCTGAGATGTTCTGGACGATCATGTCGACATTGATGTTGGCCTCGGCCAGCGGGCCGAAAATGCCGGCGGCAACGCCCGGGCGGTCGCCAACGCGGCGCAGAGAAATCTGCGCTTCGTCCTTGGCGTAGGCAATTCCGGTGACGACCTGCTGTTCCACGATCTCTTCCTCGTCGCAAATAAGCGTTCCCGGAGGATTGAGCAAATCCCCCATTCCGGGCGCATCGGGATCGTCGAAGGACGACCGCACGAACGTACGCACCCTGTGCACCATGGCAAGCTCGACCGAGCGCACCTGCAAGACCTTGGCGCCGAGCGAGGCCATTTCGAGCATTTCCTCGAACGAAATCTTGCTGAGCCGCCGCGCCTTCGGCTCGATGCGCGGATCGGTGGTGTAGACGCCGTCGACATCGGTGTAGATGTCGCAGCGGTCGGCCTTGACCGCCGCGGCAATGGCCACCGCGCTTGTGTCGGAGCCGCCGCGGCCGAGCGTGGCGATGCGGTTGTCCGGGCCGATGCCCTGGAAGCCGGCGACGACAGCCACCTGGCCCTCGCCGAAGCGCTTGATCAGGAACGCACCGTCAATTTCGAGGATGCGCGCCGCGCCATGCGCGTTGTCGGTCTTGATCGGGATCTGCCAGCCCTGCCAGGAGCGGGCATGGACGCCCATATTCTGCAGTGTGATCGCCAGCAGGCCGGCAGTCACCTGCTCGCCCGAGGCGACCACGGCGTCATACTCGCGCGCGTCGTGCATGGGCGAGGCTTCGCGCGTCCAGCCAACCAGTTCATTGGTCTTGCCCGCCATCGCCGAAACCACGACAGCGACCTCATGGCCGGCATCGACCTCGCGTTTGACGTGACGCGCCACATTGCGGATGCGGGCGATGTCGGCGACGGAGGTTCCGCCGAATTTCATCACGATGCGCGCCATGGAAGCGAAATGCCTTTGACTGAAGCCGGCCCAGGACCGAAAGGGGAAGTAAGCGCTCGACAGAAGCCGGCCGCTGAATGCGCGCCTCCTTAGCCAAATGATCACGGTTTCGCAAGGCTGGCGGCGGATGCCGGCTTCAGGATCGCGGCATATTGCGTTCGGCCCCGCCGCCGCTTACCAAATGCTGCCCGCGGGAAACTCCTTTTGGTCCGGCATATCGAATGATTGTTCGCCTTCGACGCGCCATGCGGTGGCAATCGCTGCCGCTGTTCATCGGCTTCGCCGTGCTGGCGTTGATCGTCGGCACACGCGCCGTGCTGGTCGAGACCCAGAGAGCCAATCGTGAGGCCGCGCGCGAGGCGGTCGAGTATCAGGAATTGCTTTCCGGTTTGCTTGCGATGGCTCAGGAGGCCGAGACCAGCCAGCGCGGCTATCTCCTGACCGGCGAGAAATCCTACCTCCAGCCTTATCGGCAGGCGGTCGACGCCATTCCGGGCCAGCTTGCCCGCATCCACGGCATGACCGCGCCGGACGACGAACTCGTGCAGCAGATCAACCACGTCAAGGACGCGCTTTCACAAAACCAGGCCGAATTGGCTGAGACGATTGCACTCTACGATCGCGGCGATGCGGCAAAAGCTCTGGAACTGGTCCGCAGCGGCCAGGGCAAGGCCGCCATGGACCAGATCCGGGCCAGCATGGACACGATCCGGCGCATTGGCGGCGCAGCCATCGCCGCGCGCGACGCTCATACCGACCGGGTCGAAAACTGGCTGCGAATCGGCTCGATAGCGGCGCTGCTGGCGATCTTCCTGCTTGGCGCCTACACGGTTCGCCTTTCGCGCCGCCGGTTCCGCGCAGTGGCGATCGCCCAGGAAGAGCTGATGCGCAAGAACATCGAGCTCGGCAACGAAATCCAGACGCGTGAAAAGGCCGAATCGCAGATCCGCCAGATGCAGAAGATGGAGGCTGTGGGCCAGCTGACCGGCGGTATCGCCCACGATTTCAACAACATGCTGGCGGTGATCATCAGCGCCATGAACCTCGCCCAGCGCAAGCTGACGCGGGGCGAGCACGACATCATGAAATTCATCGAAGCGGCGACCGATGCGGCGACCCGGGCCGCAAACTTGACGTCACGGCTGCTTGCCTTCTCGCGCCAGCAGCCGCTCGCGCCTCAGGTTGTAGACGCCAATCGTCTGGTCGCCGGCATGTCGGACCTGCTTCGGCGGGCGCTCGGCGAAACCATCCGCATCGAAACCGTGCTGGCTGGCGGCCTGTGGAAGACCCATGCCGATCCGAGCCAGCTCGAAAATGCCATTCTCAACCTGGCGGTCAATGCGCGCGACGCCATGGGCGAGGACGGCAAGATGACCATCGAGACCGCCAACAGCCACCTCGACGAGGGCTACGCCGCCACCCATGCCGAGGTCAAAGCCGGCCAGTATGTGATGATCGCGGTCAGCGACACCGGCGCCGGCATGCCGGCGGACGTCATGGAGCGGGCTTTCGAGCCGTTTTTCACCACCAAGCCGGTCGACAAGGGCACCGGCCTCGGGCTGAGCCAAGTGTTCGGCTTCGTCAAACAGTCCGGCGGACACGTCAAGATTTACTCGGAACCCGGCCAAGGCACCACGATCAGGATCTACCTGCCGCGCTTCTTCGGCCCGGAAGAGGCCGCCATATCTTCGGAACGAGCCGGAAATCCTGCCGTGCCGGTCACCGAAACCATCCTTGTCGTGGAGGACGATCCACGCGTGCGGGCTTCCACCACGGATGCCATGCGCGAACTCGGCTACACCGTCATTCATGCCGCAAGCGGCCAGGAAGCGCTGGAAAAGCTGGGCGACAACCCTGGTGTGGCGCTCATGTTCACCGATATCGTCATGCCGGTGATGAATGGCCGCAAGCTCGCCGAAGAGGCGCTGGCGCGCATGCCGAAGCTGAAGGTGATCTTCACCACCGGCTTCACCAGGAACGCCGTCGTCCACAATGGCGTGCTCGACCATGACGTGCATTTCCTGGCCAAGCCCTTCACCATCGAGCAGCTGGCGGCGAAATTGCGAGACGTGCTGGACGCAAGATGACCGAGGCCCTGGAAATCGTCACCTTTCGCCTCAAACCTGGAGCGGAAGCGGGCTTTGCCGCCGCCAACAACCAGGTCGCCGACTGGCTGGCGCGGCAACCTGGTTTCGTAAACCGCTGCCTGGCGCGGCGGGACGATGGCGGATGGGTCGATGTGGTGCGCTGGCGAAGTCGCGAGCAGGCTCTCGCCGCCGCAGGCCGGATCATGGCCGAGATCGGCGATTGCGAAGCGATGCGGGCCATCGATCCCGCAAGTGTTGCGATGGAACATGCGGCGATTGTGATCTCGAGGCCATAGGTCGACTAGCCAGCAGTCGCAAAAACCGGCCTTGACTTTCTTGCCCCGGCACCCGACTTCCTAGCGTCCGAGGAGACCCGCCCCATGCCAGAGGCCCGACGATCGACAATCGATGCCGGAGAAGTGGAACGCTTTTCCGCGCTTGCCGCCGAATGGTGGAACCCGAACGGCAAATTCCGTCCGCTGCACAAATTCAACCCGGTCCGGCTGGCCTATATCCGGGACCAGGTGGCGGCGCGCTTCGGCCGCGATCCGCGGGCGGCGCGGCCGTTCGAAGGCCTGCGTTTCCTCGATATCGGCTGCGGCGGTGGATTGTTGTGCGAGCCGATGGCAAGGCTTGGCGCCGAAGTGGTCGGCGCCGACGCCTCGGCAACCAACATCGAGGTGGCGAAGCTGCACGCGGCCGAAGGCGGCGTGAAGGTGGATTATCGCGCTACGACCGCTGAGGATTTGGCCGATTCCGGCGAGAAATTCGACGTCGTCCTCAACATGGAAGTCGTCGAGCATGTTGCCGATGTCGACCTGTTCATCGGCAAGTGCGGCGAGATGGTCAAGCCCGGCGGCATCATGTTCGTCGCCACCATCAACCGCACGCTGAAGGCACTGGGCCTGGCCATCATCGGCGCCGAATATGTGCTGCGCTGGCTGCCGCGCGGCACCCACCAGTTCGGCAAGCTGGTGCGGCCCGAAGAGCTTGAAAAGGCGCTCGGCAGCGCCGCCATGACCATCATCGACCGCACCGGCGTGACCTACAATCCTCTCGCCGACCGCTGGGCACGCTCCAAGGACATGGACGTCAACTATATGGTGCTGGCGGAAAAACGATCGGTCTGAACGAAGGGGCGGCCGTGGACACTATGAGGGCCCGAGAGCTGGCGCTCGATTTTCCCGAAACGGTCGAGCAATCGCATTTCGGCAAGGCTGACTTCCGCGTCCGCAACCGTATCTTCGTCTCGCTGCCCGAGCCGACCGCGCTGTCGTCAAGCTCGACCGCGACCAGCAAGAGATGATGGCCGCGGCTGAGCCATCGGTTTTCAGGCCCGTGATAGGCGGCTGGGGCCAAAAGGGATGGACGTCGATCATGCTCGAAGCCTGCGACGAACAGACATTCCGCAGCGCCGTTCGGACGGCCTGGCGAAACGTCGCCCCGCCGGCGCTACGGAAGCGCCTCGACGCGAGCCAAATTTGAGCTTGAGCAGTTCGAGCATAGTGTGAAGCGGTTTTCCCGGGAAAAGCGCATAGCGCTTTGCCTAGGGAATTGCGTAAACCAAAGACCCTATGCCTTCTGGCTCTGCGCCTTGGTGGTGATGATCACGCCGATGGTGATGATCACCGCGCCGGCCCAGGTCAGCAACTGGTAGTGCTCGCCGAGGAAGATGGTTCCGGCAAACAGGCCGACGGCCGCCGCCACATAGCCGATCTGGCTGAGATAGACCGGACCGCCCACGGCCTGCAGCCGGAAGAAGAAGGCAAACATCGCCGAGGCCGAAGCGACCTGCGCCACGACAACCAGCGGCACGGCGCCAAGCGGGGCGAAGGCACTGAGGCCGAACAGCGCGAGAATGCCGATCAGCAGCAGCGTCGCCGAGGCCAGGTGGCTGCCGACGGCCAGTTCGATCGGACCGGTGCCTTCGGGCCAGTCGACGGTGCGATAGATATTGCCGGCGGCAAGGCTGACCGGGATCAAAAGTCCGGCCAGTACCCAGAAGAAATCGGCCGGCTGGCCGGCCTCGCCGCGCGTCACCGCCACCATGACGGCGCCGATGAAGCCGACGGCGATACCGATACTGCCGAGCGTATTTGGCCGTCGAACGCCGAGCAGGATCGAAAACACCAGTGTGATGACCGGCGACAGCGTGAACATGATGCCGGTATAGCCGGCGCCGAGATGCGGGATAGCCGAAAACATCAGCAGATTGGGCACGGCGTAGGACACGGCGGCGGTGATGAAGAAATAGCGCAGTCTGTGCGAGGTGAGCCGCATGCGCTCGCCGTTCGCGAGCAACGCGCACAGCAGCACGCCCCCGGCGCCGAACGAGATGACGAAGGCCCAGACCATGGCCGGAACGCCGGCAGCCGTCGCCAGCTTGCCGAACGGCAGGGTCAGGCCGAGCAGGCCGCCGGTGACGACCAGCAGGCCAAGCGCCGATTCCCAGAGAAATTTCATCGGATGGTCCCGTCACTCACTTGCGGCACTGGGTCGAAACTGTATCTTGAGGTAGCATACCACAAAGATTCTTAACGTCAAGATACTTAGCGGTGAGACAGATGGATCGCGCGGCAAAGGCGGTGGAGCAATGGAAGCGGGAACGGCCGGACCTGGAGGTGTCGCCAATGCTGGTGCTTGGGCGGCTGAACGAAGCCTCGTCGCTAATCGCCCGCGAGCGCCTCGCCCCGCTGTTTGCCCGTTTCGGACTGCAGGCCGGCGAATTCGATGTGCTGGCGACGCTGCGCCGCTCCGGCCAGCCCTACGCGCTGACACCGACCGCTCTATATGAGGCGACGATGGTGACCTCTGGGGCCATGACCAACCGGCTCGACCGGCTTGAGAAGGCCGGACTGATCCTGCGCGGCCCGCACCCCAACGACCGGCGTGGCATTGTCGTGCAACTGACCGAAAAAGGTCTGGCCTTGATCGACGAAGCCCTGACCGCCCACGTCGCCAACGAGCATGAAATCCTCGCCGGGCTCACCGGCACGGAGCGGGGGGCACTGGCTCAGTTGCTTGGCAAATTGATCGATAGCGCCAGCTGATCGCTCAATTGCGCTCCTCGGGAAAACTCGGGATCGGCATGAAATCGATGCCATCCTCGGCCAAGCTCTTGGCTTCGTCCAACGTCGCCTCGCCATAGATGCCGCGCGCATCGCTCTCGCCGAAATGGATCTTGCGCGCTTCTTCGGCAAACTTGTCGCCGACATAGTCGGCATTCTCGCGCACCTTCTCGGCCATCGCCTTCAGTTGCGCCAAAGCCTGCTTCTGGGTTTCGCCCATGGCCAGCGCAATTGTTTCCTGCTTCCGCGCGGTGGAGACGGCTGGCGCCATCAGCGCCTTTTGCACCTTGTGCGAGCCGCAGCTCGGGCAATCGACGAAGCCGCGCTTCTTCTGCGTGTCGAAATCGTCATTGCTGCGAAACCAGCCCTCGAATTCGTGCTCGTGCTCGCAGATCAGGGCAAAGCGGATCACGAAGCCGCGCCCCTGAGCCGCGGCACTTCAGCCGTGCCGGCATTGACGGCAAAATCGCGCGCATTCCTAAGGTTGGGGATTTTTTTGCGCGCGGCCGACGACTGTGCGGTATCGATCTCGCCGATAATCACGCCCGGCTCGGCATGGACGGCCTCGGCGATGATGCGACCCCACGGGTCGACGATCAGCGAATGGCCATAGGTTTCGCGGCCATCCTCATGCAGGCCACCTTGTGCTGCAGCAACCACATAGGCGCCGTTCTCGATGGCACGGGCTCGCAGCAGCACATGCCAGTGCGCCTCGCCGGTCTGGCGGGTGAAGGCGGCAGGCACCGACAAGAGGTCGGCGCCGGCCATCGCCTCGGCGCGGAACAGCTGTGGAAAGCGTAGATCGTAGCAGACTGCAAAGCCGAGCCTAGCGCCGTCGATCTCGGTGACGACGGCCTCGGTGCCCGGCTCATAGGCGGCGGATTCGCGCCAGCTCTCGCCATTGTCGAGGTCGACGTCGAACATGTGGATCTTGTCGTAGGTGGCAAGGGTGGCGCCGTCCGGCCCAAACAGCAGCGCCCGGTTGGCGAGCTTGCCGTCGGTGCGCAGGATGGCGGTCGAGCCGATGTGCAGGAAGACGCCGAGTTCGCTGGCGAGCTTGCGCGCGGCCGCCACGACGATGTCCTTGTCTTCCGAGGTGAAGGAAGCAGCCCTGGCTTCCTTGTCGCGGATCAGCGCACCGGTCATTTCCGGGGTCTGGATGTAGGTTGCACCGAGGCCTGCCGCTTCGCGCACCAGCCGTTCGAGATCGACCGCGTTGCGCTCGGGGCTCTCGCCCGAACGCATCTGGATCGCCGCCGCCTTGAAAATACCCATCGTCACGTCCTCTTTGAGCAATTCCAGGAAAATCGTGTAACGGTTTTCCGTCCGGAATTGCGTAAAAACAAAGACATAGAGCGGCGCTACGAACCGCTCTTTGTCGTCGAGCCGTTGGCAAGCAGCCTATCCAGCTGCCCCCGTGCCTCCAACTCGTGGAGGTCGTCGGAGCCGCCGACATGCGTGTCGCCGATGAAAATCTGCGGAAAGGTCGAGCGGCCATGCGCCCGCGAAATCATTTCCTGGCGCAATTCCGGCGAAAACGAAGCGTCATGCTCGGTGTAAGCGACGCCCTTGCGGTCGAGCAGCCGCTTGGCCGCCGCGCAATAGCCGCACATCATACGGGTGTAAATCGTCACATCGAGCATCGGTCCGTGCCTTTCCTCGACCTTATATAGTCGCGGACTCGTCGGCCCGAAAGTCCCCCGGCAGGACACGCGCGAAGGTCAGCACATCGACCGCTCCGGCGCCGCCCTTCTTCAGCGCCCTGGCGACCGAGCGCACGGTGGCGCCGGTGGTGTAGACATCGTCGACCAGAAGCACGCGGCGCCCAGTGATCTCGATTTCGGCTTCCGCAGGCACACGGAAGGCGGCGCGGACATTGGCCTCGCGCTCCTGCCGCTCCAGCCCGACCTGCTGGCGCGTGAGCTTGACGCGCCGGACCGCCGAGGGCGAGAAAGGCAGCCCGCTAAGCTGCGCAACCGCCCTTGCCAACTCCGCCGACTGGTTGAACTGCCGCCGAAAGAAGCGCCGCCAGTGCAGCGGCACCGGTACGACGACATCGGCGTCTGCAATTACCTCAGCGCCGGCGCACAGCATCCAGCGCGCCATCCACGGCGCCAGATCGGTGCGATCCTGGTATTTCAGCCCTTGCACCATCTGGCGGGCGACACCGGAATAGGCCACGGCCGCCCGCGCCCGCTCGAACGGCGGCGGATCGGCGATCGCCTCGGCCGACAGGAACCCCTCGCCCATATCGTGCGTGAATGGCGTGCCCATCACCGCGCACCATGGCCGCTCCAGCAGCCTCAGCTTCGGCCAGCAGGCACCGCACAAAACGCCGGGTTGCGAGACGTGCCTGCGACAGCCGGCACAGACCGGCGGGAACAGCATCCGCGCCGGCCAGTCCAACATGGCCAGTTTCAACATGGTTTGAGCGAGGCTCTTGATCTCCATCACCGGATCGGCCACGTGGTTTTGTCGTCCGCGCCAGGATATCACTAGACGGACAAACAGGGATGTCTACCGTTGCAGCCGATCATCGATACTGAACTTTGGCTGGTGCGCAAGCGCAGGGCGCTGGCCCACCCCGTAGCCGGCGCGGATTTTCTGATGCGGCGGGCGGCGGAAGACCTTGCCGACCGGCTCGGCGCGGTCGAGCGGAAATTCGGCAAGGCCGCGGTGCTGTTTTGCCAGACGCCGGACGCAACGGACGTGGTCGCTGCAAGCGGCAAGGCAGCGGAGATCGTGCGCGTCGAGGCAGATCCAGCGTTTCTGGACGGCCGGCCAGGGCTGATAGCACCGCTGGAGACAGTGCCGTTCCAGCCGGAAAGCCTCGACCTCGTCGTTTCACTTCTGTCGTTGCAGGCGATGAACGACATTCCCGGCATGCTGGTGCAGATCCGCCGCGCTCTGCGGCCCGACGGGCTTTTCCTCGGCGCCTTTGCCGGCGCCGGCACGCTTTCCGAATTGCGCGAAAGCCTGCTCGCCGCCGAGACCGAACTCTATGGCGGCGCCAGCCCGCGTGTCATCCCCTTCACCGATGTTCGCGACGCCGGCGCACTGCTGCAGCGCGCCGGACTGGCGCTACCGGTGGCCGACGTCGAAACGGTGACCGTCCGCTACGATACCCTCTTCGACCTCATTGCCGATCTCAGGGCGATGGGCGAAACCAGCGCGCTGACC
This sequence comes from Mesorhizobium sp. C432A, assembly GCF_030323145.1. Lineage (NCBI taxonomy): Bacteria > Pseudomonadati > Pseudomonadota > Alphaproteobacteria > Hyphomicrobiales > Phyllobacteriaceae > Mesorhizobium > Mesorhizobium sp. C432A. The sequence continues at coordinate 1,987,901 of NZ_CP100470.1, read as the reverse complement.
GATCGCAGCCGGCGACCGGGAGCGCGAAAGCTTTTTACCCGTGCCGCCGAAATCTATGCCGAACGCTTTTCGGACGCTGATGGCCGCATCAGGGCAAGCTTTTCCATCGTCTGGATGTCGGGCTGGGCGCCCGATGCCTCGCAGCAAAAGCCCTTGAAACCGGGTTCGGCGAAGGTCTCGCTGAAGACGATACTGGAAAACCCCGACGGGCGGTGACGGCGCTCCGGATCAGTGCTCGGCGAAGGCGTTTGCGAGCCTGCTGTTGTTGTCGCTGAACAGAAACTGGATCGCATTGCTGGCCTTGCCGACACCCCCGACGATGGCAAGCGACAGCACCGCAACGATCAGGCCATATTCAATGGCCGTGGCGCCTGTTTCGTCCTGCAAAAATCGGCGCAGCAATTGCTTCATGATCGTCGATCCCTCTCATCCCCGACCATATCGCCGACCTGTTAAGAAAGGTTAACGGCACAAGCTTAACAGGCTGTGAAATGGGCCTGCGTTGAGGAAGTTCTCAAGCTGGTGTCGACCTTGTTGGTCAGCAGTCGCCGCTGCGTTGGCCGTCGGCGCGGATGATGCAGACTGAGCTCGGTGAGGGCTGCAGCACGCTTCTGCGCAGCGTATAGGTGGCCCGCGAGCCGATCGAACCCGTGCTCATCGGGTCGAGACCGCCTGCAAGAGCATCGCGGCTGGACGATCGCGTCTGGTTGTCCAGCACGGGGACCGCGATCAGCGCCAGCGCCACTGCGGCCGAGCCGAACAACAGCGTGACGCGCAATAAGCCGACGCCGGCGGCGCGAAAGCTGCGATCTGGCCGGATCGAGTCCCATTCCCTGTCGAGGCTCATGCAATCGCTCCCCGCGAACCCGCTTTGCCGCAATTTTTCACGACGAGATAAATCTTCCATTAACGCTGGCTAGATCAGACCGCGAAATGGCTTTGTATCACAACAGGTCGATGAGGAACTGGATTAGCGGCGCGTCGGCCGGCGGCATGGGATAGTCGCGCATCTGCTTTGGCCGCACCCATTTCAACGCCTGCCCTTCCCTGGGCTGCGCGATGCCGCGGAAGCGGCGGCAGACGAACAGGGGCATCAGGAGATGGAAATCATCATAGGAATGGCTGGCGAAGGTGAGCGGCGCCAGGCAAGGAATGTCAGTCTCGATGCCGATTTCTTCCTGCAGTTCGCGGATCAGGCATTGTTCCGGCGTCTCGCCTGGCTCTACCTTGCCGCCGGGAAATTCCCACAGGCCGGCAAGCTGTTTGCCCTCGGGCCGCTGCGCCAGAAGCACCCGCCCATCGGTATCGACCAGCGCGCACGCGGCGACCAGCAGCAGGCGTTTGCCGGTGATCTCGCTCATGCGCCCGGCGGCCGGCGATAGTGGTAGCGATAGACTTCGTCGAAGCCCAGCGAGCGATAGAGCGCCAGCGCCGGCGCATTGCCGGCCTCGACCTGCAGCCAGGCTTCGCGAGCGCCACGCAGCCTCGCCCACTTCAGCGCCGACAGGATCAGGTTGCGGCCATGGCCCTGATTGCGCGCCGACTTGGCGGTGGCGATCTCGAACAGACCGGCAAGATCGCCGTCATGGACGCAGATCAGCACCGCCAGAGGGTCGGCCCCTTCCTCCAGCGCAAACAGCCCGACTTCGGGTTGGATAGCGCCGATGATTTCCGAAAGACCGGGCCGCAGCGATGCATCCGAGCCGCTGACCTTGAGCGACGCGCCGAGAAAGCGGCTGATATCCTTCAGCGGAATCTGGTCCATGGCCGGCGCCAGTTGCGCGTCCGCCAGCGGCAGCCGCATCACCAGGGATTCGTCGAATGTGCTCCAGCCCTCATTGTCGAGATGCTTGGCTAGGTCCGGCCCCGACAGCGGCGAGATGCGGAAGGTCAGCGGCCTGCCATAGGCGTCGAAGCGCCGGCTGGCGCGGCCGATGCGCTCGGCAATGTGCTGGGTGTCGCCGGGATCGAGCGGGTTGACCGAGTTCAGCCGCTTGGCCGGATGGCCGGCTGTCAGCCGCACCACCCAGGTGCCGTCATAATGCACGGCCGCCGCCGGCCAGGCGCGAAACCCCGCAGCCTCGTAGCGGCGCACGATGGCGAGCATGCTTGCCGGATGCCTGGAAGCCAACTCCATCAGCTCCGGTAATCGCCATTGATGGCGACATATTCCTTGGTGAGGTCGCAGGTCCACACCGTCGCCTTGCCGCGGCCGATACCGATATCGGCGCGGATGCGAATGTCGTCGCGCTTCATATAGGCCGAGGTCGCTTCCTCGGAGTAGCCCGGGTCGCGTTCGCCCTCATGCGCCAGACGGTTGTCGCCGAACCAGATCGACAGCCGGTCGCGATCGGCCGGCTCGCCGGCCTTGCCGACGGCCATGACGACGCGGCCCCAATTGGCGTCCTCGCCGGCAACCGCCGTCTTGACCAGCGGCGAATTGGCGATGGACAGCGCGATGCGCTTGGCCGAGCGCGCCGATTTGGCGCCGGTAACGGTGACTTCGACCTGCTTGCGGGCGCCCTCGCCGTCGCGCACCACTTGCAGCGCCAGCGATTTGAGCACCTTGCCCAGCGCCCGGCGGAAGGCGCCGAGACGGGCATCCTTGGGATCGCTGATGGCGGGCGCGCCGCGCTTGGCAGCGGCTCCGGTGGCGAACAACAGCAGCGTGTCGCTGGTCGAGGTGTCGCTGTCGACGGTGACGGCGTTGAAGGTCTTGGCCGTGCCGCGCGACAACAAGTCCTGCAGCACGGGGGCGGCGATCGGCGCATCGGTGGCGATGAAGGACAGCATAGTCGCCATATCGGGCGCGATCATGCCGGCGCCCTTGGAGATGCCATTGATGATGACGTCGGTGTCGCCGAGCTTGACCGTCGCTGTCGCCACTTTCGGATAGGTGTCGGTGGTCATGATGGCCTTTGCCGCCTCGGTCCACAGATCCGGCTTGCCGTCCTTGACCAGTCCGGCCAGCAAATGGCTGAATTTGGTGGTGTCGAGCGGCTCGCCGATTACCCCGGTAGAAGCGAGGAACACTTCGCCTGGCGTGCAGCCTGCGGCCTTGGCCGCGGCCTCGCCGGTCAGTTGGGTGGAGGCGCGGCCCTTCTTGCCGGTGAAGGCGTTGGCGTTGCCGGAATTGACCACAAGCACCCGCGCCTTGCCGGCGCCAAGGTTCTCGCGGCAGAAGTCGACCGGCGCCGAGGGGCATTTCGACTTCGTGAACACGCCGGCAACCGCTGTGCCGGCATCGAAGACTATGGCCAAGAGGTCGGTACGGTTCTTGTACTTGATCCCGGCCTCTGCGGTGGCGATGCGCACGCCCTCAATGGCAGGCATTTTGGGATATTTCTTCGGCGCGAGCGGCGAAATCGTTGCGTACATTGGGGACCTCGGGCGACGGAAAAACGCTAGGCGAAGGCCGGTTTGCCCGATAGCACGGCCCGGCGCAAGGGCGTTTTCTTGGCCGCCGCTGTGGGCAAGCCACCAGGGATTAAGCTTGCATTTCAAATCCGTTGGCGTCGGCGGGGCCTCTGGCGTTATGATATCGGCCATGGGCAGGCTGGTGATCTTGGCGGTGGCGTTTATGGGGCTTTTGCTCCTGAGCGCCGATGCGCAGCCGGAACGGCGCGTGGCGCTGGTCATCGGCAATGGCACCTATGCCGAAGCCGGCACGCTCACCAATCCGGTCAACGATGCGCTCGATATTGCCGGCAAGCTGCGCTCGATCGGCTTCGACGTCATCGAGGGCAACGATCTCGGCAAGCGCGAACTCGAGCGCAAGATCGGCGAATTTTCCGATGCGCTGGAAGGTGCGGGCGTCGGGCTTTTCTATTACGCCGGCCACGGCTTGCAGGTGGAAGGGCGCAACTACATCGTGCCGGTCGACGCCCGGCTCGACATGCCGGTCAAGCTGCAGCTCGAAGCCGTGCCGATCGACGAAGTCCTCGACATCATGGAGCAGCAGACCAAGGTCAGCCTGGTTTTCCTTGACGCCTGCCGCAACAATCCCTTTGCCCGCAGCCTGAGCCGCACCGCCACCACGCGCTCGGCAACGGCGCTTGCCGGTCTGGCGCAGTTCGATTCGACGCGCGGCTCCTTCATCGCCTTCTCGACGGCGCCAGGCGCTGTCGCCATGGACGGCACCGGGCGCAATTCGCCGTTCGCCGCCGCCCTGCTGCGACACATGGCCGAGCCCGGCCAGAGCATCAACGACATGATGATCGCGGTGCGCCGCGACGTGGTCTCCGAAACCCGCGAGGGACAGCGCCCATGGGAACAGGGTTCGCTGCTCGAACGGTTTGAGTTTGTGCCCGGCGGCGAAACGGTTGCACAGCCGAAGCCCGCCGTCCCCCCGGCGCCCGAAACAAAGGTTGCGGCACTCGAACGGTCTGTAGGCGACGACAAGACCGCAATCGAGAAATTCCTGCGCGACGACTATCTTGCGCCCGATGCCGCGGCGATCGGCGAGACCGTCAAGCGGCTCTATGCGCCTTCCGCCACCATCTTCGGCACGCGCTATGACAGCGACGCCGTCGTCAAGCTCAAGACGGACTGGTTCGCGCAATTTGCATCCTGGTCGTTCAGTCTCGAGCCCGGCAGCCTCAATGTGACGCGGCAGGGCGAGAACCGCGCCGAAGCCGTGTTCGCGATGAGCTACGACTATATGTCGAAAGACAAATCGGCGGCGCGCATGACCGGCAAGGCACGAGTCGCGCTTGGGCTGGTGAAGAGCGACGGCCAGTGGCGGATCGACTCGGAAACCTCGCAAGTGATGAACTGAAAATCCCCGCGAAGGGCGAATGTGAGACCCGCTTCTACAAGCGCTGGAAACGGGCCGTTTCGTTTGCCTGCCAGCTCACCTATATTGTCGGCGAGATTGTTGGCCAGGATTGCCGGCGAGATTGTTGGCGAGGACAGACATGGGCGAGGATCCGGCGCGCAGATCGATCGGGGCGCGGCGCAACCCAGACAGCGCCGAGGCCATTCTCGAGGCCGCGGAGGCGGTGCTGGTCGAGGCCGGCTATGCCGGCTTCTCCATAGAGGCCGTGGCGCGGCGGGCGCGCGCCGGCAAACCCACGATCTATCGCTGGTGGCCGAGCAAGGCGGCCCTGCTGTTAGAGGTCTACAAGCGGCAAAAGCGTGTCGACGTCCCCGATACCGGCAGTCTCGAAGACGACCTCGTCGGTTTCCTGAGGAACCTCTTCGCGCATTGGCGCGACACATCCTCGGGCAGCGTATTCCGCTCGCTGATCGCCGAGGCCCAGTCGGACGAAGCGGCGGCCGCGGCCCTGACTGGCTATGCCGATGGGCGCGTGTCCCACACCGCTCGGATCATCGAGCGCGCCAAGGCGCGCGGCGAGGTTGCGGCCGATGTCGACGCAGCGCTGGTCGCCGACCTCATCGCTTCCTATGCCTGGAAACACCTTTTGACCAACCGGCTGGACGAAGATGAGGCGACAATCCGTGCCACTGTCCGCTATGTGATGTCAGGCATCTCCCGCAATTGAAAAGGGCGCCGAACGGCGCCCTTTGCATGTTTTTTCGGTGCCGGCCTTACTTGCCGGCTTCCATCGTGTCGACGGCCTTCTTCAGATTGGCGTCGGGGATTTCGACCTTGGCGGCGCCGCGCAGCTGCTTGACCAGTGCGAAATACTTGTCGCGGATCACCGCCTGCTTGGCCTGGTCCTTGACGTCGTCGAAGGCCGGCGGCTGTTTGGTGCGCTTGTCCTCGAGCTTGATGACATGCCAGCCGAATTGCGTTTGCACCGGCTCCTTGGTGTATTTGCCGATTTCGAGCGCAACTGCCGCCTTGTCGAATTCCGGCACCATCTGCCCCGGGCCGAACCAGCCGAGATCGCCGCCATTGGTTTTGCCCGAGGGATCGCTGGTATGCTCGTTGGCGAGCTTCTGGAAGTCGGCACCGCCATCGAGCTGCTTGATAATCGCCTCGGCCTCTTCCTTCGTCTTCACGAGGATGTGACGGGCATGAATCTCATTGACCGGCGGCGTGCTGGCGATTTCCTGATCGTAGCGGGCGCGCACCTCGGCATCGGTAACCTTGTCCACGACGCCCTTCTCGACCATCTCGCCATGCAGCGCGCGCTGCTGCAGGAACGCCATGCGGCGCTGGAATTCGGGATCCTTGTCGAGCCCAGTAGCGACCGCCTGGGCGGCCATGACGCGGATTTCGATGGCCGCCGAAAGGGCGGCGGCGCGGCGCTGCTCGGGTGGCAACTGCGAGAACTGCTGCGACAGCTCGCCCTCGGCAAGCCCAAGGTCCGCCTCGGTCAGCTTCTGGCCATTGACGGTAGCGATAACGGCGTTCGGATCGACGGGGGCTGCCGCCGGCGCTGCTGCGGCATCGGCCGGGGCGGGAGCGGCTTCCTGGGCCATCAGCGGAGACAGCGACAGGGCCGACAGGCCGAAAGCCAAGCCAAGGCTGGCGAGCGACGCACGGCGAAACAGTAAGGACATCAAGATTAACTCCAAGGGGGGATTGGTAGGGCTTGCAGATCAGCCGGATTGTGGCGGAATTTGGCGCTGCCCATAGGGCTAACGCGGCGTTGACATCAGTTGAGCCCCCTCTTATCTGTCCAACGACTTTGCGTCCAGAACCGTTTTCCGGGCGCTTTTTGTGTTTGTCCGCGTTTCACGCGGAATTGATGGGGCCGGCCGGCGCTCATCTCAAAATTGAGAATTCTATCGAAAGGACCATCGGATGGTCAGTCTCGGCGGTCTCGCCCGTAAGGTTTTCGGTTCCTCCAACGATCGTCGCGTAAAATCGACCCGGCCGCGTGTCGAGGCGATCAACGCCATGGAAAACGAGATGCGGGCGCTGTCCGACGCCGAGCTTCAGGCCCGCACGGAAAAATTCCGCCAGGATATCGCCAACGGCGCTACGCTCGATGACCTGCTGGTGCCGGCCTTCGCCACCGTCCGCGAGGCATCCCGCCGCGTGCTCGGCATGCGCCCGTTCGACGTGCAGCTGATCGGCGGCATGGTGCTGCACAATGGCGGCATCGCCGAAATGCGTACCGGCGAGGGCAAGACCCTGGTCGCCACCCTGCCCGTTTATCTCAACGCGCTTGCCGGCAAGGGCGTCCATGTCGTCACCGTCAACGACTACCTTGCCACCCGCGACTCCGAATGGATGGGCCGCGTCTACAAATTCCTCGGCCTCTCGGTCGGCGTCATCGTCCATGGCCTGTCCGACGAGGAACGCCGCGTCGCCTACGCGTCCGACGTTACCTATGCCACCAACAACGAGCTCGGCTTCGACTATTTGCGCGACAACATGAAGTATGAGCGCGCGCAGATGGTGCAGCGCGGCCACAATTACGCGATCGTCGACGAAGTCGATTCCATCCTGGTCGACGAGGCGCGCACGCCGCTGATCATTTCCGGTCCGCTCGAGGACCGTTCGGAAATGTACAACACCATCGATGCCTTCATGCTGCAGCTCGGCCCAGCCGACTACGAGATCGACGAGAAGCAGAAGACCTCGATCTTCACCGAGGAAGGCACCGAGAAGCTGGAAAACCTGCTGCGCGCGGCCGGCCTGCTCAAGGGCGAGTCGCTCTATGACGTCGAGAACGTCGCCATCGTCCACCACGTCAACAACGCGCTGAAGGCGCACCGGCTGTTCCAGAAGGACAAGGACTACATCGTCCGCAACGACGAGATCGTCATCATCGACGAATTCACCGGCCGCATGATGCCGGGCCGCCGCTATTCGGAAGGCCTGCACCAGGCGCTCGAAGCCAAGGAGCATGTGGCGATCCAGCCGGAAAACCAGACGCTGGCCTCCGTCACCTTCCAGAACTACTTCCGCCTCTACAAGAAGCTTTCCGGCATGACCGGCACGGCGCTGACCGAGGCCGAGGAGTTCGGCAACATTTACGGCCTCGAAGTCACCGAGATCCCGACCAATCTGCCGGTCATCCGCAAGGACGAGGACGACGAGGTCTACCGGACGGTCGAGGAGAAGTACAAGGCGATCGTCAAGGAGATCAAGGAAGCGCGCGCCAAGGGCCAGCCGACGCTGGTCGGCACCACCTCCATTGAAAAATCCGAGCAGCTGGCCGAGCGCCTGCGCAAGGAAGGGTTCAAGGATTTCGAGGTGTTGAACGCCCGCCACCACGAGCGCGAGGCCGCCATCGTCGCCCAGGCCGGCAAACCCGGCGCCATCACCATCGCCACCAACATGGCGGGACGCGGCACCGACATCAAGCTCGGCGGCAACGCCGAGATGCGCATCGAGGACGAACTGGGCGACATGCCTGCTGGTCCCGAGCGAGAGGCGCGCGAAAAGGAAATCATTGCCGATGTCGAGCGCCTGAAGGAAAAGGCGCTAGCCGCCGGCGGCCTCTACGTGCTCGCCACCGAGCGCCATGAATCGCGCCGCATCGACAACCAGCTCCGCGGCCGCTCCGGCCGCCAGGGCGACCCCGGCCGTTCGAAATTCTTCCTGTCGCTGCAGGACGATCTGATGCGCATCTTCGGCTCCGAGCGCATGGACGGCATGCTGCAGAAGCTTGGCCTCAAGGAAGACGAGGCCATCATCCATCCGTGGATCAACAAGGCGCTGGAAAAGGCGCAGAAGAAGGTCGAAGCGCGCAACTTCGACATCCGCAAGAACCTGTTGAAATACGACGACGTCTCGAACGACCAGCGCAAGGTGGTGTTCGAGCAGCGCATCGAATTGATGGACGGCGAAGGCCTGTCCGAGACGATCGCCGAGATGCGCGAAGGCGTCATCGAGGAGATCGTCACCAAGAACATCCCCGAAAACGCCTATGCCGAGCAGTGGAACGTCGCCGGCCTCAAGGCCGAGGTCGCCGAATTCCTCAATCTCGACCTGCCGGTCGAGGACTGGGTCAAGGAAGAAGGCATTGCCGAGGACGACATCCGCGAGCGCCTGACCAAGGCCGCCGACGCCGCCGCCAAGGAGCGCGCCGAGCGCTTCGGCCCAGACGTGATGAGCTATGTCGAACGCTCGGTGGTGTTGCAGACGCTCGATCATCTGTGGCGCGAGCACATCGTCAACCTCGACCATCTGCGTTCGGTCGTCGGCTTCCGCGGCTACGCCCAGCGCGACCCGCTGCAGGAATACAAGAGCGAGGCGTTCGAGCTGTTCCAGGCGCTGCTCGGCAATCTGCGCCAGGCCGTCACCGCCCAATTGATGCGCGTCGAACTGGTCCGCCAGGCCGCCGAAGCGCCGCCGCCCGAAGCGCCTGAAATGTTCGGCAGCCACATTGACGGCACCACGGGCGAGGACGATTTCGAGGGTGGCGAGACCGCACTTCTGGTCCGCCAGGAGAGCAACGCCATCGTCGCTCCCGAAGACCGCGATCCGAACAACCAGGCGACCTGGGGCAAGATCGGCCGCAACGAAGCCTGCCCCTGCGGCTCCGGCAAGAAATACAAGCACTGCCACGGCGCGTTTGCTTGATCATTAGGTCGGCGGGACAGCACCCCCCTCTGGCCTGCCGGCCATCTCCCCCTCAAGGGGGGAGATCACGCAGTTGCGGGCCCCACTTCCTTTTCAACTTCGACAATTGGCGAAAGCCTTGATCACAGCCAATCTCCCCCCTTGAGGGGGAGATGTCCGGCAGGACAGAGGGGGGCGCGAAGGATCGCGACCTCTCGGTCCAACCCTCGTCAAAACCTCACAACAACCCCGAATCGCGCGCGGTCGCTGTCGCCTCGCCGCGCGACACCGCATCCAGCTTGCCCAGCACCGCCGAGACATGGTGATCGACCGTCTTTGGCGAAATCGTCAATTGCTCGGCGATCCGCTTGTTTGACAGGCCGCGTTCGATCAGCTGCAGCACCTGCATCTGGCGCAAGGTGAGGCCGGCGAGGTTGGCGCGCGTCGAGCGGCGCGGGCCGCGGGCGATGCCGCCAACGCCGTTCTTGCGCATGATATCGCGCAGGCGCTGGGCTGCCGGCCTTGCCCCCAGGCCGTCGAAAATATCCAATGCCAGCCGCTGCCCCTCGTCGTCGCCGAGGATGAGCGCCAGTCCGCGCTCGTATGGCGCATTCAATTCGGCCCAGAGTGCCGAAGCCGAACGCCAGTCGCCGGTCAGAAGCAGCCGGTATGGTGTCGCCATGTCGGCGGTGTCGCCGGCCGGCATATCGGGAGAGAGCAATGTTCGCCACAGCGCCAGCTCCCCGACATGGGCACGCGAGCGCACCGGCGTTTCGGCGCGGGTGATCAGCGCCAGCGCCTCTTGCCTGTCGGCCAGGCCCAGCCATGCCTGCTCCGCTATCAAGGCCGCATAGGAGCTCAGCATCTGCAGGTCGCCGCCGCTTCCGACCAGACGCGCCATTTCGGCGAACAGCGGCTCGGCCGAAGGATCGCCGCGCCTCAGGCGCAGTTTCGCCAAAGCCAGCAGCGCCGGAAACCGGCCCACGGTGGTTGTCCGCTCATTGTCGATGACATCGCTTGCCGTCGCGGCGGCCTCATCCCATTGGCCCTGACGCAGCTGCACATCGGCCAGCATGCCCCTGAGATAGTCGCGCCAGGTGCCGAGGTCGTTTTCGGTGCAATAGTGGATGCCGCTCTCGAGCACCGGACGCGCTGCGTCGTAGCTCATCTGCGTGATCTCGAAACAGGCGCGGTTGGTGAACGCGCGCGCGGCATGCTCCTGGAAATTGCCCTGGAGCGCAATCTCAAGGCTTTGGTCGAGGCGCAGGCGTCCGGCATCCGGATTGAGCCACTGCTCGACGCAGCCGACATTGTTGAGGGCATGCGAGGCGATGTCGGGACGGTTCATGCGCGCAGCCAGCGCCGCTGCCTTCTCGCCATAGAACAGCGTGTCCTCCACCCTCTCCGAAAGCATCGCCAGATGCGAAAGGTTCGAATAGGCCATGGCGAGTTCGGGACCGGCGGGCGCCGCTTCCAGCATCGCCACCGCCTCGGCTCCGTAGGCGGCCGCCGCCTCACGGTCATCGCCCATTTCGCTCAGCCGGGAGAGCCATCTCAGGCTGTCGCCCTCCTTCAGCCTGTTACCATCGGCCCGATGCAACCGGCGCGCCTGTCCCTGCGCTGCAAGCGCATCATCGATCTTGCCGATGAGATGGCACTCGAACGCATGACTTTCGTAGAGCGCGGCGCGCTCGATCACCGGCAGGCTGTCGGCCTGCCTTAAGGCGATCTCGTAATAACCGGCGGCATCGCGATGGGCGCCGACGCGCGACGCCTCGCGCGCGGCGATTGGCGCAAGTTCGCGCACCGCCGCCAGATTGTGCGCCTCGACCGCATGATGCACCAGGCGGCCTGTGGAGACGTCGCCATTTTCGAGCAGTGCCGCCAGCGCACGCTGGTTGAACTGCCGCCTGTGCGACGTCGTCAGCATCATTTCGATGGCGCGCCGCGCGATGTCGTGGCGGAAGGCGTAGCCGTCGCCCAGATCGTCGAGCAGGCCGTTGGCGACACACTCGGCCAGCTGGCCGGCGCTGGCGACGCCGCACAGGCCTTGCAAGGCCCAGGCGTCGGCGCGGCGCGGAAACACCGACACCGCGTCGAGCATTGCCCGGGCGCCAACCGACAGCCGTTCAGCCCTTGCCAGCACCGCGTCGCGCACGCTTGCCGGCAGTGCCATTTCGTTTTCGGCCGACAGCAATTCGGTGACGAAGAAGGCATTGCCGGCGGTCGCCCGGTAGATGGCGTCGCCATCGCGGCCGGCCGCATCGGCGAGCGACAGCACGGCCGCCTCGCTGAGCAGCGGCACGTCGATGCGCGCCACGCTGCCGGCCGGGATTTCGCCCAGGGCGCGGCGCACCCGCATCTGTCCCTCGCTGCGGTCGGTGCGCGCCGTCAGCAACAGCAGGATATGGGTGTTGGCGATACGCCGGCCGAGGAAGCGCACGAAATCGAGCGTCGCATCGTCGGCCCAGTGCAAATCTTCGATGATCAGCAGGCTCGGCCCCTTGGCCGCGAAGGCGTCGAGCGCATCGGAAAACAGCGGCAGTCTCTGCCCATGCCGGGCATCTATTGCGCGCGGCAGCGCCCATTGCGCCTCACGGGCCAGATCGTAGAGCGGCCCCAGCGGATCGGGGATCGACAGGTCCTCGCAGGCGCTACGCAAAATTGCCGCGCTCTGCCCGACACGGGCCGCGAATGCCTCGACCAGCGCCGTCTTGCCGGCGCCGGCCTCCCCGGCCAGCACCGCGACTCGGCCATGGCCGCCTATTGCATCTCCAAGCAGTGTCTCCAGCTGCTGCAGCTGCATCTGCCGTTCCAGAAGCATCATTGTCATGGTCTCACAGGATCGGAGTTTTCCCACCATGGCGGGCCGCTCACGATTAGCCCGTGAAGAAAGCGCCGCAATGTGACTTTGCACACATTGCCGTGCCTCTTTCCACAAAGAACGACGCCAATATAGGGAATCGTCCCGCCAAATATGGGGAATCGTTCCGATGCGCGGGCCGGGCCGGCGTGGTCAACGTCCAGCCGCGCTCCGATCGAGCGTGAACCAATGGAAAAGGAAACCTTCCATGCCTCGCTACCTGATTGAACGCACATTTCCGGACGGCCTCAACATACCGATGACCGACATCGGCGCCAGCGCGGTGGGCGGCGTCGTCATGCGCAATGCCGAAAAGGGCGTCACCTGGATCCAGTCCTTCGTCACGCCCGACAAGAAGCACAGCTTCTGCATCTACGACGCGCCGACGCCCGAAGCTATCCGCAGCACCGCTCAGAAAAACTCGCTGCCGGTCGACAAGATCACGGAGGTGCGGGTTCTTGACCCTTACTTTTACCTCTGATCCTGCGTTCGGTCGCCACGGTGATGAGCATCAAACTGTCCTTCGCGGCCATGGCGAACTGCCTGATGGCCTGCCGCTCGGTGGAATCGGGCCTGTCCTGGGAAAGACCGGCCGGCCAACCTCCGTGCTCGGCCGTCTATGGCGGTTCGCGTCGAAGCTGCCTGCGTATCTGTCTGAAAGGCGGCGCTTGCCCCCGGAAGGCGACTATCTGAGGCGCGACATCGGGCTATCGGAGCGGGACGTCCCGCAGGAATATTGGCAATATTACTTTTGGGATCGTTGATTTTTCACGGTTTTTAAGGGCTGCGGCCAAAGCCCGGCAACGGAAGCCGCATCGCATGAACCGGGACGGACAAACCAAATCCTAAACCAACGCCGCAGCTTCGGGCAGCCTGATCGGCCGCCGTCGCCTCGAGCGTCAACAAACGGACGGAAGACCATGACCATAACTCTTTGGACGACACGCTTCGCGGCTTTCGCCGCCATCTCGATCACGGCGGGTGCGGCCGCCCAGGCGCACGACGCCAACCCGCTGGCCGAAAAGGTGCGCGCCGCCAACAGCCGCTTCGAAAATGTGGCAGCCGCCACTGCCGAAGGCTATGCCCCCATCCCTTGCGCCAGCGGCATCACCGGCGGCGCCATGGGCATCCACTATGTCAACGGCGCCTATCTCAAGGACGATGCCGTCGATGTCGCCAAGCCCGAAGCGGTGATGTACGAGCCGACGGCCGACGGCAGCCTGAAGCTGATAGCGGTCGAATACATCACCTCGAAGGGCCCGGCCTCGCTCGAAGGCCAGCTGTTCAACTTCAACAGCGCCCCCAACCGCTACGGCCTCGGCCCGTTCTACGAATTGCATGTCTGGGCCTGGAAACAGAACCCGACCGGCGCTTTCGCCGACATGAATCCGAACGTGTCCTGCGACGCGATGAAGGGGATGTGAGCTTCCCCATGTGACACCTCTGGCATCGGACACCCGGTGCCTGGCCATCCCCCTTGGCGGGGGAGGGGCGAGCGAAACGCCGACCGGCTCCCCAGTCTTCCCCGGCGTTCGCTCGCCCTTTTGTTTCCTCCGACTCGCCAAGCCCGAGACAGCGATGCCCGAGCCGACGACAACCCAGGGCTGGCGTATCCGTTTCTACGCCGCCTTCAGCCGCACCATTTCGGCCTCGAACTCGAACTTCAGCTGCGCGGCTTCTTCTTCCGGCAGCCAGAGCACCATCTGGGGCACGATCTTGCGGTAGAGCCGGACACTGTCCTGATCCAGGGCAGCGTTTCCACGCTTCGCGCCTCGGCGATAAGCCTATGCAATCGCGCGCGTACCCGGCCAGGATCGCCATGATAATAAACAGTCAGCGCAACAGCTCGGACTGTTCTTCGGCGCCAAAAAGATCGAGTTGATTTCTTGCCATGTCCACGGATGTAACGGGTCGATTCTGGGCCGAACTCTGCCTCATCCCGTTTTCATGAAGCGACCACCCGTAACCGGCGTATCCCCTGTTCCTGACGCAGCCTGTCAGTTGACAGCTTCGCGCCGGCTGCCAGCCGGGCTTTGTTATTGCCCACTCCCCACCTGGGGGGAGATGGTCGGTAGGCCAGAGGAGGGCACTGTCCGGCCCAGCGTATCAATATTTCCTAAGCTGCCTTGAGCCGTTCCCATTCCTGGTCAAACTGGAAGCAGTACTGCGCTGCCTCCTCGTCAGACAGCAGCCCGGCCATCTGTGGAAAGATTGTCCGGTAGAGGCTCTGCTTGGACCAATCCCAAGGCATCGACTTTGCCGCCCTCGCTTCGGCAAGAATGCGCTCTAGTCGCCGCCGCACTTTATCCGGATCGGGTTGCCACACGGGCTGCGTGAGTTCGGTCCCGAACAGGTCGCCCTGCGAGTCGACATTACCGAATAGGTCAGGTTCGCTTTGCTTTGTCATGGCGCCTCGAATCACCCCGATCATGACAAAGCTTGGTGGACGATGCGAGTGGCGTCGCCAGCTTATCCCCGGTTGGGAAAAGCCTGTGCATAAGCAGTATCAATGCGCGCTATCTGCTCATTCGTGAAGGCCAACGCGTCGGCGATACGCCCGACTTGGTTGATTTCGTCGAGTGATAGCATTCGCTCTTTGCGCGATTTCAGATATTTGTCGATCACTTGATAGCCGCCAATATGGAAATTCCACACCGCCTCCGGCACAGGCGCAAAACTCTGTGTTTTATTAATTGAAATGCGCTCATCTTCCGCCGACCAACGCACATGCTCAACCTCGTTAGCCCCTTTGCCGTGATAGTTTGCTAGGCTCCGCCGAGGCAGATCATGAAGCAGATGTGCCTGCACCAAGGCCCACCCAAGCAGAGACAGCACCTCGAAATCTTTTGCCTTCTCGGCAAAAGGAATGCGTGGGAAATCAATGCGAAGAAACGCAGCATAATGCGACCGGTAAGCTGGCGCGTGCAGAACC
Organism: Mesorhizobium sp. C432A; assembly: GCF_030323145.1. Lineage (NCBI taxonomy): Bacteria > Pseudomonadati > Pseudomonadota > Alphaproteobacteria > Hyphomicrobiales > Phyllobacteriaceae > Mesorhizobium > Mesorhizobium sp. C432A. The sequence goes on along the minus strand of NZ_CP100470.1, from coordinate 1,972,679 downwards.
GCATAGATGTAGCCGAGAATTTCTTCCGGCGAATAGTGGTGGTCGTACCCCCTGTCGAGGAAAGCGCGGAAATCGGGGGAGAGGTTCTCTGACTTGGTTCCAGTTAGATCATACAGCCATAGCGGAAACGCGTAATTCGCCTCGCTTGAGGCATCCGAGACGGTGCAATCATTCGCGGGCGTTTCGACGACGAGCGAGTGTCGCCAGCTGCCGGTTCCAATTTGACGAGAAACCAGCAATTGAAGATTTTGCTGCCAAGCCACATGGTCGAGCAGTTCCCTTCGGGGATAGTCCATGAACTCTGGACCAAAATAACATGGTCGGTCATCAAAGGGTCGAAAGGCGCAATCGATGATGGGACGTTCCGGATTTTCCGCTTTCTGTAATGATTCGCGTGCGTTTTTGAGCTGCCAGTCCCGGTTGTCTTTGAGGAAATACAGATCCCTGAGAACCTGATCTGATTTGCTTGTGTCGCACATATCTCGGACGCGAGACAGCATCTCTTGGCGATCAAACGCCACGGCGAAATGGTCCCTATGAGTTTGAAATCCTAGCACATTCGCAGAGAAGATTTGCCTTTTATCGGATGCAGCGCTCAGGCTATCCGCGATCTGCCACCATTGCCCGTATTCTTCCCATCCAGTCCAGTCGACCGCTGAGAGCATGAAGTAGGGAGAGAACGGTTTAGGTCGCGACCATTCGATCGTGGAGATCTCTGCCTCGGCACACTCCTGATATTTGGACAGCCGGCTTCCCCAGATGTCCGTATGCCATACCCCTTGCTCAGCATCCTTCTTTTTAACTAACAGCGCGATCGCCACGCCTTTCTGAATATCAAAGACGTTTTCATTCTCTTTGCCCTCTGGCACCAGCTCCTTGGGCTTAGTACTGCCGTGGAGATCGACCAAATATATCTGGTCGAAGCTGCGCAACAGACTTTGGCGCATACCGCGAAATGTCGGATTGTCCAACCATGAGTGATTGGTGATAATTCCGACGACCCCTTCTTCGACCTCGTCCATTTTCAACTGAGCAAACCGAATGAATTTGACATAGTCGTCATTCAGCCATTTCGGATTCTTTTCCCCCAGCGGCTTTTTCACATCACTAAAGACCGGATTTCCGTCCGCGTCCGTCTCCGTTTGCACACGACCGAAGGTGTATTTATAGCCGTCAATAGCAGTTGTGATCCACTTTCCCTTATTCTTTGAATGGCCTGCATAAGGCGGGTTGCCAAGGATCACGAGGATCGGCTTCTCCTTAACGGTCTGCGCTTCCCTCACCTCATTCGACAGCTCCGGTAAGAAGGCGCTTTTTTGCGGCTCAACAGGCATCCAACGTGTTGGTTAAGAACACCTGTAGCCGTTCATTTTCTGTCAGCGGATGGCCTTTGTCCTTGAGATACTACGAAAGCTTCAAATGGGCGATCGTATAGGGCGCGATTAGGTACTCAAATCCGTAGAGATTCTTGAGCATGTGCTCGCGCACCACAGCATCCGCCTTGCCTGTCTCCGGCCCGCCTATGTTGTCGAAGATGCGTTGCATCACTTCGAGCAGGAAAGTGCCCGTTCCTGCCGCAAAATCTAACACCGTCACCTTCTTGTGGTCGGCAAGTCCGTCGGCGATTTGAAACTGATTTTTTAGGATGTCGTCTACAGCCCGCACAATGAAGTTAACCACCGGTGGTGGCGTATAGTAAACGCCACGTGCCTTGCGTGTCTCCTTGTCATAGGCTCTCAGAAAGTCTTCATAGAAATAGATGAACGGATCGCGCTCGAAGAGCCGGTGCTCTTCTTCGTCCCCGGCACGGATCTTGCGACTGATCGCCTTGCGCTGGCGGAACGACAGGTCTTCGCGAATGTTAGCTATGGCGAGGCCGTTGACGATCGATAGAATCTCGTCGACCACCCATTTCGCCTCATCATATTCGGTCTCCTGCATCTCCTCCAAGAATCGGACTAGTTCGCGGATCAGTCGAAAAGATCCGGGAATGAAGCGGCGCACGTTGTCGAGCCGGATGATTTCGTCGTCGCTCGCGTTCAACTTTGCGAGAAAGAGACCGTAAGCAAGCATCTGCGCGAACGCGTCGGCGAACTCGGTAACTGTTAGCTCATGGAAGACCTGCTCGCGAAAAACGTCGTAGAGTCCATGTAGTCTCCCTTCTTTGCACTTTTGTCTGTCGAACCAGTTCCTCTGTCAGGTAGTCGCGAAGCAGCTTCGATCGGGTCGCTAGAGCGACCGCCAGTTGCTGTGCCCTTTGCAAACCCTGCGGGGGAGAGGAGAAGAATGCCGCGAGCAGCTTTGACACCGCTTCGGCCTTGTCCGGGTTAACTTGGATCGTGCGGCTTTCGATGTCGTTAGGAAAGGCCAGCGACTGGCGGTCTAGTATCTTGCCGGCACCATCAATGCGGATGAAATGGAAATAGTCGGTGACGACGATATTGTCCGATAGCTTGCGATACTTGACGATTTGGTCGGACTTCAAAATCTTGTCCAGGTTTGCGCCAATCTCTTTCACCTCGACATATCCAAGGATCATGCCTTGCCGCTTCACTTTGAAATCTGGTGAGCCCTTGTCGGCGTCTCGTTTCGGCTCGTGTTGCACTTCAATGCCGGGCGCCATCGCGTCCACAGCGAATGTATTAAGAAAGTTTTCAAGCGCGGCTCGCCCGGTATGTTCCGTTCCGCCATCGCGGTAGTTGGCCGCCAGCGCCTTCAAATACCTATTCGAAACGAATGTCCATGCGCTCCCCCTATTCTAGCAATGAACCCGTAACTGATGTTCTAAGCAAGCGTCGACAAGAAATCGTTGGCCTTTCGTCCGCTCCGGCGGACCGCCTCTCCGCCCACCCTTTCTTAATGTGTCTCCGCTACATCGAAACCTTGAAAAGAGGCGGAAAACGGAGAGACATCGGGGTGCGCTTTTCCGCGGCGACGACGGCCGGGCGGTTCTTGCCGCAGCGCTTGGCGCTGCGCATGGGGCCTCTGCTTGGCCGCATCGATGCGGTGCTGTTCACCGCCGACGAACGCGGCGAAGCCGGCCGCATGTCGCTGATCGCCTTTGCCATCCGCATCGTCAGCGCCGTCATCGCCTTCATCAGCCAGGTGCTGATGGCGCGCTGGATGGGCTCGTTCGAATACGGAATCTTCGTCCTCGTCTGGGTGACGATGGTCATCGTCGGCAACCTCGCCTGCCTCGGCTTCCACACCTCGGTCATCCGCTTCATCCCCGAATACCGCGAACGCAACATGCTGGCCGAGCTGCGCGGCATCGTGGTCGCCAGCCGCCTGTTCGTGCTGATTGCCTCGACCGCGATCGCCGGACTTGGCGCGCTGGGCGTCTGGCTGTGCGCGAACTGGATCGAGAGCTACTATGTGATGCCCTTCATCCTCGGCCTGTTCTGCCTGCCGATGATCGCCATGGGCGACCTGCTGCAGGGCCAGTCTCGGGCCAATTCCTGGGCGTTGTTTGCATTGTCGCCGACCTATCTGGTGCGGCCGGTGCTGATCCTGGCGCTGATGGCGCTGATGCTGGCGCTGGGCTATGCGCCCGACGCCAGGACCGCGATCTTCGCTTCGATCGCCGCCACCTACGCCACCACGCTGGGCCAGCTCATCGGCGTGACCACGCGCATGGGCAGGAATATCCCGGCCGGGCCGATGAAGGTGCATTTCGCCGAGTGGTTCATCGTCTCGCTGCCGATCTTCCTGGTCGAGAGCTTCTTCTTCCTGCTCACCAACGCCGACGTGCTGATGGTCGGCGCCTATCTCCAGCCCAATGACGTCGCCGTCTATTTCGCCACCGTCAAGACGCTGGCGCTGGTGCATTTCGTCTATTTCTCCGTCAAGGCCGGCGTTGCCCAGCGTTATGCGCAGTTCACCCATGGCGAACCGGAAAAGCTCGCCGCCTTCGCCCGCGAGACCGTGTCGTGGACGTTCTGGCCGTCGCTGCTGATGGCGCTGCTGGTGCTGGCGCTCGGCGAACCGATGCTGGTGCTGTTCGGGCCCGAATTCACCGCCGGCTATCCGCTGCTGTTCCTGCTGGTGTTCGGCGTCGTGGCGCGCGCCGCCGTCGGCCCTTGCGAAAGCCTGTTGACGATGAGCGGCAACCAGAACATCTGCGCCGCCGTCTATGCCATGACGCTGGCCTTCAACATCGGCCTCAACGTGGTGCTGATCCCGCTCTTTGGCCTGTGGGGGGCGGCGATCGCCACCAGCCTCGCCATGGTCTTCGAGGCCAGCGCCCTGTCCTTCACCGTCTGGCGCAAGCTCGGCATCGTCATGCTGATCTTCGTGCCCGCTGCCGAGGGAGCCGCCTGATGGCCGCCATCCCGCTGATCGAGGAAACCAGCGGCGGTCCGGCCGGCGCCATGGTGTCCGGCCTTGCCGGCCTAGCGCGCGACGCCGATCCGGCGCATCTCGAGATCCTCGCCAACAACCGGCCGTTGCGCAAGCTGGCGATCTATCCGGCTTCGGCCGGCTTCGAACTGGTCGAGGAACTCGACTATCTGTGCACCCGCACGATCGAGCCCAACGTCTTCTTCAACCCGCGCTTTCTGGCGCCGGCCATGCCTCGGCTGGAAGATCGCGAGGTCAAGCTGGCGGTGATCCGCGACGGCGACGAATACCGCAACCGGCTGCGCCTGCTGGTGCCGTTCTCGGTCGAACGGCCGGCGGTGCCGCTCGGCGTTCCGGTGATGCGCACTTGGTCGAGCCCGTTCGGCCCGATCGGCACACCGCTGGTCGACCATGACGACCCGATCGGCGTCGTCGAGGATTTCTTCGGCATGCTATCGCGGCCGCATCTCAAGTTGCCGAAGGTCTTCGTGCTGCCCGACATGCGCCTCGACGGCCCGTTGGCCAGCGTGCTTGCCACCGTTGCCGAGACGCGCGGCCTGACAATGGTCACCACCGGCAAGGCGGACCGGCCGGTGCTTGAAAGCACGCTCGAAGGCGAAGCCTATCTGAAGGCGTCGCTGCGTTCGCACCATTATCGCGAGTTCCGCCGCCTGAAGCGGCGCCTGGGCGATCTCGGCAAACTGGAACATATCGTGGCGCGTGGCCCCGACGAAATCCGCCACGCCATCGAAAGTTTTTTGACGCTGGAAGCCGCCGGCTGGAAGGGCCGCGAGCGCACCGCCATGGCCATCGACCGCTACCGCGCCGCCTTCGCTCGCGAGGCAGTGCACCGGTTGGCCGAGCAGGATCTGTGCCGGATCCATTCGCTGACGCTGGACGGCCGCACCATCGCCTGCCTGGTCGTCTTCGTCGAAGCCGGCGTCGCCTACACCTGGAAGACCGCCTATGACGAGACGCTGGCGACCTATTCGCCGGGCACGCTGCTGATGATCGAGGTGACCAGGCAGCATCTCGACGACCCCAACATCATGATGACCGATTCCTGCGCCGTGCCCGACCACCCGGTGATGAGCCGGCTGTGGAGCGAGCGCAAGCCGATGGGCTCGCTGGTGATCGGGCTGACGCCGGATGCCGACCGCCTCGCCCGCCAGGCCGCCTCGCAGCTGCATCTCTACCGCGAGACCCGCAACATGGCCCGCCTGCTGCGCAACCGCGTGAAGAGTTTGCTGGGACGGCGATAGCCACTGGATCAACGGCAAGACACCAGCTATGGGTCGGCGCGGCAATTTCGGCCGGCCTTCACGACAAGCCATCCTGATGATCAGAACCTTTTTGCGTCACGCCGGTCCCCGTGCGGCCTTTTCGCTGCTTGCACTGCTGCCTGTCCGCGCCTGGGCCGATAGCTGTCCCGAGGATTGCAGCGAGCCCGCGCCGTCCATCAACATCTACAGCCACACCGCCGCCAGCTATCTCAGCCCGGCCACGCTGGGTGCACTGCCGCGCGTCTATGTGCCGAACCGCTCCTCCAACAGCGTCACGGTGATCGACACCATGACACTCAAGGAAGTCGACAGGTTCCCGGTCGGCAGCAAACCGCAGCACGTCGTGCCGTCCTGGGACCTGAAGACGCTCTGGGTCGCCAACAATGGCACCGGCAAGAACGGCAGCCTGACGCCGATCGACCCGATGACCGGCAAGCCCGGCCCGCAGATCGCCGTGGACGATCCCTACAATTTGTATTTCATGCCGGGCGCGGCCATCGTCGTCGACGAAGCCCTGGAGCGGCTCGATTTCCGCGATCCTCACACCATGGCGCTAATGTCGAGCCTGCCGACGCCCACTTGCCCCGGCATCAACCACGCCGAATTCTCGGTCGACGGGGCCTACGCGATCTTCACCTGCGAATACGGCAATGGCGGATTGGCAAAGATCGACCTGAAGAACCAGAAGGTGCTTGGCCATCTCGACTTCTCGAAAATGGGCATGCCGCAGGACATCCGCCTCTCGCCCGACGGCAAGGTTTTTTACGTCGCCGACATGATGAATGACGGCGTGTTCCTCGTCGATGGCGACAGTTTCAAGGAGATCGGCTTCATCCCGACCGGCATCGGCGCCCATGGCTTCGTCGTCAGCCGCGACGGCAAGCGGCTCTATGTCTCGAACCGGGGCTCGCACAAGATGGAGCAGGGCCAGGCAAAGGGACCGGGCAGCGTGACGGTGATCGACTTCGCCACCCGCGCGGTCGTCACGCAATGGCCGATCCCCGGCGGCGGCAGCCCCGACATGGGCAATGTCAGCGCCGACGGCAAACAACTATGGCTGTCCGGCCGCTTCGACAGTGCCGCCTACATGATCGACACGACATCGGGCGCGGTGACCAAGTTTCGGGTTGGCTCAGAGCCGCACGGCCTGACGGTGTGGCCGCAACCGGGACGGTATTCCCAAGGCCATACGGGGAATATGCGCTAAGTCCGTGTTCGAGGCGCGGCTCGAACGCAAAAGGTCGCAAGGGCAACCGCCCATCGGCCGGGACCCGGAACGAGCAGGGGCTTTCCTTGGAAACCGCGAAGCTGTAGCTCCACACACTGGTTTCGGATACTGCCAGAAGATGAACCTTCGCCGCATCGTCCTCATCGTCGCGCTTCTCAATCTTGCCTATTTCGGGATCGAGTTCGCTGTGGCGCTCGCCATTGGATCAGTGTCCCTGTTCGCCGACAGCATCGACTTTCTTGAAGATGCTTCCGTGAACCTCCTTATCCTGCTCGCACTTGGGTGGTCTGTGCGCTCCCGTGCGCGGGTGGGGATGGCATTGGCGCTCATCCTTCTCATGCCGGGTCTGGCAACGCTCTGGACGGCTTGGGAGAAGTTCAACGTGCCGGTGCCGCCGCAGCCCATCGCCTTGACCTTGGCGGGACTTGGCGCCCTCGCCGTCAACCTGTCCTGTGCCTACATGCTGGCCGCGCACCGGCATCGTGGCGGCAGCCTCACAAAGGCGGCCTTCCTGTCGGCCCGCAACGACGCCTTGGCCAACATCGCCATTATTGCCGCAGGGTTCGTCACGGCCTTGCTCTGGCATTCCGCCTGGCCCGATTTGGCGGTGGGATTGGGGATCGCGGTCATGAACGCCGACGCGGCCCGCGAAGTGTGGGAAGCTGCCCGTGAAGAACACCGTGCGGCGGCCTGAGAGCACGTAGAGCGGGGCTACCGGCCGCCGCTGATTGGCGCTATCGCTGTCATTCGCAGCAGCCGCCGCTGGGTCTTTGTCGAGGCACTGTTCGAACCCGGAGGGTTCGCAAGGGCGACCGCCCGTCGGCCGGTCAGGCCGCCCCATCGGAGCCCGTGAGCGAAGCGAACTGGCGTGAGATCAAAAATGGTGCCCCTAGCCGGGGTGCAAAGATTGAACCTTTTCAATGTCCCATCATGAACGTGGGACAATAAGGGGCCATCACAATCCTTATGCTTTTTGTCCGATGTGTCTCACCGAAATCGACATGAGCATAACTACCGACCCCGAGAAGCGATCGCATACACAAATCGCGCTATCAGCGGAGCTTGCTCCCATCCGCTTCAATGCTGTGGATGGATGAGGAGACTCAACCTTAGCTCTCCCCCAACGCTCCCTACTTCTGGGTAAGAACTTTCTTCGAGTCCGGAGTCTCGACCCGGAGGCCTTTGATTTGCGTGCTCGTGCTTCGGGGGCTGGGATAGCTATAGCGCCCCTCGTAAGCATCCTCGACCACAACCGTCCCATTATCGAGCTTACGGGTGCGGAACGGTGTCTTCTTGTCGCGTTTAATGCCGCTCGGAACCATGGCGCCCTCTTTCAGTTCAGCACTCGACCGACCACGTCGGCCCAGCGCTTTAGGATCTGAACAAAATCAACGCTCGGAACTCCGTCGTTGTCCTCCCATCCTGCTGCTGCAGCAGATTGGTCTGAGTCAATAGATAGTACACCGGCAAGGCTTAATCCACCAATAACACCGTCCTCGACGGTAGGTGCCCGTCGGAGGTCGAAAACTGGCGCACTGGCCACCGCCCGTCGGTTCACCGGGATTTTGTTCCCCTGCGCCCGATTCATGCCGAAGGCCTCTGGGCGAGCTCGAACACGTGACCAGTCAGACACGATGGGTAGCGTATTCCGCACCGCGTCTCCCGGCGGGCCTGCCTCCCGGGGAAGTTGAAGGTCTATGTCCGGATCGCCGCTCATTCCGTGCTGGTACACAATGACAAAGTGATCTCCCCCACCATGGGGGAACATGACGTTGCACCGAATGTCTCCAGATCTGGGAAAGGCCGTGAGGACCTCTTGGGCGAAGCCGGCGAGCACGGTTTGGAACACCGCGCGGTCCCCATAAACAGCCTCCAGCTGGCCGACCGGATCGCTTAGCATAGCTCGGGGGTCGCCAAAGCGTTTCAAGAAGAAGCTCTGTGTCTCGCGTTGACCATCATTGTATAAACTGCGCCGGCGCGCAGAGCTGAGTTCGAAGTCTAAGGTGCGGATGTCGGACGCTATCGGAACCTCAACGTGCATCAGCCGGTTCGAAGTTTCGCGCAGGAGCGCGTCTCCACTCTCCAAGGCTGTCTCCAGCATATCGATCAGGAAGCCGCGAACACCGGCGTCCGGTGGATCCCCTATAGGAAGCTGGGTGGTGAGATCAAATGCAACCAGCGGAAATCCGTCGCGGTCACGCTCGTTGTCAAACAACCACACCGGCAGGTTGCTAGCTAGCCCCCCGTCAACAAGCGCCGCGCGATGCAGCATCACCGGCTGGAAAAGAAACGGGTATGAGCAGGAAGCGCGGACCGCAGTCAACACGTTACGTGTGGGGCTTTCCAGCAGGTCGCCCATGACTACGCCCCTGCGAGTCTGCAGATTTGCAGCCACGACGCGAAGCGGCTTGCACCCCAGCTGCTGGAGATCAGTAAACGTAATCTCGGGACGATTTTCCAGCGATCGGTGTTTGCGGACGATGAACTCGCGCAGCTTCCGTTCGAGCCGGACGCCGGAATATATGCCCTTGGCCGTCAGAACCTCGCCCATTTTTTTGCGCGAGGTCAGCACGCTCCAGCCTGCCTTGGCACCGCCGAAAAAAGACTGGACAGCGACCAATTCATCTACCATCCCACCCCAGAACGGCAATCCAGCGCCATTATCATCGAGGAGCTCATTGAAGTTCAGCTCATCACACATGACGCCAAGCAATTCGTCAGGGGTGTAGCCGACGCTGGCCAGCAGCGCTACGATGCTTCCGGCGGAAGTTCCTCCGTAACCGACGAACTCGACGTTCATCTCCGAGGCACCCTTAAGGCACCCGGCGAGCGCGGCTCCCTTAACGCCGCCGCCGTCCAAAACAGCGTACGCCTTCATCGCTCAACCTGATTTCGTGTGGGGGTCCTAACGGGCCTCAACGGAGACTTCCTGATCTATAACGGCGCTTTGTACCCGGTTGCCCATAGCCCGGACGAAAGTGTCAAACGTGCTCGCATCCCCGTTTGCATCCTGCATTGTCAAGACGAAAGCGACATCGTGGTCGCGCTCGCGGGCTGTGACGGGATTGTCCCTGGCGAAAACATCTCGCTCGAATGTACGCGCATACACGCGAAGTCGTCGTCCGCCAAGCCCGGCCGACGAAAGCCCATCTTTGCGCGTTCGGTCGTTTGGGTGCGTGAACCGCCCCTCATAGCAGCGCGTCGGCTGCCATTTAGCGTCCTCAGATCGCGCGAGGCCCTCGGCTGTTTCGACCGGCAAGCCACCAATGAGGCGCTTCCATTGCCCCGAAGGGTTCTGAAACTGCAGGCCGGTCTGAATGCGACTTGCAAAATAGTTGCCGCTACCGGTCAGAGTAACCTCCGGTGCAAGGACCGCGGTCAGCCGGAGCCGCCCAACCAAGTAATTGCGATCGACCATGGTGGAAGGGAGGGCGACATCATTCCAGTAGTAATAGGCCCCTGCCTTCATCCGCGCCTTCCACGCCAGAACAACCGAGCCGGGCGGGCTTTCCCACGGCGCCGCATGAGTGATGGGGCTACCGAAGCCAAGCTCATGGTGAAAGGTGCCAAGGTCGCCTGCTCCAATCAGGATTGCTTTCACTAGATCCGAATTTGGATCTTTCAAATGCCTCCACGTGTGGGCTGCTAGACGTGACACCAAGGGCGCTGCGTAGCTCGATCCTACAAGCACGCTTCCGTCCGGAAGGCCGTGATTTGAAAACCAACTTAGCTCCGGCTTTAGCATGTTGTCAGGGCCGAGTCCGGTCCGGCACGCCGGACAAGCGCTGGCAACCTGGCCATGCTCGTCGTGCGTACGCCCCGTTACCACGATACCCGCCTCGCAGTCGGCCGGCGGTGAGATGCGACACTTATCAGTGCCATCCCTATTCCCTGCAGAGATCACCAGCGTGTTGCCGAACCGCCTTGCGATCTGGGACAACGAGTGCGCGAGCGCGCTGACCTCGAATTCATCGCAGGCTTCTGCAAGATTAGCTGAAACGTTCCACACCTTTGTATTGGGATGATTAGCCATTGCGCTGGCGACATGCCGCAGGAAATCGCCCGGATCGAACAACCATGGCACGCCGTCCGCCGCGACTGCCTGGACAACTCCGACTCGGCAAGGCAGAGCAGGTACCTGCAACTCGTTGCCCCAACGCTCCGCCTCGACGATCAATGAGGCCACGTGCGTTCCGTGATCGCGGGCCGCGTAGCGATCCGGAACGAGTGGCGGCTCACTCCAGGCGGTCGCATGCTCATAGCGTCCCGGGAGCAAACCTCCGTCAACCACCCCGACGATCGGCGCACCACGCACATTGGGCGGATCTTGGCTCGGCAGGCTTATCTGACTGGCCCGCGTCGGTACCATCGGCTGCACCGGCTCCCACTTCACGATAGACCCGGATGCAACTAACCGCCGGAGCACGTCAACCGACGAGCATGCCACGGTTACGAAGTGCTCGCGTTTACCGACAACGGCACGGAGCGCATCGATCGAAGCAGGAAAGGCCGGCGTGGGCATAAGTGCGAAGAAATCAGTGTCCGGTTCGGTTTCGACCTCCTCTTCGTTCTCCGCGAGGCCGGCCCTCCGCCACTCGTGAACCATCTCCCGGTGAATTTCGTTGACAAGGCCAACCCGTGCCGCCTCTGTCCGGAACGGAGCCGGCGCGCCGAGGAAGAGCCGAGCGGTGCCATCTATTACAGTGGCGCGTTGCCAGAGCGCGTCGAAGTCTTCCTGCATGAGATCATTGGCGAGCAGCGAGACGGCTCGGATACGGGATACGTCGACTCTCGTCGCAATTGGAAGTCGTTGACCGCTCAAACGTTGGGCGAGCTTGCCCAATGCTCCGATCTTCAGCTCAGCCAGATAGCCGCGACGCCACGGCGCGACGAGCTCGGCATCGTATTCAGCCGAGAAGAGGTCCCGCGGCGTATAGCTAGGCGCAGCCGAGTAGTCGTCCATCGTAACGCGGACGATCACTCGGCCTGCTTTGGCGCAACGCTCTAGCTTTGAGCTGGCGGACAGCGCTCCAAACTGCTTAATGAGCCGCTTGCGCCGACGCTCGAAATGCTCTTCGCGAATATCATTCGCGCCTTTGCCACCACCCGGAGCAGGTTTCGGCTGAGGCGGCGCGACAAGAGTTAGCAGCGGATTAAGAACGGGCCGACGCGCCATCTCGGTTCTCTCCTTCCATTTTCACCCGTTCGCCTAGGGCGCGAACATACTCGTCAACTCGTTGGCGGGAGACGCCCACCAGGCTGGCCATCTGGGCGCGAGTCATCCTGAATGACAGAAGCGCGCGAACGAGCTGCCTACGTTCTTCCCCGGCCAAAGGGCGTCCTGTTGGAACCGTCATGGCACCAGACCGGCTGGCAAGCACACATCGAACCAGATCGTCGATAACAATCGGTGTATCACCAATTACCGAGGCCCGGCGTGCGCCGAGGGCAAGTTCTCGAATGTCTGCGGGGGAAAGGCCGTCGGAAATCAGGCCCAGTAGTTCGCTGAGGCCTAACTCTTCGTCAGGCACGAGGAAGAGCTTCCAAAGCTCTGAGCGGAGTTCTGCCCCGGGAAGCTTCATTTCGATCCGGTAGGGGAAGCGCCTCCAGACAGCGGGATCGAGCAGACTAGGATGATTGGTCGCGGCGATGACGATCGTCTGATCATCAAGGTCATCCAAGCCTTGGATAAGTGTATTCACTACCCGTTTCAGCTCACCGATCTCGCGCTGGTCGTCACGCATTTTCGCAATCGCATCGATCTCGTCCAAGAGCACGAAACCCGAGTGCTCCGAGACATAATCAAAAATACCCCTGATGTTTTTTGCGGTGTCGCCTAGCAAGGAAGAGATAGTTGCGTCGAGGCGGGCCACTTGGAAGGGTTTGTTCAGGCGACTTGCGATGTGACCGGCCAGTAATGTTTTTCCAGTGCCTGGAGGTCCGCACAGGATCAAACGCAGACCGGACTCGATCCCAGCGCGCGAAAGCCGATCGGCGTGAGTCGCGTCTTCTATAAACCGGGTGACGACTGCCTCCGTTTCGCGCTCCATAAGGATGGGTGTGCTCGGAAAGGGGTTCTCGTCCATGAGTGGCAGCCGGCTGCGACCGTCCACAGGAAGCTCCTGAACATAGCCAGAGGTTCGGAGCGGAGCGGAGCGTCGTCTAAGCACGCCACGAAGGCGCGTAGCATGCTCAGACTGTCCATCTTCGGAAAGTCGGCGTACAAGCTCGGAGCCCGCACGACGCAACGCAGAAAAGTCCGCCCCCATGGCCGCTTCGACCAGGCCGATGATTGTGTCCGCGTCTTCGGCCGCAATTCCGCGGCCTTCCGTCCGCCTCATTTCAGTGTCCAGTCGCTTTGCCTTAGCCATATTCATCCACCTGCAAGCCTTCAACCCGTCGCATCCCTTGACCACCCTTATGCAACAAAGTAAAGCATTTTGGCAAGGGATGTGGCCCAATTCTCGTTATAAGAGCGGAATCAATGCAACAAGATTTGCCGTTTAAGCAAGGGGAATCGGAGGTTGGCGCAACTGCTGCGGCAGACGTGCGCCGCCTTGCACTCGAGGTCATTGCGACGCTCGTCAACATAAAAAAGACGGCTGCGGATCAGTTGCTGCGGAATGCCGGCGTCAGCAACGATTTAATCCGCCGTTTCCTCACCGAAAGAGATCCAATCACCGGCGAAAAGCGGTCCAAGAGGGAGGCCGGCATTGTAGTGCTCGATGAACTTGCGCACGCCGGCATGGATGCCGAAGTTGTGCGCCGCTTGATCGCGATCGCAGCCGAGTGGAATGCTTTTCACTTGGCGCAGGATGAATACAAAGCTCGAGCTGTAGTTCAGAAAGCCCGCGAGATCGCGGGCGTCCTAGCAGACGCAGATGCCCGCGAGCGAACGCTAGAGCAGAAGCGAGCATTTGATGACGAAACTCTACGGAAAAGACAAGCTGCCCAAGTGCTTCAGCAGCAGAGCGACCTCCTGCTCGCTCAATTCGAGCAGGCCTCGATTGACGAGGACGTCCATAAGCGCGGTTATCTACTACAGGATCTTCTCAATCGACTATTCGACCTGCATGGCTTCCCGGTCACGCGTGCCTTCCAACGCAACAGCGGCGGGGAGCAAATCGACGGCGCGTTCGAGCTTGAGGGCTGGCACTATCTGGTGGAATGCCGCTGGCGCGCGAAGCTCGCAGACATCCGCGACCTGGACGGCCTTCTTGGGCAGGTGAGGCGGTCCGGCCGACAAACGATGGGCCTGTTTCTGTCGATCAACGGCTGGTCCGAACATGTCGCCGGCCTGCTCAAACAGAACCCGGAAAAGAGTATCCTTTTGATGGAGGGATATGACCTACGCTCAGTCTTGGCGCGGCAGGCGGACCTGCGAGAACTGATGAAGGCCAAAGTTCGCGCTCTGAACCTCGACTCTGAGCCCTACTTTTCGGTGGCGCGGCTGGTGAAGTAGCTAAGGCTGGCGCCTCCAATTGAGGGGACCAGCGCGGTTTGCAATTTACACAATTGTCATGGTGGAAAGCGCGTGCATGGGCGGGCCATGTTCGACGGCCCAAGCTCCCAATCCATAATCTTGACCGAGCATCATAAGTATCGGGGAAGACCTCAATGGCAACCTGATTGACGTGATTATCCCAAGGTTCGGTCCCATTGCGGTGCTGTTTGTTCGTGACGGAACTCAACGATCCATCACCACGGCCGCGGTCACATGATTCTAATAGACCACACCAGCTGGCACGACGTGCCGCGCATGCTTGCTGGAAATCCTACCTATAGGAATTCTCCCCGCTCGGCCCCACAACCCGCCCGGACGTGGTGAGCTACGCGTGGAGGTGGCCCCAATTGACAATGATGGCGTTTCCCCTATGCCATTGCACTTCGTATATTGCGCGGACTCGTATTCGTGTCCTCACTGTGGCCGTGCAGCACTATGCCGGCGCTGAGGCGCAAATAATATATGTTTTTTGACTGCAACGCTTGCTTGGGGGGCACGTCGAAGCTTTCCACCATTGGAACCGCTACGGCCTGCCTGCAGGGTATGGACTGATGAACAGAGAGGTATCTCCTAGGGGAGGTGATACCCTGGCAATGCTTCGGCCGCTCGACGCTGCGGAGGTCCGTTTACTCACGGACGCCCATGTGTCGGAGATTCGAGAATTTGCTCGCTCTGCGAGACTTCACGCCTTGGACAGTAAAAGCGAAACACCACTCCATATTGCTGCTCGCTGCGGCAAACTCGCTCTTTGCGACCTGCTCATCCGACACGGCGCTGATCCAAACCTGAGAAACGTTGTCGGCGAAACTGCTGCAGAAGTTGCTGCGGTCGAAGGTCATATCGGGCTGTCGCAGCTTCTTCGTGCCCTAGAAATCGACACCGGCAATACGATCCATGAGACGCCCGCGACGGTCGTATCATCGCCATCCGCGACCGCAGTTGCAGACTATACGGAATACGATCTGTCATTTGAAGCGGAAGCGGACCCGGAAGCATATCGGACGCGGGAACGCCCCGGCTTTTCCGACAACAAGCAAGCGGCTTTCAGTCCGTTTAAGCCTGAACCGGTCGATGGCGCCCCTGACTGGCATCTCGATCTCTCCGCGACCCCCGTCGCAGGAGAGGGAATAGGTTCAGCTGTTGTTGCGCTGCCAAACGTTGCTGCCGACGACGAGTTCTTGGTTACCAAGAGTCGCGGTCGTAAGTCGACCAAGACAGCGACCCTCTCTGTCGGGACCAGGATGTCCGTCGACTCTGCCTATGTCGAGGCATGGGCGTCAGAGGCGATTGAATGTAGCCGCATACCTCAGTCGGACCTCGAGGCTTTGATCTCGGCATGCCGTGGTAATGCGGACAGAGGTGATTTATGGAGAAACATAGCAGGCATACTGGATTTTGCCGGCCATCAGCAGGTCGACGATGACGATCTAGGGCTTTGGAATGCGCCGGTTGCGGTCGATGGGGAGGATTTGGCGGAAGCATTGGAGGTCACCCTTACCCGCCACACACGGCTGCCAGGAAGTGGTCGTTTCCACATGGATCGCGCTGATCAAGCAGCACTGATAGCTCCCATGCTCCAAACGAAGGGAAGCTTGCATCTAGCGCTTGTCTCCAATGAAGAAGCCGTCCGCGCAATCCTGCGGTTCGTTGAAATGGTCTTGGCCGGGCAGCAACGGCCCGAATACCTTACGTTGCTGGCCGTGTTTCCCGAGCGCGAAAACGACCCCGGCAGCATGGTACTGCGTGAAGTTGCCGACACCCTCCGTGTTGTCGCCAGCGGAAACTCGGCCATCGAAGGCAAACGAAGACGCGTTGCCATTCAGGGACTCGAACGCCTCGATCTGAGTGCGATATTCTTCAAGGCAATCGGCAAATACCTGTCAGAACAGCCAGGGCAGCATAACGCAGCGAGCGCTATCAACGAACTCATTGCCGAGATGGATAGCAGGACGGCGCGCTTGCTCATGGCGCATCTTCCTTACGCGCGGCGCTTTGCTTCAAGACATGCCGAAGACGGCGAGGATCTGGAGGACGTTTTCCAAGTGGCCTTCACCGGCTTGCAAAAAGCCACTCGCCGCTTTGATCCCGATAGGGGCACACCTTTCTCCTTGTACGCCAGCAACTGGATGCGGCAGACGGTGACTCGCTGGAGGGCCGACGAACGGGCGATGATACGCATCCCAGTCCACCGGCACTCCGATCTTGCCGCATTGGATGAGGCTCACGATCGGCTTGAGCTGGTTCTTGGACGAACTCCAACAAGCGAAGAAATTGCCTTTGATCGTGAGTGGAGCCGCCAGCACGTTGAGAAACTTTTGGACACGCCTCGAGTGCAAGTCGACTGGGACGAACTCGGGCTTGAGTGGCTCTCTGCCCCTGCGGACCAAGAGGCTCGGGTGGAAGAACTGGACACAGCGACCGTCGTGACCGAAGCGCTAGGCGAACTGCATGACAGAGAGGCGGACATCATTCGAAAGCGATTCGGTTTTGATGAAGCAGGGGAAATGACGCTTGAGGAGGTCGGGCAGATCTATGGCGTCACGAGAGAACGCATTCGGCAGATCGAGGCAAAAGCCCTACGCAAGCTATCCAGTTCCGCGCGCGTAAGGCGCCTCCGCTCGCTCGTGGGAGCATGACGGTGGGTGTTCGCAACATTCCGCCGCACGCTGGCGCGATGTTCGAGTCGCTCCGCGGCTTGGGATACACGCCATCAACGGCGCTTGCTGATCTGATCGACAACTCTATCGCGGCGTCAGCCAGCAAAGTGGACATTCAATTTGAGTGGGAGGGCCCGCAAAGCTGGATACGCATCACAGACAACGGCTTAGGAATGGATGATGAGGCTCTCGAGGCCGGCATGCGTCTAGGTGCTAAAGATCCACGTGCTGAACGAGCCAAATCCGACCTTGGGCGGTTCGGCCTTGGGCTTAAGACTGCAAGCTTTTCGCAGGCTCGCCGGCTCACGGTCGCCAGTCGTCGCAGCAACGGTCGGATAGTCTGTCTGCGGTGGGATTTGAACCTGCTCGACCAGGAACAACTACCTTGGCCGCTATTCGAAGGGCCGGCGCCCGGGTCGGAAGCATTGCTAAAACCGCTCGACGATATGGAGCAGGGGACGATCGTTCTCTGGGAAGATCTCGATCGTGTGGTCACTGACGGCTTCGCGGCGGCTGACATGATCGAACTGATCGATCTTGTCGAGGTCCATCTTGCCATGACGTTTCACCGGCTCTTGGAAGGGCCAGGGGCCCCCATGCGGCTGACGCTGAACGCCAAGGCAGTCCAGCCCTGGGATCCATTCCTGACCGGGCACCCAGCCAAGGCTTGGGAAAGCGTTGAATTTCGAATCCTGCATTCACCGGGGACCTTCGTGCAGTGCCATGTCCTTCCGCATAGGGACATGCTCAAGCCCGCGGAGCAGGAGAAGGCCGCAGGTCCCAGTGGGTGGACGCTGCAGCAAGGCTTCTATGTCTATCGCAACAAGCGCTTGCTGATGGCTGGAGGCTGGCTCGGACTTGGTGACAATGGCCGTCTATGGGTTCGAGATGAGCCTCATCGGCTTGCCCGCATTCGACTCGACATCCCCAACAGCGTCGATAGCGATTGGAAGATCAACGTCCTGAAGTCCGCAGCGAATCCACCCGTTCGCCTGCGCGATCAGCTTCGTCGACTGGCTAAAGAGACGAGGGAGAGTGCCCGAACGGTGTTTGCCCACCGTGGACATGTTTCATCCGCCTCTGGCGGCCGTTCGGACGGCGTAAAGGACGCATGGCAAGTCAGGCGTTCCGCGAACGGCACATCGTATCGCATTGCTCGGGATAACGATCTGATCGCCTCGATCCTTGATCGCGCCGGTCCGCTCAGGCCTGACATCGTAGCGATGCTCCGCCTGATCGAGGAAACAGTTCCCGTCCAGCGCATTTGGCTGGATACCGCTGAGGACAAAGAGACGCCGCGGACAGGCTTCGCCGAGGCTCCGACGGAAGAGGTCAGAGAAACCCTTGGCTCCATGTTCGACGCCTTGGTCCGCTACAGCGGATTAAGCGAGGAGGAAGCACGGCAACGCCTTCGTCGAAGCACCGGCTTCGAGCGCTTCCCTGAACTCATTTCATCACTCACACTTATGGATATTGCATGAACGAGAAGGCATTCGATTCCATCCTTTCGATGGCTCAGAACATGTTGCGCCGAGCTTCCGAGCGAGAGCAATCAGCCATAACCCCGGAGATGATCGAGCGGGAGTTGAAGAAACTGGAACTCGTGGCCGGCGAGGACTTTGAGGAGATCGATCGCGACGCCCTGGTGGAGGAGCTGATCCGTCGATCCAGTCGAACGGTCGGCGAAAATGCCACGCTGTCGAGCGGCGAGGATCATATGCCGTGGCTGACATCCGACCGTAAGAAGGGCTGGTCCTATTGGCGGCGCTATTCGGAGTACATGGAGAGCCGGCTACCATGGACGGCGCTCGACGCACTAGACGTGGCCACCGATGAAGTACTCAGCCAGCTCGAAGACCCTCGACGCGAGGGGGCTTGGGATCGTCGTGGTCTCGTGGTCGGGCATGTGCAATCCGGGAAGACCGGGAACTACACGGGGCTGATCTGCAAGGCGGCCGATGCTGGTTACAAGATTATCATCGTGCTTGCCGGCCTGCACAATAACCTGCGGTCGCAGACTCAGATCCGGCTTGACGAAGGCTTCCTCGGGTTCGCAACGATCTCTGATGGCGACGAACTACCAGCCGTAGGCGTTGGTTTGATCGATGCTGACAGCTCGATTCGTCCCAATGCTGCCACCAACCGAAGCGATAGCGGCGACTTCAATACGCAGCTGGCGGCTCGGATGAATGTTAGCCCGGAGCAGCGCCCGTGGCTTTTCGTGATCAAGAAGAACAAGACCGTTCTCGAACGACTACTGCACTGGATCAGGAACCGTGTCGCCAACCACACCGATCCTGTGACCGGCCGCAAACTGGTTACGAATCTGCCTCTGTTGGTGATCGACGATGAATCCGACCATGGATCCGTGGACACGGGTGAGGACGTGGTCGACGAGTTCGGGAACCCCGATGTCGAACACCAGCCGACGACGATAAATCGACTGATACGGTCTGTTCTACATCACTTCTCGCGCAAGGCTTACGTGGGGTACACCGCCACTCCGTTCGCTAATATCTTCATTCATGACCGGGGCGAAACGGACGAGCATGGGCCGGACCTTTTTCCAGCTGCCTTCATAACCAATCTGGCTGCCCCATCGAACTATGTAGGCCCTGGGCGTGTCTTCGGCTCCGCGTCCAGCACGCCGGAGAATCTGCCTCTGATCCGCCCCCTCAAAGCCGACGAATACCTTCCATGGATGCCACAAAGGCACAAAAGCCATTGGCGCCCCAGATGGAACGGTGAGGACCGGATACCCGATTCATTGGCGGAAGCAGTCCGCTCATTTGTCTACGCTTGCGCGGTCCGAAAGCTGAGAGGTCAGGGGAAAAAGCATTCCTCCATGCTGATCCATGTCAGCCGATTTACTGCTATCCAGGCAACGGTGGTGAGCCAGGTCGCCTCGTACGTTCAGGATCTCAAGGGACGCTACTCTCGGTCCATCGATCTAGCGTCGGTTGAGGAGCTGATGCGTCGTGAGTACACGGAAGTATTCCTGCCGGGGATGATCGCCATCCGAACCGCTCTTGTGGAAGGCGAGGTACTGAAGGACTTCAGCTGGGATGAGGTTCGGTCGATCCTACCGGACGTCATCTCCGACATACGTGTTCGGGAGATCAACGGAACAGCCAAGGACGCGCTCGACTATGTGGACAACGAGGCCACCGGTCTCAAGGTGATCGCGGTCGGCGGCGACAAGCTGGCTCGCGGCCTCACCCTCGAAGGTCTTTGTACTAGCTATTTCCTGCGAACTGCAAGGATGTACGATACCTTGATGCAGATGGGTCGCTGGTTTGGTTATCGCGACGGATATCTGGACATCTGCCGACTGTACACTTCCCACGAGATGATCGAGTGGTTCGGACATATTGCAGACGCGGCGGAGGAACTGCGTCAGGAGTTCGACAACATGGTCGCGGCCGGTTCGACGCCGAAACAGTTCGGCTTACGAGTCCGGTCGCATTCGGTCCTCACCATCACTTCGCGCGCCAAGATGCGAAACGCAAAGGCCATGCAGCTCACTTATGCAGGTGATCTCCTCCAGACGATCGTCTTCCCGAATACCAAGCCCGAGGTCCAAGCGAATTTCGATGCAACCCAACGGTTCTTATCTAGGCTTGGCGCGCCGATCGACTTGGACCAGCAGGCCTACAAGCCTGAGGGCCAACGATGGAACGGTCACCTTTGGCGAGCTGCCGCGTCGCTGGACGTGATCACCTTCCTCCGGCAGTACCAGACGCATAGTGCCAGCTTTCGTATCATGAGCCCACTCATCGCCGACTTTATCGAGGAAATGAACAAGGACGGCGAGTTAATTAGATGGACGGTTGCCTTGATCGGCAAGGAGGGTGACGCGATCAAAACAATCGCCGGGCACCCCATTACGATGCTGGATCGCAAAAGAACGGTCGACCATCCGGATAGGTACTCCATCAAGGTGTTGATCTCACCGCGTGACCAAGCTATCGACCTCTCCGAGGCGCAATGGAAGGGAGCCTTAGCGCGAAGCCAGGAGACTTGGCGCAAGGGAGACGCCGAACGGAACGAGGGAAAGGAACCGCCCAAAGAGCCAAGAGGCCCTGAGATTCGCCGCGTGTTGGGCGACGGATATCCGGAGATGGGCGTGCCGCCGCGGAGAGACCGCGGTCTATTGATGCTGTACCTGCTCGATCCAGAAGAATCTGGGGTCGATGCTCTCAAGGGTGCCGCTCCAGTGGTCGGTTGGGCAATAAGCTTCCCCTCCAGTGTATCCGAGCGGCGGGTGTCGAACTCTAGATACGTCGGGAACAGCGTTCTTTGGGGGGAAGTGAATGCTTGGGTGGACTGAGGAGGGACTCGCCAAATCGTGGCGTGCGTTGGCGAAACAGGAGTCGAACGAGGACTGGCGCTTTGTCCACATGACATCGCTTGGAGAGGTGTCGATCGAAGCGGGCTGCTATTTTCCTGCAGGCCGCGAAGCACTGATCGTGGCATTCCCAAGGTCTTGGCCGATCGACTCGGCACGCCTCCCTGAAGGCGCTGGTTTCGATGTGGTGCTTGTCACAGACAGGGCCGCTTTCTCTGGCCGCACTGCAATTGCCCTCGTCCGTCGTGCGGAGGGCGCACCTGACATATTTGCGGCAATGACCGTCAACGTTTTGCGCGCTCTCGAAAGGACTGCTGGCGGCAACGCCCAGACCGTGGTGGACGCCTTCATC
This sequence comes from Mesorhizobium sp. C432A, assembly GCF_030323145.1. Lineage (NCBI taxonomy): Bacteria > Pseudomonadati > Pseudomonadota > Alphaproteobacteria > Hyphomicrobiales > Phyllobacteriaceae > Mesorhizobium > Mesorhizobium sp. C432A. The sequence continues at coordinate 1,950,969 of NZ_CP100470.1, read as the reverse complement.
GAGAGAGTGGCCGAGTGGCAGGCGTTCATGGCGCGCCGTCACCGTCCGCTATCTCCTGAGGCTCAGGTCGGTTTGATGGGCGAGCTCTGGATGCTGAACAGGCTGTTGGATTCCTCCTTGGGACAAGACGCCTTGCACTGTTGGCTGGGTCCGATGCGTGCGGCACAGGACTTCCATATCCGTGGTGGTGCGCTCGAGGTGAAGAGCACTGCAGGTGGTGGTGGCTTTCTGGCTCGCATCAACAGCATCGAGCAGCTAGATACTGACAGGGCGCCGCTCATTCTGGGTGCCCTGCGGTTCGAGGAACGCGACGATGGTCAGTCGCTCGTGGACGTGGTTAAACGGCTCAGGGACCGCTTGATAGAAACCGGTCATCGCCGTACCTTTGATGCTCTTCTCTTGATCCTTGGCTATCTCGACGAGCATGCGCAGCACTACGGGCGAGTGTTGGCCCTAAAGGAAGTCGGCGCCTTCCTGGCGACCGATGACATGCCCAGACTGCGGAGAGCCAATCTTCCCGCTGCAATCAGGTCCGCAGCCTATGTGCTCGACCTCGACGCATTGAACGTGCCCGCGCTGGCGTTTACTGACGTTCTCAACGCTTTTGAATTGAGCTGACATTGAGCTTAGACGATTTTCATCGAGATTACCGATCCGACATACTTGCGACGGTCGCAGAGCGAGTTGCCTCCGATGAGGGGCCGTTTCCATCCGAGGAACTTATCTTCGCGGAGATGGTGATGGAACACATCTCGCAGGTTGGCATAAGCGAAAGCCCGACGATCTGTCACTGGAACGGGACTATCGGCAACGCCAAGCTCAGAATCACGGGTTACGCTCTTTCCTCGGACGAGACAGCCTTGGATCTTTTCGTCACCCACTACTTCGGCACCGACATTCTGAACGAGTTGAAGGATGCTGAGGCCGCAGCCACTGCCGGCGAGGGCGTGAAGTTTCTGCTCAAGGCGGCGAGCGGTAACCTTGAAGCCAAAATCGACCCGACGCATCCCGTCAGGAACTTGGTGAGTACCATAAGCAGCCGCTGGCATGGTCTCGACCGCCTCCGGGTTTTCGTGATGACGGATGGTCTCACCAAGAGCAAACGGTTTGCGAGCAAGGAAGTGCAAGGCAAGATGGTGTCCATCGAGGCGATGGATATCGAACGCCTGTTCAGGCACACCGATGGAAAGCCGCGCGATGAGCTAGCCCTGAGCCTTGTCCAATCGATTGGTCGTGCGCTGCCGTGCGTCCACGTACCTGACCCCGACGCCGACTATGAGTACGTGCTGACGGCGATCCCCGGTATTGTCATCCGCGACCTGTACCTCAAGTTTGGGTCGCAGTTGCTGGAAGCAAATGTGCGGACGTTCCTTGGGGCGAAGAAGACCGTGAACAAGGGAATCATAGAGACCTTGCGAAGGGAGCCAGAGCACTTCTTGGCGTTCAACAATGGTCTCGTGCTTGTCTGCGATGAGGCGGATTTCGAAAAGACGGCGGATGGAGGTCGTGGGCTATCATTTCTGAAGGGCCTGCAGATCGTCAACGGCGGCCAGACCACCTCTTCGATCTATTTCGCATCCCGTGATGACAAGACCCTCGATCTCAGCCACGTTATGATTCCCGCGAAGATCATCATTCTAAAAGGCAGCAACGACGACGCGCGTGAGAAGCTAATCAGCAACGTCTCGAAATTCGCCAATAGCCAGAATGCGGTCAAGCTCTCGGACCTGTCCGCCAATCGGCCATTCCATGTCCAGCTTGAGAAGCTGGCTAACGACACTTGGTGCCCGGATGGCTCCACGCGCTGGTTCTATGAACGGGCCGCAGGCGCGTACAATGTCATGCTCCTGCGGGATGGAACGACACCGGCTAAGCGGAAAAAGCTGCAGGAAATCATCGCGCCCAAGCGCAAGCTCAGCAAGACCGATGTCGCCAAGTATCATGAGGCTTGGCGAGGCAAACCCTCGCAGGTGGCAGCAGCCGGCGAGAAGAATTTCGCTGCCTTCATGTCTGCGTTGGATGAAAATCCGTCGTTGGTACCGAACCCAATTGACGCCAAATGGTACAAGGGACTGATCGCCAAGGTCATTCTGTACAAGGCGGTGGAGCAGATGATCAAAACGAAGGAAGCCAAGGAGATCTTCCGGCAAGGATGGGTCAACATCGCGACCTACGTGCTTTCGGTCGTCGGTGACCGACTTGGCAACCGGTTAGATCTGGAGCAGATCTGGCTGAAGCAAGACGTATCCAAGCCCTTTCGCGAACTGCTTTGGGAGTGGTCCGTTACGATCAATGCGGAATTCGACAGGGTTGCTCCAGGGCAGCAGATCTCAGAAGTGGCAAAGCGATCCACCGTTTGGGATCAAATCCGCGTGGCGACGTTTGCCCCCCCCGGCAAAGGCATCCCCGAGCTGAGTCAGCGACAGACGCCTGAGGTTTAGACGGCAAGAATCTCCTCACGGACATCTTGGTTCTTGGACGCGCTCTTATCGAGTGCCGAGTGGATCAATTTAGCGATCTGTCGGGCTAGAAAAGGGGGCACAGCATTGCCCACTTGGACATACTGTTGCGTCCTGTTGCCCATGAACAAGTAGTCGTCCGGGAATGTCTGCAAGCGAGCAGCTTCCCGTACAGTCAGGCTGCGGCACTGCAGCGGATCCGGGTGAATGAAGTAATGCCCGTCCTTTGAGATGTGGCTGGTGACCGTGGTCGATGGTTCGCCGGCGATCTGGACACGGAAGCGGTCGGAAAAGACACCCGTGTGCCAGTTCTTGTGGTTAGGCACCAAGCTGATCGGGAACCCCTCGGCCTTCGGGCTCCTGCCGTGCAGCTGGCCATAGGCCGCAGCAAAGAGATAACGCCCCAAATCGGATCGCATATGTCCACGGGTTTCATGCTGAGCAAGAGCCAAGAGCTCAGGTCGCTCGATCCATCGGGAGAGCTCGTCGTTCGATTGGCTGTAACCGGCCGGTAATGACTTTGCCGAGCGACTAATGGCGTTGCTGCCCGGCAGGCGTTCGGCTACTTCGCCGAGCAATCGGCCCAGATCCGACGAGCCGCCGACATCGTTTGAGAGGGACGACGCAGCGGCTATGACAGTGGATAGCCAAGCCTCAACACCGTCTTCACGGCTGACTCCGCTGCGCAGCGCCGGCAGGTTGCCAATTGCATCGCTTACCGTCCGTGGTCGGGCTAGGGCGATGGCGGTGTCCACTGTTCCGGAAATCTGGTCGGACCGCACACCAACGATAATTACACGATGGCGATTCTGCGGCACTCCGAAAGCCTCCGCTCTCACGATGAAGTCGGCTGGGCGGCTTGCCTCCTCCAGACGCGCAACGCCATCGGTGACCCTAATTGCCCTGAGTTCATAGCGAGCCGACCCATGTGCACCAAGCGACGAGAGGTCCTCAATGAGCATCTCGAATACCAGCCTGCTTTCCACCGTGGAAGAGAGCATGCCCTTGACGTTTTCCATAATAAAAACCGCAGGCCTAAGGCGTTCTAAAACTCGAATGTATTCTCGAAACAGGTAATGGCGGGCGTCCTTTTCAGGGACATAGTTCGCCTTTCCTCTGGATCGAGAGCGGCCGACAAGAGAGTACGCCTGGCAGGGTGGTCCACCGATTAGAATGGTGTCGTCGAAATTCGAACGCAGCTTGCCAATGGCTTTGTCAATCGCGACGGTCGCGTGATCAGTGCCGAGTTCGAGACGACGGGCTTCCCCGGTCGCCTTCTTGAACGCGGCAGGATCGACCTGTTCCCAGTCGGGTTCATTCGATAACCCGGCATGAAAGTCAATAAACTCGCGGGGCAGTCGGCCATGTCGGGAACGAAACTCTCGAAGGAACGCCCGTAAGCACAAAGTGCGGTGAGCCGAACCTTCCTTCTCTATGGAAATGCCGATGTGAAATGGAGTGCGTCCAGCCTCCTCGTAGGATGCAAAGCCTTCTCCAAGGCCGCCAGGGCCGGCGAACAGGTCAACGATTCCAAAGCTACGCGCCAAAATCGACTCTCGATCAGATTGATTAGCACATATATCACTTGTACAGTTCGAAACCAGGTGGCACGTGGCCGACATAGTGGACAAGGTAACCAGATCCCGGATGATGTCTGGGATCAGGGGAAGCAACACCAAACCGGAGAAGGAGCTTCGAGCGGCCCTGCACGCACGTGGCCTCCGATATCGGCTTCACGCGAAAAACTTAATTGGCCGACCCGATCTGGTGTTCCCGAAGTTTCATGCTGCTGTGTTCGTTCACGGATGCTTTTGGCATCGGCATGAGGGATGCCGCTACTCCACAATGCCCTCGACTAGGCGAGAATTCTGGGAGCAGAAGTTTGCGGCCAATATCGCACGCGACAGGCATGTCGAACAGGCACTGCTTGATACCGGTTGGCGTGTTGCCACAGTCTGGGAGTGCGCCCTAAAGACGCGGAGTCAAGTTGTAGAAGTAGCGGACCGGATTTGGCGTTGGTTAGGGTCGCACGAACAGTGGCTGGAAGTAGGCTAGACCTGCGGGAGGTTCACGCTCTTCACACGCTTGGCAGACCTCGGGTCTTGGCCGAAAGCCGAAGAAGCTCCTTGGAGATGGCCTCGCGATGGTCAGGCTCTCAGATGCTGCTGTGTGGCGATCGCGCTTCTTCCTCGACTAATCTCCCCAGTTCTACTCTTCACCCGTGAGAAGGCGCCGCAGACCGTATCCACCTTGCTCGCAGGGACGGGATGGGGCGGTTGGCTCGCCCCACCTTCCCTGTAACAATTTTGGTCCTTGTGGAGATTTCCGGAGATGCGGGGCCAACTAAGTTTCTCGCTGAAGTTCTTCAGTGACGCGTTGCGACGCTTTCCCTCTACCTTTGGGAACCTGACGCGGCTGACCAGGCAAGCCTGACCCATTCGACGGCACCGCGATAACAACCTGCAGAGGCCGATCGCAGCAACCGCCGACCGACCTGATTGCGAGGAGCCGGCCCCGTAGGAAGACCCTTCCCCAAGCTCGGAGCTCGGCACAGCGTTATCGAAAGCTCTTCTCTTTGGCGAGCCGTCGATCGCTCATTCGTTTCCCCAATTGTATTCGCCGTTCAGGTAGAAGATGTCCGCATCCTGTCCAAACGCGGCCGAGTTAGGGAGTGCTACATGATGCTGAACGAACTGAACAACTTTGTGGAGGTCGTGTTCTCTATCTTCCGCATACTCAACATCAACATGATACACCCTGCTAAACAGTGTCGAGATTTCTTCGCTGTCAATGATGAAGTCAGAGGTCGGATAGCCGGAAACCAACCGCTCTAAGGCGTCGAAAATCATGTGCCTTCCGGAGAGTGGGAAGATACATGTCCAGCCTTTCAGCATAGGCCTTGAGTGCGATCTCAGCCACTTGGGCTGATGGTGCATTTGCAACCAACGTCGAGGCAGGGTCAAGAGGGCCGAACTCACTCGACTTCCCGACCCAGATTTCGCTTGCACCCGCGCACATCAGGGTTCCAGCACCCTTGCAGGGGCCCAAGGCGAAGATGCCGGTTGCATCCCCGTACCTGCCCATCAAATACCGCATGATTTTGTAGGCGATTTCGGCACTCCCTCCCATGGTGGTGAGGAAAATGAACAAATGTGCCGCCGGATCTTTCCGGACTTCAGTCTCCATGATCACACGATCAAGCGCATACCGGTCGATTTCTGCGTTAATGTAAAGCAGATCTGCATCCCAAGCGTCTGCCAGACCATTAGCTGCCCTCTCTAGGCGTTCAAAAGGCTTCAATTGGTAGACCTTTCCATCTCAAGCGCCGATGCGCCATTGCGCTGGCTTCGCAACGTGGAATGGAGCTGCCCCACAAGCGTTTCTAGAGTAAAGACTCACTTACCCTATAGTAATAGGAAAATTGTCTTACCCTATAGTAATACAGTTGGTAATGAAAACGATCGCATCCAGATATGTGACCTCACAGCGGAGGCCTCCTGTCGCTCAAGATGATTATTTTCCGTCCGGGCTCTTAACTCAGGCCAGCCCTGAACCCTTCGGAGAAGAAGCACGACCAGCAGGGTCAGCCTTTGCGCCACATAGATTTGTAAACGAGGTTACAAGTGACAGTTTTCTTCGATGAAGCGCCGAAATATTGGGCCCTTGGCAAGCCCGCGATCCCTCTCCGGGCCGGCTTCAAGAACCCGTGGATCGATGCGTGGCAGGTTTTTGCCGATCGCATGCCCACCGAGCGCGAGCAACACATCTGGTTGCAGCAAAAGGGCAACGGCAACATCGGTCTGCCGATGGGTGCGGCCTCTGGCGTGGTCGCGCTCGACGTCGACAGCGACGACCCGCGTGTTCAGCGCATCATCGACCAGCTCCTGCCAAAGTCCCCGTGGCGCCGTGTCGGTAAGAAGGGCGCCGCCTACGCATATCGGTTCGAGGGTGAGCGCACCTTCCGCGTCAAGGACGCGACGGGCCAGATGCTGCTCGAGTGTCTGTCCAAGGGCACGCAGATCGTTCTGCCGCCGTCGATCCACCCGGACACGGGTAAGGCCTACGCTGCGAATTGCGACCTGATCGAGGTGATCGGCGCCCTCCCCGCGCTTCCCAAGGGCGTCGAGGGCATGCTGCGCGAGGCACTGAAGGCTGAAGGCTTCGAACTCTCGTCCTCGGGCAACACCAAGATCACGTCGTTCGTGCCGGCCGGCGCGCGCGACAACGCGCTTGTCTACAACGCCGGCCTGCTGGCCCGCGCCGTGACCCGTGGTGAGCGCACCCTGGTCGAGGCTATGGGTGAGATGAAGGCCTGGGTCGAGAGCTACACTGAGAAGGTGGCCGGTGATGAGGTTGACGTCAGTAAGGCGCAGACCAAGGTCGTCGACTTCCTGCTGCGTGATGTGCTCGGCAACAAGCGGAAGGCCCTCCCCCAAGGCTGGGACGACGGGCTCACGATCGACGATAAGGAGAAGCTGGGCCTCGTCTTCACCGACGAGAACGAGGCGTGGGACGCCGAGCGCATCGTTGCCCATCTGGTCAGCGAGTTCGAGCGCCATGTCACGCCTGACACCGCCGGCTGGACACGCGCCATTGAGTTCTCGCTCGATCGCATCGCCCGCAGCCACGACTTGGGCAACATCGACGAGGAGCGCATCCTCAAGTTCATCGTCTCGCAGTCCAAGGGCTCCCTGACGGTCACCACGCTGCGCAAGGAGCTTCAGAAGCTGCGCGCCGGCGACATCATGGGCACCGACCACTCCGAGATCGCCAAGGCGGCGATCAAGGACCTGGAGGTCTTCGGTGATATCAGGTTTCACAGGGGCCAGTTCTGGCAGTGGAAGGGCGCGGCTTGGGAAACCGTCGAAAAGAGAATCTTCGTCAACCATCTGGCCGAAGAGTATCGCCATTTGCCGGCCTGCAAGCGCTATAGTGACCTCACCCAGATCGTCGCGTTGATGGGCAACTTGCTCGCCCGCCCGCTGCACACAATCGCCATGCCCGGCGTGAACTTCGCCAACGGCTTCCTGACCACCGACCTGGAGCTCAAGAAGCACTCGCCGGACTACGGTTGCACCTACGTGTTGCCCTACCGTTACCAGGAAGACAGCCGCTGCCCGCAGTTTCTCCAGATGCTTGACGATTGCTGGGGGCAAGATGTCGACCGTGAGGACAAGGCCATGGCACTCCAAGAGGCCATGGCGGTCACCCTGATGGGCATGGCTCCCAGCTATCAGCGTGCATTTTGCCTTTTCGGCGCAGCTCACAGCGGTAAGTCCCGCATCTTGGAAATCCTTAAGGGCCTAGTGCCCCACGGCAGCTTCTCGTCAATCCCGCCGACCGAATGGGACGACAAGTTTTTGCCGGCGCAAATGGCCGATAAGCTGGTCAACTTCGCGGGCGAGATTTCCGAGAAGCGCGAGATTGCCGGCGAGATCTTCAAGCAGGTCGTGTGCGGGGAGTCGATGACCGCCCAGCACAAGAACCAGGCGCCGTTCGACTTCAACCCCAAGGCGGCTCAGTGGTTCGCATCGAACCACGCGCCCAAGACGAAGGACACCTCCGATGGCTTCAACCGTCGCTGGCTGTTCATTGAGTTCCCGCGCAGGATCCCGGACGCGAAGAAGGTCATCGACATCGACCAGATCATCCTGGCCTCCGAGCGCGAGCAGATCGTCGCGTGGGCTCTGCAGGGGCTTTCGCGGCTGAAGCAGAACAAGGGCTACTCCATCCCCGCCAGCCACCAGGTGGTGATCGACGACATGGCGAACCAGAACAACTCGGTCCGCTATTTCTTGTCCCAAGGCCATCGTCTGCGGGTCGGGAAGCTGCAGCACGAGGGTGTTAGCGCTTCGAAGACGCGTACGCCGGGAGACGTGCTCTACGACGAATTTTTGACCTTCTGCGCGTTGGGAGGTGGTGGTGTGCGAAGGGTGTCGCCGTCCAAATTTCACGGGTTGATGCGCGAACTGGCGGAGGCGTTCAAGTTTGAGGTGCATCGGGAACCACGGAACGGCGGCTTCGACTTCGAGTACAACTACGTCACGGTCATGTCGTCGACGAGGTAAGCACCAAATGGCAGGCGCGGATCTATCCGCGCCTGCCAGCTCTATGGTTCTGGGACACAGAGATGGCGGTCGCGAGGTGTAGCTCAGTTATGCTACGGCGCGAGCGCGACGGAGGATCTCCGCCAGCATCTCGGGGTTGGATGTCACGGAGATAACCTCGTCCTCAGTCACCTCGCCGTCGATCAAGCTCTGCACCTCAAGCTCGATTGCTTCCAGCTCTCGGTCACTGAAGTTCTCCGAACTGCCGATCCGCGGGTCGCGCCAAGACGACTTCGGTCTGTCGTGGCATCCAAAAGAAGTCTCCTCGATCACCCGGTAATGGTGCGGCTCGATGCACGCCTCTAGGCCGCAGTTGTTCCGGACCTGGAAGCCGCGATGATCAACGAGACACAGGGGTACACGCACCGGGTTACCGACACCCTTAAGATATGGTCGCCCTTTTTTGAAACGGCCGTCCCAGACCAAGTGGTCGCCCACGCGGCGGGACCGGCGGGCGACACGAACAGGAAGCGGTATTTTAGGGCGGGCCATTAGTCACTCTCTAGTTGATCGCCCTCGTCATGTGGGGTGTTTGGGGGGCACCGGCGAGGCCGTTTTTGAAATCACTACAGAGATTTTTATCCTATAGTATCTCCTACTTCTGTCAGTCCCGAACCAGCAAGAATTGGTACCCCCTTTATCCCCACCAAATGGAAGAAGTAGAGAAATATAGGTTTGGACGTCGCCCGACGTGCGGCATTTCCGATCTATGCTTGCCAGCTCCTTCACCCCGCCGGCTCTCCGGTCCGCCGTCAGCCGCCGGTGGCCTTCTCGACGTTTTCGGCCTTCCTGTCGGGGATAAGCATTAGAGTGATCGCCCAGAACCTCCATGCTCGCACGCGAGAAGAAAAATTGGCTGAGGGCCGAATTATCAGCCCCCCGCCCGCGCCACCGCCCGATCCCGGCAGGTCCCCGAGACGAGCCGCTAAACGGTCCTCACCGGAGCCGAGTCTGAGCGGGCGCAAGCGCTAGCGCTGTCGTAGGCCCACAGAGCCCAGAACTACCGGTTGGAGCAATCTCTGAGATCGAAGCACCGGCAACGTGTACAGCCGTCCGACCTGACGTATGTTCGAAGTGGAGAGCACCTCAGCGTGTGTCTGTGCCTGCGTCAGAACCCCGACCCGGTCCGTGGGCCCAACTCGACTCTCAATAGGGTTACGATCGTTGCGTCCAAGTCGGGTGCGTAGAGGAGCCGTAGGCGCTATTCCCATCCAGGTCAGTCGAGCTTCAGCCTCTGCGAGCCTATCGCCTGGAGACACTGCGCGAAGAAAACGGCGGTGAAGCTCCCTCGTGAGAGCTTGTTAGCGATGTTCACCTCTTTTTCGTGAACTCCGATATCGGCCAGCCTTTCGACCAGATCGGCGTAGCTGAGCCCCCGCAGTTTCAGCTCAGCCTTCACCAGCCCGCTGAGCAGCCGCTGCCATTCGGTCTCGGTCATCGGGACATTCTCCGCGAAAAAAATGTTGCTCGACCTATTGCGTGGCGCGTCTTCATATTTATCTATCTCAAACCTTCTGTTTAATACTGAAAAAGATATATTAGTTACCACTCAAGCTCGATTAGGAACTCACAACATGACCATCGACCACACAACGGCAAAAGTGCTGACCAACCTCCTGCGCGAACTCTCCTCGGAACTGGACCTTCATCACGAAGATGACGAGTTCCCTGCCCTTAAGGCAACGATTGAAACGCTGCGATGCGCTGCCACCCTGATGACGGACGCGGGCCACAAGACCCTGAAGTCTACCACCATGTCATGCGCCGCTTCGAACGCTCGACTCGCTCCTAACATAGCGATCCAAGGCAAGAATTTCACGGTGCCGCGCCACCCCCCTCCACAGGACTTTCAAAATGATCGAACCATTCGACCCCTCCATTTCGAGCTCCGACTATCTGGCCCTGGCGCGTGAGCGACACCGGGCCAGAACATCCAGGCTGAAAGAGGAGCTTGCCTGGATGCTGGACGACGAGACCTACGACTGTGGGCTCAACAAGGAGCATGTCGCTATCCTGATTGACCCTCCCAACTGGAACGCCGTCGTTCGAGATGAGGACAGGAAACCCAGGGTCTTCCTGCATGCCCAGATTAACCAGAAGGGCAACGCGCAGATCAGCTGGGCGCGCGGGGAACTGGATATCCTGTATGACGAGGACTTCCTGAAGAGATATGTGGATGCCGCCCGGGCGGCTGACTCGGGCCCGTGGCGGGGACTTGGGGAATTGATGTGGTGGAGGGGCTATGAGCTGCTAGTAGGCGATGTCACCCGTCACAAATCTCCTGCGGCCACGGCACTTTTGTACGCGCATGCAGCCCGCCTCAACGACGTCGCGTCGTACCTAGCCAAGCACGTGACCTTGGTCGGGGCAATGGGGCTCAGCTTCACCTATCAGGATGGCGAAGTGAACTCAGCGGACTTCGTGCCAACCATTTCGCATGACCAGCTGCAGGAAATGATCAAGGAGCGCGGCCGTCGGACGACAGCAAGACTTTGGGAGGCCGTTGAGCGTATGGCCAAGTTTGATCCTGAATGAACCTCTCACGCTCTGCCCCTTCTCCATCCTTCCTCAGCAGCCATGATCATCCAGTGGTCCTCCTCGGCGCCCGCGTTCGCTCACGGCTCTCGCTGCGCTCTTCGCACGCCGATTGGGCTTCGTACCCTCCTGGGCGTCTCTCGGGAGCGGCCTCCCCGGCCTGTACACAGTTGCAGGATCGAGGAGCGACGGTACTGCCAGCTGGATCTTCGAGCGCCATTCCCCTCCTGCAGCTCGGCCGCCGGCTGGGACGTTTTGGAACCGGCTCGGCCGTGGATCTTTCGATCACCCGCGCGCAATTAGGTCCAGTGGGGAAGGAGTACACGCTTTTTCCTCCTTTGAGACTGACCGATGGCGGGTATGGACCTACCCTCGGCCCGCAAAAAAATTCGCGTTTTCGGGTAATAGCACTCGCCTCCGCAGGCCTGCGATTACGAAAACCCGCTCCCCCTATAGTACCACGCTAATGACCCATAGAACCGCGACATGGGCGGAACTAGATCGAGGTGCGTTCCACATAATTTGAGCCCGAAACCGTATGAAGCGACCGTCAAGCCGACTGCCAGACAACCTCGCCCCTGTTGCGGTCAATATTGACCAAGCTGCCGCGCTCGTCGGGATCGGAACGTCTTTGTTCACCCAGCTAGTTGCCGCCGGGCAAATGCCAGAGCCACGGCCGATTGCTTCACGCCTGCTTTGGGACGTGGAGGAGGTCGTTGCCGCTTTCCGCGCGATCCCGCATCGGGGCGAGCCTAACAGATCGGGCACGTCGTCCCCATCAACCAACCCTTGGAACTGATGCCGAGAAAGCTACCAAAAGGCGTTTCCCATGATCGTGACCGGCACGGAAACGTGCGCCTGTACTTTCGCGCCCCCGGCCGGTCCAAAATTCGGTTGAGGGAACGACCGGGAACGCAGGAGTTTGAGACCGAGGTGGCTTGCGCTCGGCTTAACGTTCCCTACTTGCCCCTGAAGACCAACGGGGTTGCGGACCGGCATGAACCAGTGTCCCAGCGATCTTTTCGATGGCTGTGCCAGGAGTACAAGCGACGTGTAAGGCTGTCCCCAAAGATCCTGGCCCGGCGGTCATCGGTTCTCGATGAAATCTGTGACAGCTTGCACAAGGGCGGTAGCAAACGGGGGGCACTCCCTTTTGACCTGCTAGAGCGGAAACACGTTCTTGAGATTCGTGACGATCTTCGTTCGACACCAGGCGCACAAAACGAGGTCGTCAAGGTCATCTCGGCCATGTACGGCTGGGCAGTCGAAAATGACCTCGTCAAGACCAATCCAGCTCTCGGCGTGAAGCGCCTCAGGTCGGGTGACGGATTTCATACATGGTCCAGGGGGGAAGTGCGCCAGTTCGAAGCACGCCATCCCCTTGGCAGCAAGGCACGTCTGGCACTGCATTTGGGTTTGTTCACAGGCCTCCGTCGTCAGGATCTTGCGATCCTTGGACGCCAACACGTGACGAATGGATGGCTGCACATCCGTCCCCAGAAGACCAGCAAATCGTCAGGTGTGGAAGTCGAACTTCCCCTGCTTCCTGAGTTGCGGGCGACGATCGACGCTACTGCCTGCGGCGACCTAACCTTCCTGGTCTCAGAGTGGGGAACACCGTTCACGGTCAATTCGCTGGGCAACAAGATGCGAGACTGGTGCGATCAAGCAGAGCTTCCGTACTGTACGCTCCACGGCCTGCGGAAGGCAGGGGCCACCATAGCAGCCGAGAACGGCGCCACGGACGAGCAACTCATGGCGATCTTCGGATGGACCACCAAGCAGCAAACGACGCACTACACGAGGAAAGCGCAACGCCGCCGGATGGCCGGACAGGCCGCCCACCTCTTGGCCATCCCGGAACAAAATCAGGACGAAATTGTCCCACCAAAAAAGTCGACGACGAAAAGTGGGACAAAAATCGCAAAAAGCTCCGGCAATTCAACACCTGAATGAAGGTGGTGGTGCCCCTAGCCGGAATCGAACCAGCACTCCTTGCGGAACTCGATTTTGAGTCGAGCGCGTCTACCAATTCCGCCATAGGGGCTCAGGCCCAAAGGCCTGGATGGGCGCGGACTATACGGTTGGAGGCGTGTTCGTCAACTGGCCAAATGCGCCGCCGTGCCCTGCTTGCGGCAAAAGCCCGCCTTTCTGTTTCGTGAAGCTCCTGCCATTGTGCGGCGCGGAAAATCTTTCTAGACAGACGCGCATCAAAGCGCGTTGCGTCTGGGCAACCTGCATCCAGGAGAGCCGATGCTTCGCGGACTTTACGACTGGACCTTGTCGCTGGCCGCCCGCAAATCCGCCGAATGGTGGCTGGCCTTCATCGCCTTCGTCGAAAGCTCGGTGTTTTTCATACCTGCCGACGTCTTGTACCTGCCCATGGCGTTGGCGCGGCCCGAACGCGCCTATCGCTATGCGCTGACCGCTACTGTCGCGTCGGTGCTGGGCGGCATTGCCGGCTGGCTGATCGGTTACTATGCCTACGACACGATAGCACGGCCGATGCTGGAGCACTTTGGCGGCCTTGACGCGTTCGAGAGGTGGCAGTCGGCCGGCACCGGGCTGATGCTGGTGCTGCTTGTCACATCGGGTGCCGCCCACTTGCCGCCGATCAAGGTGGTCACCATTCTGGCAGGCGCCCTCCACGTCAATCTTTTCGTCTTCATCGTCTCCGCCATCCTGGCGCGTGGCGCTCGTTTCCTGCTTCTTGCCTGGCTGCTGCGCCGCTATGGCGAAGAGATCAAGGAATTCATCGAGAAGCGTTTGGGATTGATCGTCGGCGCCGGCGCCGCTGCCCTGATTTTGCTCTATATCGTCGTCAAATACGCCTTCTGACCGCCCAAGGCGGGCGGTGGGTCAGGACTATGCCGGCGGACGGCGAATTCAACGGACGAAACATGACAGCCACGATGACAGCCGATACCGGACGCCAGCGGACGCGCACCGCTTTGTTTCTCGCCGTGGCCATGGCCGCCACGGTCGGCTCCGCGCTCGCCTTCCAGCACATAGGCGGCTACATCCCCTGCCATCTGTGCCTGGAGCAGCGCACGCCCTATTATATCGGCGCCCCGCTGATGCTGCTGGCGGTGATTACCTCGATGCTTAGCGCGCCCGCATGGCTGACGCGCGGCCTGCTTGCCGTCGGCGGCCTGCTGATGCTCTATGGGCTCTATCTCGGCGTCTATCATTCGGGCGTCGAATGGGCCTGGTGGCAGGGCCCGGCCGATTGCACGGCCGGCGCCGGCCCGGTCGACACCGGCGGCAAGGGCGTGCTCGACGCGCTCGACAAATTCGTGCCGCCATCCTGCGACAAGGCAGCCCTTCGTATCCTCGGCCTGTCGCTGGCCGGCTGGAACGCCATCGCCAGCTTCATCCTCGCCGCCGTCGCCTTTCGCGGCGCGCTGGCCCGCGATTAATCAAGTGCGAGGTCGCGCCATACGGCCAGTCTCTAAATGTTGGCACCGCCCCTCATTGCCCTGCCGGGCATTTCTCCCCGTATAGTGACGGGGAGAAAGACGCAGTCATCAATGGTTTCGCCAATCCCGAACGCTGAAAGAAGGGCGCCAAATTTGCAGCCAATTCCCTATCTCCCCGTCACTATACGGGGAGAAGGTGGCGGCAGCCGGATGAGGGGCAGCACCTGACATCGGCGATTGCCCTGGCAAGGCCGATCGCGCCAATCCCTACGGCTCCAACTCCACATCCCAGTAGAGATAATCCATCCAGCTTTCATGCAGATGGTTAGGCGGGAACAGCCGGCCATTGTTGTGCAGGTCGTGCACGGTCGGCTGGTAGGGCTTCTGCAGCGGCCACATCTTGGCGTGCGCCGGCATCATGCCGCCCTTCCTCAGATTGCAGGGTGAACAGGCGGCCACGACATTCTCCCACGTCGTCGCCCCGCCGCGATGGCGCGGGATGACGTGGTCGAAGGTCAGATCCTCGGGCGTGCCGCAATACTGGCACTGGAAGCGGTCGCGCAGGAACACGTTGAAGCGGGTGAATGCCGGGTGCCTCGACGGCTTCACATAGGCCTTCAGGCTGACGACGCTGGGCAGCTTCATCGAAAAGGTCGGCGAAGACACCGCATGCTCGTATTCGGCGACGATGTTGACCCGGTCGAGGAACACCGCCTTGATGGCGTCCTGCCAGGACCAGAGCGACAAGGGGTAATAGCTGAGCGGACGGTAATCCGCATTCAGCACCAGCGCAGGAAGCCCATCCGGAGATACGGCAACCGTCACTTGTTGACCTCCTCGTTCTAGAACCGATCGGCGCGGATACTGTAAGCCCGACATGACAGGGATGTGAAGCGGATTGTCATCAGCCAAAAGCGGCAAAAATGCAGGATTTTCATGCTTTTTTAAGGTTTCAGGCCGGAGGTGCTGCGTCCCGGCCCCTGGTTTCGCGATAATAGGACCAGAAAAGCCGCGATGCGACACCTCGCCACGGGCTCCATGATTCGGCCAGGGCGATCAGCGTTTTCTCCGGCGGACGCGGCTCGATGCCGAGCGCGTGGCCGACCGCGCTCTGCAGCGCGACGTCGCGCGCGGGGAAAATATCGGGGTGGCCGGCGGCAAACAGGAGATAGACTTCCGCCGTCCACGGGCCGATGCCCGGCACCGCGATCATAGCCGCGATCGCCTCTTCGGCGTCGAGCGAACAGAGGTGATGCAGGTCGAGCCCCTCAACCACGGCCTGCGCAACCGCGATCAGACCGCGCTGCTTCGGCCGCGACAGCCCAGCCTCACGAAACATGTCCTCGCCGGCGGCAAGGATCGCCTGCGGCGTTAGCGGATCGACCAGTTTCACCAGCCGGCCGAAAATGGCATCGGCGCTCGCACGGGATACTTGTTGCGAAACGATAATGGAGGCCAGGCTTCGAAAGCCGGGCTCCGACAGCCGCAGCGGCACCTCGCCGGCCATGCCGCGCACCTTTTCCAGGCGCGGATCGATTGCGCAAAGCGCATCCAGCCCGCGCGCAATATCGTCCAGTGTCGCGATGCGTTGCATGTTTTCTTGTTCCTGAACCGACCTCACGGTAGCAATTGGCAAAACCGCTGCACAACCCGATTGCCGCTTGTGAGATGACGCTCCTGACATTCCGCTTCGCGCCGAGCCCGAATGGCGAACTGCATCTCGGCCATGCCTATTCGGCACTGCTCAACCAGCAACTGGCGCGTGCGGCCGGCGGCCGCCTGCTGCTGCGCATCGAGGACATCGACACGATCCGCTGCACGCCTGAATTCGAGGCCGGCATCTTTCGCGACCTCGAATGGTTAGGTCTCGAATGGGAACAGCCGGTGCGGCGCCAGGCCGAGCATTTCACCGACTATCAGGCCGTGCTCGACCGGCTGGTCCGCGAAGAACTCGTCTACCCTGCCTTTATGAGCCGTGGCGAGATCAGGGCCTTCATCGCCGACAGCGAAAAGCGCCGCCGCGACTGGCCGCGCGACCCGGACGGCGTGCCGCTTTATCCCGCCGCCGACAAGGCGCTGCCGGTCAGCGAACGCAACCGCCGCATCGCCGAAAATGCGCCCTTCGCCTGGCGCCTCGACATTGATGCAGCGCTGGCGCGCGTCGGCACGGATTTGTCCTGGCGCGAATTCACCAACGAGACGCTTTCGGCGACGCAGCGCGTCGAGGCGCGTCCGCAGGACTGGGGCGACGTCATTCTGGCGCGCCGCGACATCCCGACCAGCTATCACCTGGCCGTCGTCGTCGACGACGCTCTGCAAGGCGTCAGCCATGTCGTGCGTGGCCGCGACCTCTATTCCGCGACCGGCATCCAGCGCCTGCTGCAGGAATTGCTCGGCCTGGGCCAGCCGCAGTATTTCCACCACCGTCTCATACTCGGTCCGGATGGGCGCAAACTGTCGAAGAGTTTTGCTGATACCGGCCTTGCCGCGCTGAGGCAGGCAGGCATGTCGCCGGACGAAGTCAGGCGGCTGGCCGGGCTATGACTAAAGCCGGGCCAGCCCCGCCTTGAGCAGCGCCAACGCGCCGATAAACGCGAAGGCGCCGCCCAGTCCCCAGGCAACCGCGAGCTTCAGATCTCTCAGGACGATGCCATGTTCGTTCGCGGCCATGACCGCGGCGAAAAAGCCGAGCGTGAACAGCAATGTGTTGCCGGTCGACCCAAAACCGTCCTCCTGCATGATGGCGTCGAGCGCTGAGCCGAAGAAGAAGCCGAACACGGCCACACTGGCCACCGTCATCAACAGCCAGCTTGTGTCGAGATGCAACAGCATGCGCGCTCCCTGTCGAAGCCAAAACGCCATGTCGCCGGATCCATCGACAGAAGTCGATTGCCCTGACGCCGCCCTTTGAATTCGGCCACCTCCTACATCAGGATGAGCTTATGTACCAATTGTTTCGCTTTGCTTGCCGGATTGAACCGCATTAGAGCAATTGCCGTATTTGTCTCTTCACCGAATCGGACCTCTCCACCGGAAACGGCTTCCCCGAAAATGCACAGTCTCAAGCGGTTCATCCCCGCCTCGTTTGTCGTCCTATGGGCGACAGGTTTCATCGGCGCGCGCTACGCCATGCCCTGGGCGGAGCCCTTCACCTTTCTGGCAGCCCGCTTTGTCATCGCGGCCTTGCTGCTTGCCGGGCTGATGCTCGTGCTTGGCTCGAAGCGAGCCACAAGGGCAGAAGCGCTTCACGCCACGGTCGCCGGCATCCTCATGCATGGCATCTATCTCGGCGCCGTGTTCTGGGCGATCCACAGGGGCATGCCCGCCGGGCTTTCGGCGCTGATCGTCGGCCTGCAACCGCTGATCACCGCCGTGCTTGCCGGCCGGTTCCTCGGCGAGGCCATCCTGCCGCGCCATTGGGCCGGCCTTGCCGTCGGCCTTGTGGGAGTGATCATCGTGCTGTGGCCGAAGCTCGGCGCTCTCGGCGGCGGCGTTACGCCCGAAACCCTGACGGCGTCGCTGGTCTCGGTGCTGGGCATGAGCGCCGGGACCATCTGGCAGAAGCGCTATGCCTCGGGTGGCGACCTGGTGGCGGCGACGATGTGGCAATATATTGGCGGCGGCTCGCTGATGATCCTGGCTTCGCTGGCACTGGAGACCCACACGGTGATCATCAACGGCGAACTGATCTTCGCCATGGCCTGGCTGGTCCTGGTGCTGTCGATCGGCGCCATCTTCCTGCTGATGGTGATGATCCGCGACGGCGAGATGTCGAAGGTCGCGTCGCTGTTCTACCTGGTGCCGGCCGTCACCGCTGTCATCGCCTGGGCGCTGTTCGGCGAACGGCTCAGCCTCGTGCAGATCGTCGGCATGGCAATCGCGACGCTCGGCGTCGGGCTGGCCACGGCTCGGCCAGCCAAAACCTAGCTGCCGACACGTGCGCGCGCTTCGAGAAAGCGGCTGATCGCCGCATTGAGTTCGCCGCCGAGGATGAAGATCGCCGACAGCATATAGAGGAAAACCACGGCGATCATGATCGAGGCGAGGCCGGCATAGGTCGTCACATAGGACGAGAAATGGTCGAGGTAGGTCGCGAACATCGTCGAGCCGACAAGCCACGCAGCCAGAGTGAAAATGATGCCAGGCACCAGCGAGACAAAGCGGCGCTTGCCCGCCGGCAGCCAGTAGTGGACGGCAAACAAGCCACCAATGATGACGGTTGAGGCGATGACGTAGCGCCACAGCGTGATCGTGCCCGTATAGGGTTTGATCCACTCGAAATGAGCTTCCGCCAGCCGCGCCAGCAAAGGCGCAAAGACCAGGAGCACGCTGATCGCCAGGAAACCGGCCGTCGCGATCAGCACGAAGAAAATGCTCTGCACCCGGCGGTAGATGATGCCGCGCGTTTCGGCGACGCGGTAGGCGCGGTTGAGCGAGGTGCGCAGTGCCTCGATGCCGTTGGAGGCGAAATAGGCCGCCAGCAGCACGCCGTAGGTCAAAAGATCGGTGCGCCGCACGGTCAGCACGTTGAGCACTTCGCGCGCGATAGGCTTGGCGATCTGTTCGGGCCAGGTGTCGAAGACCAGGTGCACGGCAGTATCGGCGAACGCCTGCGCGCCGAGGAAGCTCGCCAGCGTGGTGGCGAAGATCAGGAACGGGAACAGCGCCATCAGCGAAGTGATCGCCAGATGGCTGGCCATGGCCCAGCCGTCATCGGTGTTGAAATGGCCAAGCGCGTCATAGAGCACGCGGCGCAGCACGACGATATTCCGCATCAAGAGCCGCGTTCCCTTCGATTGTCTCGACGCCGCGAATATGGGAAGGGATTGTGGCAAATGGCAACCCTTGCTCAAACCACGACGCCGCCTGCCAAAGAGTTGCGCACCATCATCGTCACCGGCGCCTCGTCCGGGATAGGCGCCCACTGCGCCCGTGCGCTGAAGGCGGATGGCTGGCGGGTGCTTGCAACGGCGCGCAAGCCTGAAGACATAGCCGCACTCGAAGCCGATGGCATCGAAGCGTTTTACCTCGATTACCGTGAGCCGGACTCTATCGAAGCCCTTGTGGGCTCGGTGCTGGAGCGGACAGGCGGACGCCTCGACGCCCTGTTCAACAACGGCGCCCATGCACAGCCCGGCGCCGTGGAAGACCTGCCGGTTGCGGCATTGCGCGAGCAGTTCGAGGCCAATTTCTTCGGCTGGCACGACCTCACCCGACGCATCGTACCGGTAATGCGTCGCCAGGGACATGGCCGCCTCGTTCATTGTTCCTCCATCCTTGGGCTCGCGCCGGTGCCTTTTCGCGGCGCCTACTCGGCCTCCAAGCACGCGCTCGAAGGCCTGATGCTGTGCATGCAGCAGGAACTCAGGGGCAGCGGCATCCATGTCTCGCTGATCGAACCGGGGCCGGTGACCTCGAAAATCGCCAGCAACGGGCTGTTCTGGTTCCTGAAAAACATCGACCACGAGAATTCCGTCCACCACGTCGCCTATGCCACGCAGCTGGCGCGGCTTCGGGCCGGCGGCAGCTCATCACGGCTGAAAAAGGGGCCGGAGGTGGTCTATGCGGCCTTGCGCCATGCACTTCTGTCGCGGCGCCCGCGCCCGCACTATGTGGTAACAGTGCCGGCCAGGATTGGCGTGATGCTCAAGCGCATCCTGCCGGCATCGATGCTCTACCGCGTTCTGGCCGGACGCGCCTGATCGCAACAGAACTGGGAACAGATCATGGCAACCGTCATCAAAGTCCTCCTCGTCCTCGTCATGGTCGCCGTGGTGATCGTGCTTGTCCGCGGCCTCATCAACATGATGCGCGGCGGCTCCGGTGTGAGCTCGAACAAGCTGATGCAGGCACGCGTGCTGCTGCAGGCGCTGGCGTTGGCACTGATCCTGCTGGTGGTGTATTTCACCCGCAAGTGACGGCCGTTCGGGAGGCGACGTGGTCAAGCTCAACAAGATCTACACCCGCACCGGCGATGACGGCACCACTGGCCTCGGCACCGGTGAACGCAGGCTGAAATCCGACCTGCGCGTCGATGCCTACGGCACCGTCGATGAAGCCAATGCCTGCATCGGTATCGCCCGCCTGCACACAGCGGCAACTTATCCCGCCATCGACGCCATGCTGTCCCGCATCCAGAACGATTTGTTCGACCTCGGCGCCGATCTCGCCGTGCCCGACGACGGCAAGCCGCTGGGCTACGAGCCGCTGCGCATCATCGCCTCGCAGACCGACCGCGTCGAAAAGGATATCGACCTTCTCAACAAGGATCTGCAGCCGCTCAAATCCTTCGTGCTCAATGGCGGCACGCCGGCGGCGGCAGCACTTCATCTTGCCCGCACCGTGGCGCGACGGGCCGAGCGGATCATGGTGGCGCTGGCGCAGGACCCGGCCGAACATGTCAATCGCGAGGGGCTGAAATACATAAACCGCGTCTCGGACTTTCTGTTCGTCGCCGCTCGTGCGGTCAATGACAACGGAAATGCCGACGTGTTATGGGTGCCCGGCAAGAACCGCTGAATTTTCGAAGGCGGGAAAGGGCTTGGGGCATGTTCATCCCGCTTTACGACTCCAACAGGTTGCGCCACATCCGGCTGCAATATGTGACGATCGGCCTGATCGCGGTCAACGCGCTTGTGTTTCTCATCACCACGATCGGCGGCGAAAATTTCAACAACGCAGCCGTGCTCGGCTTCGGCTTCATTCCTTCGGTTGTCCACGACACGGCAGAACTCTCGCCCCAATTCGTCGTCATTCCCGAGAGCCTGAGTTACCTTACCTATGCCTTCCTGCATGCCGATATCTTTCATCTCGGCGGCAACATGCTGTTCCTGTGGGTGTTCGGCGATAATGTCGAGGACGCACTCGGCCACATCCGCTACCTCATCTTCTACCTGCTTTGCGCCATCGCCGGCGCCTTCTTCCAGGGGCTCGTCGCCTGGAGTTCGGAGGTTCCGCTGATCGGTGCCTCCGGCGCCATTGCCGGCGTCGTCGCCGCCTATCTGGTCCTCTACCCCCGGGTGAAAGTGTGGGTGCTGGTCTTTGCCCGGATTCCGCTGCGTATCCCGGCCTTCATCCCGCTGATCCTGTGGATCGGCTTCCAGGTGGTGATGTTTGCCGCCGGCGGCGAAAACCAGATATCCTGGGCCTGCCATATTGGCGGCATCATTGCCGGTGGCGTGCTGGTGCTCATTATGCGCAGCCGCGGCGTGCCGCTGCTCGCCGGTGGCGACGGCGAGCCGCAACCCGCCGATCAGCCAGCCGCTTCTACTGGGCCGGCGCCAGCCGGTCCCGCTCCCGTGCAACCTGAGACGCGTTGGGGCCGGGGTGGCGCTTCCGGTCACAAGTGAACCGATTTGGGTGGTTTGGCCGCTGCCGTGGCATATTGACGTGTTGCGTCGCCACAACTACGGAGAGCGCCACCGCTAGGCGGCAGAAGACCAGAATTCGTCCGGCCAGGATTCCGTTTGGCCGGAATTCAGTCAGGAATGTCGGCTTTCGACAACTCTGCGGAGGCGCACGCTGCTATAGCGCGCCCGGATATCTCAGGAGAGGTGACAGACAATGAAGATCCTTGTGCCCGTGAAGCGGGTTGTGGATGCGAACGTCAAGGTTCGCGTCAAGGCCGATGGTTCGGCGGTGGAACTCGCCAACGTCAAGATGGCGATGAACCCGTTCGACGAGATCGCGGTGGAAGAGGCGCTCCGGCTGAAGGAAGCCGGCAAGGCCGAAGAGATCATCGTCGTTTCGGTCGGCCCGCAGCAGGCGCAGGAAACGCTCCGCACCGCGCTCGCCATGGGCGCCGACCGCGCCATCCTGGTCAAGACCGACGAGCAGACCGAGCCGCTCGGCGTCGCCAAGGTGCTGAAGGGCGTCGTTGACGCCGAACAGCCCGGTCTCGTGATCCTCGGCAAGCAGGCGATCGATGATGACTCGAACCAGACCGGCCAGATGCTGGCCGCCCTGCTCGGCTGGGCACAGGGCACTTTCGCCTCCAAGGTCGTGATCGACGGCGACAAGGCCAAGGTGACGCGCGAAGTCGACGGCGGCCTGCAGACGGTGGAACTGAAGATGCCGGCGATCATCACCGCCGATCTTCGCCTCAACCAGCCGCGCTATGCCTCGCTGCCCAACATCATGAAGGCCAAGAAGAAGCCGCTCGACGAAAAGAGCCCGGCCGATTACGGCGCCGACGTCAAGCCGCGCCTGAAGGTGCTCAAGACCGAGGAGCCCAGCGGCCGCAAGGCGGGCGTGAAGGTCAACAGTGTCGCCGAACTGGTCGACAAGCTCAAGAACGAAGCCGGCGTGCTCTGAGACTGGAAGGAACAGATAAAATGACCATTCTCCTCATCGCAGAACACGACAACGCCAGCCTTTCCGACCAGACCGCGAAGGCGCTCTCGGCGGCGCTGCAGATCGGTTCGGACGTGCATGTGCTGGTCGCCGGCAAAGGCGCCAAGGGCGCGGCCGACGCCGCCGCCAAGCTCAAGGGCGTGAGCAAGGTGCTGCTGGCCGAGGCCGACGAACTGGCCGAGCGCCTCGCCGAACCGCTCGCCGCACTCGTTGTCTCACTGGCCGGCGCCTACGACACCATAATCGGGCCGGCGACCTCGTCGGGCAAGAACGTCTCGCCGCGCGTGGCGGCCCTGCTCGATGTCGCGCAGGTCTCCGAGATCATCGAAGTGGTTTCACCAGACACGTTCAAGCGGCCGATCTATGCTGGCAATGCGATCCAGACGGTGCAGTCTACCGACGCCAAGAGAGTCATCACTGTGCGCACCGCCTCCTTCCAGGCTGCCCCCGAGGGCGGCTCGGCAGCTGTCGAGACGGTGAAGGCCGCGGCCAATCCCGGCCTCTCCACTTTCGTCGAGAACAAACTCTCGGAAACCGACCGTCCGGAACTGACCTCGGCCAAGATCATCATTTCGGGCGGCCGCGCGCTCGGCTCCTCGGAAAAGTTCCAGGAAGTCATCCTGCCGGTCGCCGACAAGCTCGGTGCAGCCGTCGGCGCCTCGCGCGCTGCCGTCGACGCCGGCTACGCCCCGAATGATTGGCAGGTCGGCCAGACCGGCAAGGTCGTGGCGCCTGACCTCTATATTGCCGTCGGTATTTCCGGCGCCATCCAGCACCTTGCCGGCATGAAGGATTCGAAGGTCATCGTCGCCATCAACAAGGACGAGGAGGCGCCGATCTTCCAGGTTGCCGATTATGGCCTGGTCGGCGACCTGTTCGTCATCCTGCCGGAACTGCAAAAGGCGCTTTGACGCTTTCTGCCAAAGCGTATTAAATTGTGAAAGGGTGGGGTAGACGAAGCTGCCCCACCCTTTTAGTTTGCACTGCACAAAAAGCAGGCCGCAAAGGCCTTTTCGACGGGATCGCTGCAAATGGCCAAGATCGAGACGATCGGCATCATCGGCGCCGGCCAGATGGGCGGCGGCATCGCGCATGTATCAGCACTTTCGGGTTTCAAGGTGCTGATCTACGACGTCTCGCCCGACCGTATCGAGAAGGGCATTGCCACGGTCAGCGGCAACATGGCCCGCCAGGTCGGCTCCGGCAAGCTTGAGGAAAAGCTGCGTAACGAAGCGATGGCGCGCATTTCCGCAGCCCCCACCATGGCTGATCTCGCCGGTGCCGATCTGGTTATCGAGGCGGCGACCGAGGACGAGACGGTCAAGCGCAAGATTTACGCGCAGCTCTGTCCCCAGCTCAACCCGGAAGCCATTCTGGCGACCAACACCTCGTCGATTTCGATCACCCGGCTTGCCGCGCAGACCGACCGTCCTGAGCGTTTCATCGGCATACATTTCATGAACCCCGTGCCGCTGATGAAGCTGGTCGAACTGGTGCGCGGCATCGCTACCGAGGATCAGACCTTCGAGGCGGCCAAGGCCTATGTGAAACAGCTCGACAAGACCATCACCGTCTCTGAAGATTTTCCGGCCTTCATCGTCAACCGCATTCTGTTGCCGATGATCAACGAGGCGATCTACACGCTCTATGAGGGGGTCGGCTCGGTCGATGCCATCGACACCGCCATGCGGCTCGGCGCCAACCATCCGATGGGACCGCTGCAGCTCGCCGATTTCATCGGCCTCGACACCTGCCTGTCGATTATGCAGGTGCTGCATGACGGCCTGTCGGATTCGAAATATCGCCCCTGCCCGCTGCTGGTGAAATATGTCGAGGCCGGCTGGCTCGGCCGCAAGACCGGGCGCGGCTTCTACGACTATCGCGGCGAGCATCCGGTTCCGACGCGCTAACCACCAGAACGAAAGTTCCGTGCTCCCTCAGGACGCCGCTGCAAGCGGCGGCTCTGCTTGGCCTCTTGACCCGGTATCGTCAGGCGCCACGGAAACACAGCCGCGGCCGGCGGCCTTGGCCGCATAGCAGGCAGCATCGGCCCGGGCGATGATCTCGTCGACTTCACCGCTGTTGCTGTGGATTGGCGCCAGCCCGATGCTGGCATCGATCGCATGCGGCCGGCCGTCCCAGCTGAACTGCAGGCCGCGGATGGCGTCGATGACAGAGCGTGCGGCAATCCTGGCGCCGGCGCTCGGCCCGGCTTTCAGGATGACCGCGAATTCGTCGCCGCCGAGGCGGGCCACGATATCCTCCGGCCCAAGCGCACCGCGAATGGCCTCGGCAACCCGCTTCAGCAAGGCGTCGCCGGCGGCGTGCCCGCCAGTGTCGTTGACCAGCTTGAAATGGTCCAGATCGATGAACATGAAATGATGTTCGCCCGCCGACCTGGCTGTGCCGGCCTTGCGGCTCCGGTCGACCAGTTCCTCCATGGTGCGGATAAAGCTCGAACGGTTGGCAAGGCCGGTCAGCGCATCATGCGCGGCGGCATAGGCGAGCTGGCGCTGCAAGGCGCGCGCATCGGTGAAGTCCTGGAAGACGATGACAAGACCGCAGAACTCCTGGCGGTCGTTCATGATCGGCGACACCACCTGGCGGATGCTGCAGCGTGTGTCGTCGCGACGGATGAGGACGGCGCGACTGTTCTGGTCGGCAGGGCTGGCGCTGCCGAGCGCCGGCCGCGTCATGCCGATCCTTTGCCCGGTTTCTTCGTCCACCGCCCAGTAGACATGGCCAAGCGTCTTGCCGAGCGCCTCCGCGCCAACAACGCCGGTGAGCTTTTCGGCGACCGGGTTCATGAAGGTGATGCGGTTGGCGGCATCGGTGCAGATGACGGCGTCGCCGATCGACTGCAGCGTCACCCTCAGCCGCTCCTTCTCGTCGGCCAGCATTGCCGCCGATACGATGAGGCTTTCCTCGGTTTGCTTGCGCTGGGTGATGTCGGTCAGGCTGCCGATGGCCCTGACCAGCCGTCCGTCCTTGTCGCGTTCGAGCGTCTTGCCGCGGTCGAGGATCCAGACCCAGTGGCCATCCTTGTGGCGCATCCGGAACTCGGCTTCGAAGAACGGTGTCCTGCCCTCCAGATGGGCACGATCGGCTTCGGCGACGTTTTCGCGATCGTCGGGGTGGATCATCGCCAGCCAGCGGTCGGGGTCGCCGTCCAGTTCGCCATCGGCATAGCCCAGCATCTTCACCCAGGTGGCGGAGTAGGTGGTGCCGCCCTTCCGCATATCAAGATCCCAGACGCCTTGTCCGGCGCTGGCCAGGGCAAAATTCCAGCGCGTTTCGGCTTCGGCTATGCGCGCCTCGGATTGCTTGCGCGCATCGATATCCTCGATCTGGGAGACCAGGTAGAGCGGGCTCCCGCTCTTCTCGTCGCGAATGACGGAACCGGCAAGATGGGCCCATACCGGCGTGCCGTCCTTCCTGAGGTAGCGCTTTTCGAAGTGGAAGGCGTTGACGGTGCCCGCCCGCATGCCGTCCATCGTCTCACGGCCGATCTGCACATCGTCGGGATGGGTGATCTGGAAGAAGGTCAGCGCCTCGATCTCCTGCTTGCTGTAGCCGAGCATGGCGGCGAAGGCCGGGTTGGTTTCATGGATGCGGCCGTCGAGGCCGACAATGGCGATGCCGATCGCCGAATCCTCCATGGCGCGGCGGAAACGCTGCTCGCTTTCGGCGATCTGCCGGCGGTCGTCCAGTATCCGGTAAATGAACAGGGCGGCGAGAACCAGCGCAACGGCGGCGACCGGCACCGATATCTGCAAGCATAGCTTCAGCACTTCGGCGCTGACATCGAGCCGCGACAGCAGGAGCGCGACCACGGCAGCGCAAAGCCCTCCGGCCGCAAGCACCAAAGCCACGTGACTGTCAGCCCGCAGGCTTTTTCGCTCTCGCCGCATCACTGTGCATGCCACCCCATGCGCAACACATTTCTGCAAAAAACACTGGATGATCGATTTTAAGGAAAGGTTGCGCCGGAGCCACCGGCAACACGGTGAACCCGCAAACAATTGCCGGCATGATTAAGGATCGGTGATTATTGGGCGATCTTGAACGGCCCGGTCACCAGCGCACGAAGAACCGTCCCCCGAGCGCGCCCAGACCGGCGAGGACGGCGATGGCGAGCGTGTACCAGGTGGCGACGAAAAGCGGCGAATCGTCGAAGCAGTGCGCGGCGTAGAAGGTCGCCGCCAGGCCGCCGGCGAGCAGTCCCGCGACCGCCCCGGCCAACACCGGCCGCGTCGGCGCGCCATAGCGCAGCATCCACAGGAAGACGGCAAGCGGGCCGATGCCGATCAGCGGGATGAAGCCCATGCAGATCATCATGTTGGAGCCGACCATGCGCGTGCTCCACATCGGCTCCGGCACCATGAACAGTTCGAGAGCCACCGCCACGGCCACCAGCAGCGGCGCCGCCAGCATCCAGGCCGCGGCTCTTGCCGTCGAAGCGCCCGGCGTCGCCAACGCCCGGACCAGGCCAAAGGCGGTGACGGCGAGCACGATGGTGAACACGAACTTCGCCAGGAACCGCATCGTGTGCATGGCGGTCATGATGTCGGGACGCGGGCCGATGGTGAGAAAGAAGACCAGAGCCGCGATCACCGCCGCGGCTGCGGCCGCCATCAACCAGGCCGAGCGCAGCGGCATCGCCTTGCTGCTTGTGTCGGCGTCGAGTGCCTTGATGAGATCCTCCGTCCTCATGTCACTGCCGCCCGAAGCGCCCCTGCCCAAATCGCTTGGCGATCGCGGCAAGCCCGCGATGCAGCGACACCCGCACCGCCGTCTCGCTGACGCCGAGCCTGGCCGCCGTCTCGCCGATGGAGCGGCCGTCGACCGAGATCGAAGAAACGACGGAACGCTGCGCAGCCGGCAGTCCGTCCAGCGCCCGGTTGATGTCGCGTTCGCTGACGGTCTCGGTTTCCGGCTCGGCAAAGGTCTCGGCGATCTCGTCGATCTCGATTTCGATGCGCCGTCCGCGCCGCCGGAAAGCATCGATCAGCTTGAAGCGGGCTATCGCATAGATCCATGGCAACACCGGCGCGTCCTGGCGCCAGGTATGCCGTTTCACATGAATGGCCAGCAAGGTTTCCTGCACGACATCCTCGGGATCGACCCCGCCCTGTACGATCTTGCGCCTCGCAAAGCCGCGAACCAGCGCGGCGATCCGGTGCAAAAAGTCGGCGTAGGCCCTTTCATCTCCCGCGATCGCGGCCCGCATCAGCCGGGAAAGCTCGGCCTCATCCTTGCCGCTCACAAGAGTTCACTCCCCGATCTTCGCGCCTCGGCATCGATTTGTTACGTGTCCGGCGAAATGATGTCCAAGCCAAAGTGCCGCAAAATCACGAAAGTTTGCGGGAGCGGCGACCGATTGAAGCAGCCGAGCAATGTTGACTACTGCTGTCAGGTATCGATAGGTGCAGCCTGCGAAACCAGAACCACCGAGATTGAGGATGACGCCATGAGATACACGCTCTCCACCCTAGCGGGGGCCACAGCGCTGGCCGTGAGCATGATCGCCGGGCCGGCGATGGCCGCGGATGCCGGCATCATCGTCTACAACGCCCAGCATGAGAGCCTGGCCAAGGAATGGGTCGAAGGTTTCACCAAGGAAACCGGCATCAAGGTCACGCTGCGCAATGGCGGCGACAGCGATTTCTCCAACCAGATCGTCGCCGAGGGCGCTTCTTCGCCGGCCGACGTGTTCCTGACCGAAAACTCGCCGGCGATGACCCTGGTCGAAGCGGCGGGCCTTTTCGCGCCGGTCGACGCCGACACGCTGGCGCAAGTCCCGGCCGAATTCCAGCCGAGCAGCGGCAGATGGGTGGGTGTCGCGGCGCGCAGCACCGTCTTTGCCTACAACAAAACCAAGCTCACGGCCGAAAAGCTGCCCAAATCGATGCTCGATCTCGCCGATCCGAGCTGGAAAGGCCGCTGGGCAGCCTCGCCTTCCGGCGCCGATTTTCAGGCCATCGTCAGCGCGCTGCTCGAGCTCAAGGGCGAAGCCGCAACCGCCGACTGGCTGAAGGCCATGAAGGAGAATTTCACCGCCTACAAGGGCAACGGCACGGTGATGAAGGCGGTCAATGCCGGCGAGATCGAAGGCGGAATCATCTACCACTATTACTATTTCGGCGATCAGGCAAAGACCGGCGAAAACAGCAAGAACGTCGAACTGCATTATTTCAAGAACCAGGATCCCGGCGCTTTCGTCTCGATCTCCGGCGGCGGCGTGCTCGCCTCGAGCAAACACCCGAAGGAAGCCCAGGCGTTCCTCAAATGGGTGACCGGGAAAGGCGGCCAGGACGTGCTGAAGACCGGCACGTCCTTCGAATACGCTATCGGCAAGGACGCGCAGTCCAATCCCAAGCTGGTGCCGCTGGCCGACCTGCAGGCGCCGAAGGTCGATCCGGCGACACTGAACTCCAAAAAGGTGACGGACCTGATGACGGCAGCCGGCTTGCTTTAGGCTGGGTTCGTCCTAAAAGGGCAACGATTGCGCTCCTGCCGGACTTTCCGCAGGAGCGCTCTGTTTTCGAGATGGCATTGTCCATGACAACACATTGCGTTTCCGGCCGCGCCTGCGGCGCCCCCGCCCCGGCGGCAGTGGCGCGGTCGAGCTGATGCAAACTGCGGTCGATCTCGCACGTTCAGGCCAGACAGTCGGGCGGTCCCGCCGGAAGCCCATGTCCTGGATCGCGCTTGCCGCCATAATCGTCTCGCTGCTGTCGCTGCTGCCGCTGGCGTTCATCATCTGGATCGGTGTGCAGATCGGCTGGGACACTGCTTCGGCCCTGGTCTTCCGGCCGCGCGTCGGCGAACTTCTGGTCAACACCGTGCTTCTGGTGGCGCTCACCGTGCCGATCGCCACCGTGCTGTCGGTGACGCTGGCATGGCTGACCGAGCGCAGCGACCTGCCCGGCGCCCGCCTGTGGGCCTGGCTGTCGGTGGCGCCGCTCGCCATCCCCGCCTTCGTGCATTCCTACGCCTGGATCACCATGGTGCCGACCTTGCACGGCCTGTGGGCCGGCGTGCTGGTCTCGGTTCTCGCCTATTTCCCGTTCCTCTATCTGCCGCTGGCGGCGGCTCTGCGCCGGCTCGATCCTGCTTTGGAGGACGCAGCCGCAGCACTCGGCCTTGGACCATGGCGGGTGTTTTGGCGTGTCGTGCTGCCGCAGCTGAGACTGGCCATTTGCGGCGGCGCGCTGCTGGTCGGCCTGCATCTGCTGGCCGAATACGGCCTCTACGTCTTCATCCGCTTCGACACTTTCACCACCGCGATCGTCGACCAGTTCCAGTCGACCTTCAACGGCCCCGCCGCCAACATGCTGGCCGGCGTCCTGGTGACATGCTGCTTCGTGCTGCTCGCTCTGGAGGTGCTGGTGCGCGGCGAAGAGCGCTATGCCCGCGTCGGCTCAGGCGCGGCGCGCCACCGGCAGCGCTCGAGGCTCGGGCGCGCCACGCTGGCTTGCCTGGCTCTGCCTGCCGTCACCACGCTGCTCGCCATCGGCGTGCCCTTCGTCACCATCGGCCGCTGGCTGGTCGCCGGCGGCGCCGATGTCTGGCGTTTGGACGAGATCGGCCTGGCGCTTGGCCAGACACTGTTCCTGGCGCTGGCCGGCGCCTTGCTTGCGACCATCGCCGCCATGCCGATGGCCTGGATCTCGATCCGCGCGCCGGGACCGCTGCAGCGGCTGCTCGAAGGCTGCAACTACATTGTCGGTTCGCTGCCCGGCGTGGTCATCGCGCTGGCCTTGGTCACCATTACCGTGCGCATCGCCATGCCGCTCTACCAGACGCTGTTCACAATCCTGGTCGCCTATGCCCTGATGTTCCTGCCGCGCGCCTTGATCAGCCTCAGAGCCTCGATCGCACAGGCGCCGGTCGAGCTCGAACGCGCCGCCGCCAGCCTTGGCCGGCCGCCGCTGAAGGCGCTTTGGTCGACAACGATTCGCCTGTCGGCGCCGGGGGCTGCGGCCGGCATGGCGCTGGTCGCGCTCGGCATCATGAACGAGCTGACCGCCACCCAGATGCTGGCGCCCAACGGCACGCGCACGCTGGCCATGGCGTTCTGGTCCTATAGCGGCGAGATCGACTATGCCTCCGCCGCCCCTTACGCCTTCATCATGGTGGCGATGTCGCTGCCGCTGACCTGGCTGCTCTATGTCCAGTCGAAACGGATGGCCGGGCGATGAGCTTTCTCGAAATCAGTGGCCTCACCAAGCACTACGGCCCGGTCGCAGCCCTTGCCGGCATCGAGCTCAGCGCCGCAAGCGGCAGTCGCACCGCGATCGTCGGCCCGTCCGGCTGCGGCAAGACGACGTTGCTGCGGCTGATCGCCGGCTTCGAGGCGCCCGACCAGGGCCGCGTCGTGCTCGACGGCGAGGTGCTGGCCAATGGCGGCCATGCGGTGCCGGCGCACCGCCGCGGCATCGGCCTGGTGGCGCAGGATGGCGCCCTGTTCCCGCATCTCAGCATCGGCGACAATATCGGCTTTGGCATGGCCCGCGGCGAGGACCAGCGCGCCGAGCGCATCGCCGAGCTCGCCTATACCGTCGGGCTGGACAAGGCGATCCTCAAGCGCCGCCCGCACCAGCTCTCCGGCGGCCAGCAGCAGCGCGTGGCGCTGGCCCGCGCCATGGCGATGAAGCCCAGGCTGATGCTTCTCGACGAACCGTTCTCGGCGCTCGACACCGGTCTGCGCGCCTCGATGCGCAAGGCGGTCGCCGAACTACTCGAAGCCGCCGGCATCACCACCATCCTGGTCACCCACGACCAGGCCGAGGCGCTGTCCTTCGCCAGCCAGGTGGCGGTCATGCGCGACGGAAGGTTCTCTCAGATCGGCACACCGCGAGAACTCTATCTGCAGCCGAAAGACCGCATGGTTGCCGAGTTTCTTGGCGACGCCATCATCTTGCCGGCAAAGATTTCAGGCGGCTTCGCCACCTCCTCGCTTGGTCGCATAGCCGTCGACTCGAAGGAGCGGCGCGACATCGCCCGCATCATGCTGCGACCGGAGCAGGTGCAGGTAAAGCGCACGTCGCGCGAAGGCATGTCGGGTCCTGCGGGCACGATATTCGCCGAGGTGACGGACTCGGAATTCGCAGGCTCGATGTGCACCATTGCCGTGCGGCTGTTGAACAACCCCGATCCGCCGGACGCCGCGGCGATCGGCAGCACACCGCTGACCTTACGCAAGCCGGGAATCGACGCACCTGCCGTCGGCGAGATCGTGCGTCTGACAGTTTCCGGCAAGGCGCATGTCTTCGCCTGAACTGCCGATGCGTCGGATTGGCGCGAGCGGCTGCGTCAATCGACTCGTTTCCCAGCATTGTCGAACCAATGCAGCTTCTCGGCCCTGGCCACGACGCGCAGTTGATCGCCGGGTTTGGCCGTGGCGCGGCCGGCCACACGCACGACGATGCGGTTGCCGCCGGCGGCACAGTGAAGAAAGCTTTCGGCTCCCACAGGTTCGACCGCCTCGACCGCCGCAGGCAGAATAAGCGCGCCGGATGATGCCTCGGCACTGAAGGTGACGTCGGCATCCTCAGGGCGGAAGCCAAGCGTGGCGGCGTTCGTAGGCGCGAAGTCAACCGTCTTGCCGTCGGTCAGCGCCGGACCAGCCGGTCCTTGCGAAAGAGGCAGAAGGTTCATCGGCGGCGCTCCGATGAAGGAGGCGACGAAGGTCGATGCCGGCTTCTCGTAGATGTCGAGCGGCGCGCCCGTCTGCTCGACCAACCCGCCATTCATGACGACGAGAATATCGGCCAGCGTCATCGCCTCAAGCTGGTCGTGGGTGACGTAGACCGAGGTGACACCGAGCGAGCGCTGCAAATTCTTGATTTCGACCCGCATCTGGCCGCGCAGTTTGGCGTCGAGGTTGGAAAGCGGTTCGTCGAACAGGAAGACTTTTGGATTGCGCACGATTGCGCGACCCATGGCCACGCGCTGGCGCTGGCCGCCGGAAAGCTCGCGCGGGCGCCGGTCGAGCAGCGCCGTGAGCTCCAGCACCTTGGCGGTCGAGCGAACCCTGCTGTCGATCTCGTCCTTGGGAGTACCCCGGTTGCGCAACCCGTAGGCCATGTTGTCGTAGACCTTCATATGTGGATAGAGCGCATAGTTCTGGAACACCATGGCGATGTCGCGCTCGGTCGGACCGATCGTGTTGACGATCTTGCCGTCGATGGCGACGGTGCCGGAAGAAATGGTCTCAAGCCCGGCGATCATCCGCAGCAGCGTGGACTTGCCGCAGCCGGACGGCCCAACCAGCACGCAAAGCTCCTTGTCGGGAATGGCGATCGAGACACCCCTCACCGCCTCGACGCCGCCGGGATAGACTTTCTTCACATCCTTCAGATCGATGGTCGCCATCAGCTTCTCACTTTTCGGTATCGACCAGTCCGCGCACGAACCAGCGTTGCATCAGCACCACGATCAGGATCGGCGGCAGTATGGCCAGCATCGCGGTGACCATGACCAGATGCCATTGGGTATCGGCATCGGCGAAGGAGACCATCTTTCTAAGTGCGATGACGATGGTGTTCATGTCATTGCTGTTGGTGACGAGCAGCGGCCACAGGTACTGCGTCCAGCCATAAATGAAGAGGATGACGAACAGCGCCGCGATGTTGGTGCGCGACAGCGGCAGCAGGATGTCGAAAAAGAATCGCCATGGTCCGGCGCCGTCGACACGCGCCGCTTCCACCAACTCACCTGGGATGGTCATGAAGAACTGGCGAAACAGAAGCGTGGCGGTGGCCGAGGCGATCAGCGGAATGATCAGGCCGGCATAGGTGTCGATCATGCCGAGATCGACCATCACCTTGTAGGTCGGCAGGATGCGCACCTCGACGGGAAGCATCAGCGTGATGAAGATCAGCCAGAAGAAGACCATCCGAAGCGGAAAACGGAAGAACACGATCGCATAGGCCGAAAGGATCGAGATGAAAATCTTCCCCACCGCGATGCCGAGCGCCATGATCGTGGTGTTGAGCAGCAATCGGCCGACACTGACGCCGCCGATGCGGCCGACACCGCCGAACAGCGCCTCGCTGTAATTGTTCCAGACCTGGTCGCCGGGCAAAAGAGGCAATGGCGGCTTGAGGATGGTCTGCAGCGTCTGCGTGGAGGCAACGAAGGTGTAGTAGATCGGGAAAGCGACGATCAGGATGCCCAGGATGAGCACGGCGTGGGCGATGAGGGCGCGAAGCGGGGACTGACCAATCATCGCTCGCGCTCAACCGTAGTGGACTTTGCGTTCCACATAGCGGAACTGGATGGCCGTGAGTGAGATGACGATGACCATCAGGATGACCGACTGCGCGGCCGAATCGCCGAGGATCAAATTGACGAAACCGTCATTGTAGACCTTGTAGACCAGCGTCTCGGTGGCCTTGCCTGGCCCGCCGCCGGTGACGGCATGAACGATACCGAAAGTGTCGAACAGCGCATAGACAGTGTTGACGACCAGCAGGAAGAAGGTCGTCGGTGCGAGCAGCGGGAAGACGATGGTCCAGAAGCGCTTCGTCTCCCCGGCGCCGTCCATGGCCGCCGCCTCTATCAACGTCTTCGGCACCGCCTGCAGCCCGGCGACGAAGAACAGGAAATTGTAGCTGATCTGCTTCCAGGCAGCCGCAGATACCAGCAGGATCATGGCTTGGTTGCCGTTAAGCAAGGGATCCCAGGCAATGCCGAGACCTCTCAAGGCGTAGGCCAGCGAACCGATCGAGGGATTGAACAGAAACAGCCACAACATGCCGGCAATCGCCGGCGCCACCGCATACGGCCAGATCAGCAGCGTGCGATAAAGGCCTTTGCCGCGCACCACCTTCTCGGCCATGACGGCAAGCAACAGGGCCACACCCATGGCGACGATCGCGGTCGCCAGAGAGAACACCAGCGTAACTTTGATCGAGTTGAGGTAGGCCGGGTCGGCCAGCACCTTGCGAAAATTGGCGAGCCCGACGAACTTGCTCTTCAGCCCGAACGGGTCTTCCCTAAGCATCGACTGGTAGAGCGCCTGCCCCGTCGGCCAGTAGAAAAAGATCAGCGTAATGGCGACTTGCGGCGCCACCAGCAGATAGGGCAGGGTCTTGTTGGGAAAGACGACGCGTGGAGACAGTGTGGTTCCCTCGCTGTTCAGGAAGTCGTCCACGCGGGTCCGCGTGGACGAGGTTCGACTGACAAACCGCTTCAGTTTCCGATCGCTTCCTGAATCGCCTTGTTGCCGCGTGCGACCGCATTGTCGAGCGCCTGCTGCGCAGTCTGCTGGCCGGCCAGCATCTTCTCGAACTCCTCATTCTCGATGTCGCGCACCTGCGGCAGGTTGACGAGGCGCACGCCCTTCGAGTTCTCGGTCGGCGCCTTGCCCAGCATCTGCAGGATCGGCGTCTCACGGCCCGGGTTCTTGTCATAGAAGCCGGACTTCTTGGTCGCCTCATAGGCAGCGAGCGTCACCGGCAGATAACCCGACTTCTGGTGCAGATACTCCTGCACTTCGGTCTTGGAGAGATAGGAGAAGAACGCCGCGACGCCCTTGTATTCCTCGTCCGATTTGTTGCCGAACACCCACAGGCTGGCGCCGCCCGGCGTGGTGTTCTGGGGCGCGCCCTTGGCGTCACTATCATAGGGAAGCTGGCCGATGCCGTAGTTCATGCCCGACTTGACGATGTCACCGAGACCCCCCGACGATTCGGTGAAGATGCCGCATTCTCCGGCAAGAAAGATCTGCTTGGCTTCGGATGTACGGCCGCCATATTTGAAGGTGCCGTCCTTGGCCAGGTCGGCGAGCGCCTGGAAATGATTGACGAAGATCGGCGCATTGATCTTGAGCTCGACGTCGGTTCCGGCAAGTCCGTTCTGGTTGGTGCCATAGGAAACGTCGTTCCAGGCAGCGAAGGCCTCAAGGTGGATCCAGGTCAACCACGTCGAGGTATAGCCGCAGGAAGCGGCGCCGCTCGCCTTGATCTTCTTGGCGGCTTCCCACACCTCGTTCCAGGTCTTTGGCGGATTGTTCACATCAAGCCCGGCCTTCTGGAAGATATCCTTGTTATAGTAGAGGATGGGCGACGAGGAATTATAGGGGAAGGACAGCATGGTCCCGTCCGGCTTCGAATAGTAGCCGACGATGCCGGGCAAATACTGGCTCTTGTCGAAGGTCACGCCGGCGCTGGTCAGCACATCGGCCACCGGCTTGATCGCACCTTCGGCGGCCATCATGACGCCGGTACCCACGTCGAACACCTGGATGATGTCGGGCGCTTGCCCCGCACGAAAGGCAGCGATGCCGGCATTCAGCGTTTCGGGATAGGTGCCCTTGAAAACAGGGAGAATTTCATAGTCGCTCTGGCTGGCATTGAAATCCTTGGCGATCTTGTCGACCACCTCGGCATTGGCGCCGGTCATTGCATGCCACCAACTGATCTGGGTGGCGGCGAAGGCGGAGGTGGTGGAAAGCAGGGTCAAGGTGGCGGCAACACCGGCCGCAAAGCCGAACAACTTCATGTTTCATCTCCCGTTTGTCATTGGCGAAAGGGGCGCTCCCGCGAACGCAATATGTGTCTCTGATGACAATCGGACAACGGATTTGTTGCTGTTTCGTGAATTTCATACCCGGCTAACTTCGCGCCCCCTCGCCTTGCAACGAGGACCGAGAGAAATGCCAAGCCGGCTCAGCGATAGAATGGGGCATGGTGGGCCTGCAAGGATCGCCGACCGCCCAGCGATGCGTGAAGGGCCCGCGTGACAGCGCCACGCACCTGCACCGTGCGGCCGCCAAACCGGCGCTCGGCCAGATCGAGATCGGCCGAGCGGCATCGCGCCAGGCGCTGCTGTAACCGTGCGTCTGGAATGAGACAGGATCGCCGCAACGTACAACCCGAAAAACCCGCTGTAGTTGTAGTTCGCATAACCGATTCTTCGTCAAGCGTGGCATACTAATCAAGTGGACGGCTTGATTGCTGTGGGAGAGCAGGTGGGGCGAGATGCTGACGGTCTATAATTGTATCGTGCATGAGCACGATCTGAGACTGGTCGCACTGGCAGCGCTCATTTGCGGTATTTCTTCCTTCTCGGCGGTCAACCTGCTTCGCCATGTCGACCGCTCGAGCGAGCGCAACCGCTATACCTGGCTGATGATAGCAGCCACTTCCACCGGCTTCGGTATCTGGGCGACGCACTTCATCGCAATGCTTGCCTTTTCTCCCGGAATCCCCAACGCCTACAATACGGAAATGTCGGCGCTTTCGCTCGCCGGTTCCGTCGCCCTGACCGCTGCGGGCATGTGGATCGCCACCTTGCGCCGGGGCATCGACTACCCTCTGGTCGGCGGCGCGGTCCTCGGCGCTGGTATCGCCGCCATGCACTATATCGGCATGGCCGCCTTCGAGGTCGAAGGGCGCATCGTCTGGAACCCGCTGCTGGTCGGCGTCTCGGTGCTGACAGGCGTCACCCTCGCCGCGCTGGCGCTGCTGGTGGTGTTGCGACGGCCGTCCATGCAGGCCACAATCGCCGCCGCCATCCTGTTGACGCTGGCGATCTGCAGCCTGCACTTCATCGCCATGGGCGCGGTGTCGATCTTCCCGGACTCCTCCATCGAGATATCGCAGTTCACGGTCGAACCGGTGTCGCAGGCCTTCGCCGCCGCTGCAGTCAGCCTGGCTATCCTGGTGCTTTCAGCCGCAGCATTGTGGATCGACCTTCGCTTCCGGCGTCACAAGCTCGAGGCCGAGCGCATGCACGGCCTCGCCAACGCCGCCGTCGAGGGGCTGATCGTCTGCGATGGCGCCCGCATCGTCAGCGCCAATGACAGCATCGCGGCACTCACCGGCATTGCGCCGGAAGTGCTGAACGCGATGCTGCTTGGCGATCTCTTCGGCGAACGCACCGCGGCCGGCATGTCCGACTGCAGCGGACAGGCACAGGAAGCCGAACTCAGAGCCCATGACGGCGCCACCATCCCCGTCGAACTTATCGCCAGAAGCATCGACTATTGCGGCAAGCGGCACAGCGTTGTCGCCGTGCGCGACATCCGCGAACGCCGGAAGGCCGAGCAGGAGATCCTGCGCCTCGCCCATTTCGACCCGCTGACCGGGCTCCCCAACCGCCGCAGTTTCTCCGGCCGGCTCGAGGCCGAAATTGCCGCAATGGACCGCGGCGGCAAGGGTGGGCATCTTGCGCTGCTGCTGCTCGACCTCGACCGCTTCAAGGAAGTGAACGACCTGTTCGGGCATGGCGCCGGCGATGCCATGCTGCAGAAGGTGGCGCTATGCGCCTCCGCCGTGCTCCGCCACGGACAGATGCTGGCGCGTCTCGGCGGCGACGAGTTCGCCATCATCGCTCCGAACCTTCCCGATCCGCAGGCGGCCGGCCGCATCGCCGAGGCGGTGCTGGCGGCCATGCGCGAGGAAAACCGGCTGTCGGTCGGTGGCGGGCTGGTGTCGGCCAGCATCGGCATTGCACTTTATCCGCTCGACGCCGATGAGCCGACACTCCTGGTCAGCCACGCCGACACCGCGCTCTACCGCGCCAAGGCCGAGGGCAAGGACACTTACCGTTACTTCGAGGCCTCGATGGGCGCCGAGGCGCGAGACCGGCGCGTGATGGAGCACGAACTGCGCCAGGCCATGGCGCGCGATGAGTTTCGCCTCGTCTACCAGCCACAAAAGGAGATCAGCAGCGGGCGGATGGTCGGGTTCGAAGCGCTGATCCGCTGGCGCCATCCGCAGCGCGGCGACGTGTCGCCGGCGACCTTCATCCCGGTGGCCGAAGACAGCGGCGTCATCATCCAGATCGGCGAATGGGTGCTGGCGACGGCCTGCGCCGAGGCAGCGCGCTGGAAGAACCCTCTCACCGTCGCGGTCAATGTCTCGGCGGTGCAGCTCCACAATCCGAATTTCAGCCGTAAGGTGCATGAAGTCCTGCTCGGCTCCGGCCTGACGCCCGGCAGGCTCGAACTCGAGATCACCGAAACGGCGCTGGTCAAGGACATGCCGCGCGCGCTGGCGACCTTGCGCCAGGTGAAGGCGCTTGGCGTGCGTGTGGCGATGGACGATTT
Source organism: Mesorhizobium sp. C432A (assembly GCF_030323145.1). Taxonomy (NCBI): domain Bacteria; kingdom Pseudomonadati; phylum Pseudomonadota; class Alphaproteobacteria; order Hyphomicrobiales; family Phyllobacteriaceae; genus Mesorhizobium; species Mesorhizobium sp. C432A. The sequence continues at coordinate 1,912,034 of NZ_CP100470.1, read as the reverse complement.
CGGCACCGGCTACTCCTCGCTGTCCAATCTCCGCGCCTTCCCCTTCGACAAGATCAAGATCGACGGCTCATTCATCAAATCAGTCGACAGCAACGGCCAGGTGGCAGCCATCGTGCGCGCCGTTCTGGGGCTTGGCCGCGGTCTCGGCCTGCCGGTTCTGGCCGAGGGCGTCGAGACGCTGGGCGAGCTGAAATTCCTCGACGCCGAGGCCTGCGAGATCGGCCAGGGCTACTATCTAGGCCGGCCCAGCCCGATCGAGGCGTTCAGCGAACTGACCGGCGTAGCGGCACCGGCGGCACAAGACGACGCCGGCGTCAAACAACGCGGCGGCAGCATCTTGATGCTGCCGCCGGCGGCGGCCCTGCGCTCAGCCTAGAGCAATTAGTGTGAAACGGTTTTCCGTCCGAAATTGCGTCGAAACAAAAAAGTTAGCGCGGGTAGCCGTTTCGACGAAACGGTGAACCGCTCTAAGGGGCGAGTGCGGCCTCGACCAGGCGCTTGGCATCCGGTCCCGACCATTCGGCCGGTCCGTTCATATGCGCGACCAGGCAGCCTTCGCCATCGATCAGCATGGTGACGGGGAGGCCTAGCGCCAAGCCGCGCGTCTTGACGTCGTTGAACAGCGCCAGCGTCGAATCGCGGTAGTAGCCGAGCGACCCGATGCCGATATCGGCGAGGAACTTCTTGGGCTTCACATCGTCGCCGGCATCGACATTGACCGCGACCACTTCGAAGGCATCGCTGCCCTTTTCCTTCTGCAAGGCGTCGAGCGCCGGCATTTCCGCACGGCAGGGCGCGCACCACGTCGCCCACAGGTTGAGCAGCACGGTCTTGCCGGCATGATCGGCGATCGTCATCGGCTTGCCGTCGGGACCGTTGAAGGCGAGACTTTTCAGCGATTGCGGCGGATCGGCGGGCAGCAATGCCGCCACCTGGCCGGTGGCCGCGGCGGCAACCTTTTTGGCGCGGTCGCTCTTGGCGGCGCAGGCGACGTCGTCCTTGCTGTTGCCCGCGCCGGCCGCAGGTGCGCTGCCGGTGGCTGCGTTGTTGCCAGACCCGCTCTCGCTGACATATACCGCGACCACGCCGGCCAGCACGCCCGCCAGCAAAGCGGCGAGGATCAGGCGCGGGGCCGGGAAGTATCTGCTACCGTCTGCCATTTTCTAAGACTGCTCCGGAGCACGGGTTATAGCGATGAGCGACAAGAAGGCCAGCAACCAGATGTGGGGCGGACGTTTTGCCTCGGGTCCGGCCGCGATCATGGAAGCGATCAACGCGTCGATTTCGTTCGACCGCAAACTCTATGCCCAAGACATAAGAGGTTCGGTCGCCCACAGCGAGATGTTGGCTGAAACGGGCATTATTTCGGCGGCCGATCAAGAAAAAATCGCTCACGGGCTGAACACGATCCTGAAAGAGATCGAGGCCGGCACGTTCGAGTTCTCGACCCGGCTGGAAGACATTCACATGAACATCGAGGCCCGCCTTGCCGATCTGATCGGCCCGGCCGCCGGCCGCCTGCACACGGCGCGGTCACGCAACGACCAGGTGGCGGTGGATCTCCGGCTCTGGGTCAAGGACGAGTGCTTTCGCGTCGCCGAGGCGCTGAAGGGGCTGATCTCAGCCTTGCTCGACCGCGCCGAGGAGCATGCGGCGACCGTGATGCCCGGCTTCACCCACATGCAGGCGGCGCAGCCGGTGACCTTCGGCCACCATTGCATGGCCTATGTCGAGATGTTTTCGCGCGACCTGTCGCGCGTCCGCGACGCCATCGAGCGGCTGGATGAAAGCCCGCTCGGCGCGGCAGCGCTTGCCGGCACCAGTTTTCCGATCGATCGCCACAAGACCGCCAAGGCGCTCGGCTTCCGCGAGCCGATGCGCAATTCCCTGGACAGCGTCTCCGACCGCGATTTCGCGCTGGAGTTTTTGAGCCTGGCGGCGATCTGCGCCACGCATCTGTCGCGGCTCGCCGAAGAAATCATCATCTGGTCGACGCCTCAATTCGGCTTCGTTAGGCTGTCGGACAGTTTCTCCACCGGCTCCTCGATCATGCCGCAGAAGAAGAACCCGGACGCCGCCGAACTGGTGCGCGGCAAGACCGGCCGCGTCACCGGCCATCTCGTCGGGCTGCTGACCGTGATGAAGGGCATGCCGCTGACCTACGGCAAGGACATGCAGGAAGACAAGGAATCGGTCTTCGACGCTGCCGAAACACTCGATTTGATGCTGGCTGCGATGACGGGCATGGTGCGCGACATGACGGTCAATGCCGCCGCCATGAAAAAAGCCGCCGGCTCGGGCCACGCGACCGCGACCGACCTCGCCGACTGGCTGGTGCGCGCGCTGGGCCTGCCCTTCCGTGAGGCACACCATGTCACCGGCGGCGCGGTGGCGTTGGCCGAAGAGAAGAAGGTGAGCCTTGAAAAGCTGTCGCTGGAGGATCTGCAGTCGATCAACCCCGGCATCACGGCAGACATCTTCTCGGTTCTGGCGGTGCAGAATTCGGTCAAGAGCCGCACCAGTTTCGGCGGCACCGCGCCATCGGAGGTCAGGAAGCAGATCCGCAGCTGGAAAAAGCGCATCGCCAAGGCATGATGCCGGGGTGCAATGCGCCTAAAACTCGGTTAAAAGCGCAGCACATAAAGTTTCGGACGGATGGATCGATGACCGCGAGCAGGATTTTGGTGACGCTGACGCTGCTGACGGCGATGGCTGCCGTGACCGCTTGCGGCCGTAAGGCTGGTCTCGACACGCCCTATGAAGCGGCCGTCCAGGCCCGCAAGGACGCCGAGCGCGCCAAACAGCCGGTGCCGCCAGAGCCGGAAAAACCGGTCGTGGACAAGAAGTTCATCCTGGACCCGCTGATCTAGAGCCGATGAGACCGGCTTGGTCTTTCTGGCCTGGTCTCGTGCTCCAACTTCCGGAAACACTCTCGTGAACCATTTCGACTACCGCGACGGCGTGCTCCATGCCGAGGACGTGGCGATACCAGACATCGCCGCAAGCGTCGGCACGCCGTTCTATTGTTATTCGACGGCAACCTTGACGAGGCACTACCGGGTGTTCGCCGGGGCTTTTGCCGGTCTCGACACGCTGGTCTGTTACGCCTTGAAGGCGAATTCCAACCAGGCGGTGCTGCGGACGCTGGCAAAGCTCGGCGCCGGCGCCGATACCGTCTCGGAAGGCGAAATGCGCCGCGCGCTCGCCGCCGGCATCCCGGCCAGCAAGATCGTATTCTCGGGCGTCGGCAAGACCGCGCGCGAAATGGATTTTGCGCTCGAGGCCGGCATTCTCTGCTTCAATGTCGAATCCGAGCCGGAGCTGGAGTTGCTGTCGGCCCGCGCCACCGCGCTCGGCAAGGTGGCGCCGGTCTCGCTGCGCATCAACCCGGATGTCGACGCCAGGACGCACAGGAAGATCTCCACCGGCAAGGCCGAGAACAAGTTCGGCATTCCATGGCAAAGGGCGCGCCAGGTCTATGCCCGCGCGGCCAGTTTGCCGGGCACCAAGCCCATCGGCATCGATACCCACATCGGCAGCCAGATCACCGAGTTGCAGCCCTTTGACGATGCTTTCGCGCTTCTGGCGGAACTGGTCGGCGCGCTGCGCGCCGATGGCCACGCCGTCGAGCATGTCGATCTCGGCGGCGGCCTCGGCATCCCCTACCGCACCGACAACAGCCCGCCGCCTCTGCCCGATGCCTATGGCGATATCGTCAGGAAGCATCTGACAAAGCTTGGGGTGAAGGTGATGTTCGAGCCGGGCCGGCTGATCGTCGGCAATGCCGGCATCCTGGTCTCGGAAGTGATATTCGTGAAGGAAGGCGACGCCAAGAACTTCCTCGTCGTCGACGCCGCCATGAACGATCTGATCCGGCCGACGCTCTACGATGCCTTCCACGACATCAAGCCGGTGGTGCAGCCGCCGGCCGACACGCCGCGCATGGCGGTCGACGTCGTCGGCCCGGTCTGCGAGACCGGCGACTATCTCGGCCTCGACCGTGACCTGCCCCGGCTCAAGTCTGGCGACCTCATTGCCGTCACCACCGCCGGCGCCTATGGCGCGGTGCAATCCGGCACCTACAACACCCGCCTACTTGTGCCTGAGGTTCTGGTCGACGGCGACCGTTTCCACGTCGTGCGCCGGCGCCAGACCTATGACGAGCTGATCGGCCTGGATTCGGTGCCCGACTGGCTTGCATAGGAGCCGCAGCGCCGGCTGCGCTACAGCCGGTTCTGGATGAGCAACCTTGCGTCGGCGATCCTGTCCTCGTCGCGGCGGTAGAACGTCCATTGCTTGATGCGCTTGGGCCGCAGCAGGCCGGCCTGGGTAAGCACGCGCATATGTTCGGAGAGCGTCGCCTGCGTAATGCCGAGCTTCTCCGCGATCAGCAGCGCGCAAACGCCGTCCTCGACCAGATCGCCATCTGCCTGGGCCGGGAAATGCGCCTGCGGATCCTTCAGCCAGTCGAGGATCTGCAGCCTGCGTTCATTGGCGATCGCCCTGAAGATTTGAACCTCTTGCATTTAGCCATTTTGCCAAGTTACTAATTGCTGTCAATCCCAAGGAGATGGTCATGACGAACGGCAACACCGTCACGCGCGAACGCATCGCCGCGATGGAACCGCGCATCCGCCGCTATATCAGGCACACGCCGGTGCTGCGCGTCGACATGGCCGATTTCGACCGGCCGCCGCTGGCGGTCGACCTCAAGCTCGAATGCCTGCAGCATTCCGGCTCGTTCAAGGCGCGCGGCGCCTTCACCAATCTGCTCGAACGGCCGGTGCCTGCGGCCGGCGTCGTCGCCGCATCGGGCGGCAACCATGGCGCCGCGGTCGCCTATGCCGCCATGCGGCTTGGCCACAAGGCGACGATCTTCGTTCCCGAAGTCAGCCCGGCGGCCAAGCTGCAGCGCATCCGCGGCTACGGCGCCGAACTGATCGTCGGCGGCGCCCGCTATGCCGAGGCGCTGGCCGCCAGCGAGGCTTTTGCTGAAAAGACCGGCGCGCTGCAGATCCATGCCTTCAACCAGGAGGAAACATTGGTCGGCCAAGGCACGCTCGGCCTCGAAATCGAAAACGATCTGCCCGACATCGACACGCTGCTGGTCGCTGTCGGCGGCGGCGGCCTGATCGGCGGCATCGCCGCCTGGTTTGCCGGCGGCATCAGGATCATCGCCATCGAGCCCGAAGGCGCGCCGACGCTGCATCACGCCTTCGAAGCCGGCCACCCCGTCGATGCGCCCGCCGAAGGCGTTGCCGCCGATTCGCTGGCGCCCAAACGCGTCGGCGAGATGATGTTCCCGATCGCCGAGGCTTTTGTCGAGCGCTCCATTCTGGTCACCGACGACGCCATCATTGCCGCGCAGAAGGCGCTGTGGGAGCGGGTGCGGATCATCGCCGAGCCGGGCGGCGCAGCGGCCTTCGCAGCGCTGCTGTCCGGCCGCTACACGCCGGCGCCGGGCGAGCGGATCGCCGTCCTTGTCTGCGGCTCGAATACCGATCCGGCGAAATTCTAAACCTTGCTTCGACTGAAGTGGGACGCAAACCCGTCAAAGCTTTTCAAGTTTTCCGGAACCGCCTCGCCTTTGCCGTGTTTGCTGGTAAACTTCTGCTTGTTGAGTCCGGGCCATCCCGCCCGGGCAGGAAGGGCCCATGACGGAACGCCCCATTTCCAGTGGCGATCGCAGCCTGGCCGGGCGGCTTGCCCTGAGCCGGCTGGCGACACGGGTCTCGATGACGGTCGAGCGCGGCTGGCCGCTGCTTCTGCCGCTGCTCATCATCGCCAGCCTGTTTCTCAGCCTCTCCTGGCTCGGCCTTTTCCCCCGGCTGCCTGACATTGCGCGCGTTATGCTGGTCACGGCGTTCGGTATTGCCACGCTGGCGGCGCTCTATCCGCTGCGTTTCTTCAAGCTTCCATCCGCCGCTGAAATCGACCGCCGTATCGAGGCCGCCAACCAGCTGCAGCACAGCCCGGTGCTGGTGCAGACCGACCGTCCCAGCGGCAAGGAAAGCATCTTTTCCCAGGCGTTGTGGCGCGAACACCAAAAGCGCATGGCCGACAAGCTCGGCAGCCTTGGCGCCGACCTGCCGCGTACGCGCGTGCCGGAGCGCGATCCGTGGGCATTGCGTGCCGTGGCGGCGCTGCTGTTGGTCACCGCTTTTGCCTTCTCCTTCGGACCGTCCGGCGGCAGGCTGTCCGATGGTTTCAGTGCCCATGCGGCGCGCGACATCGTACCGCCGCGCATCGATGCCTGGGTGACCCCGCCGGCCTATACCGGCAAGCCGCCCATCTTCTTGACCGCGCCAGTCATCGATGGCAACGCCAAGCAGGCGGTTGCCACCTTCACCGTGCCGCAAGGCAGCGACGTCTCGCTGCGCGTGACCGGCGGCTCCGGCGAGGAAACGCTAAGCTTTGCCGACAAGGGCGGCAATGCTCGCGCCATCGACCCGTCGGGACCACAGGTGGCGGCCGTCAAGGCAGCGGCGGTCAACCCCGCGACCCCCAAGCTGCGCCAGTTCACCGGCAAGCTGACCGCCGACGGCACGCTGACGCTGAAGTCGGGCGAAGCCGATCTCGGTCGCTGGGCCTTCGCGGTGATCCCCGACAAGCCGCCGACGATCCGCTTCGTCGGCGAGCCCAAGCGCGCCGTCAACGGCGCCTTCGAGCTCAACTACCAGATCGACGACGACTATGGCGCGGCCACCGCCAAGGCGGTTTTCGCGCTGGCCGATCCGGCGGCGCCCGATGCGCATCCGCTCTACGGTCCGCCTGACCTGCCGCTGGCGCTGCCGCGCCGCGGCGGCAAGGCGAACGCCGCCAAGACCACTAAGGACCTCACCGAGCATGTCTGGGCCGGCGCCAGCATCAAGCTGTCGCTTGTGGCCACCGACGATGCCGGACACACCGCGACCAGCGAAACCAAGACTATTGTGATGCCGGAGCGGCCCTTCGCCAACCCGCTGGCGCGGGCGGTGGTCGAGCAGCGCCGCCTGCTGGCGCTCGACGCCAATGCCAAGCCGCGCGTGCTCGACCTGATGGACGCCATCACGCTGCGGCCCGAGGACACGTTCGACAACATGTCGCATTACCTCGCCATCATGAGCGCCCGCAGCCGGCTGAAGATGTCGGACAGCGACGATCAGTTGCGCAACGAGGTTGCCTATCTCTGGGAAATCGCGCTCGGCATCGAGGAAGGCAATCTCTCGTCCGCCGAAAAGCGGCTCCGCCAGGCCCAGCAGGCGCTGCAGGACGCCATCAAGCGCGGCGCCAGCGACGAAGAGATCGAAAAGGCGATGAAGGAACTGCGCGAGGCGATGAACGAATTCCTGCAGGAATTCGCCGAGCGCGCCAAGCAGAACCCGAACGCGCCGCAGATGCAGCAGAATGGTCGCGAGCTGCGTCAGAGTGATATCGACCGCATGATGGACCAGATCGAGAACCTGGCGAAGTCGGGCGACCGCGACAAGGCGCAGGAGCTGCTGTCGCAGCTGGAAAACATGATGAACAACCTGCAGGCCGGCCGTCAGCAGCAGGGCGGCGAGCAGGACAGCGAGATGCGCCAGCAGATGGACAAGCTGGGCGAGATCATGCGCCGCCAGCAGGAGATGATGAACGACACCTACCGCATGGACCAGATGCAGCGCGGAGATAATCAGCAGCCCGGCGAAGGCAATGGCGACGACCCGGACCAGCCGGGCGTCGGCAAGGATCGCGATCCTCTCGCCCGGCCGAAGTCGATGACACCGCAGGAATTCGCCGATGCGATGAAGCAGCTGCAGGAAGGCCAGGGCCAGTTGCAGAGCGAACTCGACAAGCTGAAGAAGGGCCTGGAAGGCATGGGCATGCAACCCAATGAGGGGTTTGGCGACGCTGGCAAATCCATGGGCAATGCCGAAAAGTCGCTTGGCGAAGGCGAAGGCGACCAGGCAGTCGGCCACCAGGGTCGCGCGCTGGAAGCGCTGCGCAAGGGCGCCAAGGAGATGATGAAGCAGCTGCAGGCGATGCAGGGCGACCAGGGCGGCAGCCAGGAAGGCGGCCGCCAACAGGACGCCGGCCGCGATCCGCTGGGCCGACCACGCGCCAGCCGCGGACCCGATTTCGGCGATTCGGTGAAGGTGCCCGACGAGATCGACGTGCAGCGCGCCCGCCAGATTCTCGAGGCGATTCGCAAGCGGCTCGGCAACGCGCTCAGCCCCGACATCGAGCGCAGCTACCTCGAGCGGCTGCTGGAGCTGAAGTAGCCTCCAAGGCAACATCCGTCGAACTGAATGGTATCAGCGCCATGCCGAAACTCGGTGCCGTCACGCCCATCCTGCGCATCTTCGACATCGCCAAGGCACGCGAATTCTATGTCGACTTTCTCGGCTTCAAGGTCGAGTTCGAGCACCGCTTCGACGACAATGCGCCGCTCTACATGGGTGTAATCCGCGACGGCTGTGTCCTGCATCTGAGCGAACATCATGGCGACGGCGCGCCGGGTATAGCCATGCGCATCAAGGTCGAGGACATCGCGGCATTGCACCGCGAACTGATCGGCAAGAGATACCGCTACGCCCGGCCGGGCCTCGAAACCACGTCGTGGCAGACCCGTGAAGTGTCGGTCGGCGACCCCTTCGGCAATCGGCTGCATTTCTACGAGGATGCAACAGACTAAGCCGGCCGGTTGACGAACGCCTCGCGTATTGCTTCCTGCATGCCGTCGATCGCCTCGCCTGAGGCATTGGGGTTGCGATGCATCACCACATTCGAGGAATCGATGTGGCCGAACCCGTCCGCGGCGGTGAGCTCGCGGCAGCCATCCGGAATATTGCTGTGCGAGATCGGCGCGATCGCCAGGCCAGAGGTGACGGCGAGCTTCAGGCCGCCGGTGGTGTCGCTGGTATAGGCGACACGGTAGGCCAGCCCACGCTGCTCAAGCGATTTGATGGCAAAGTCCTTGCACCAGCCGGCCCGGTTGTAGAGCGCGATCGGCACCGGCCGCTCCTCATGCATGTGATGCAGGCTCGATGTCACCCACACTGTCGGATCGTGCATCAGCACCTCGCCGCCGGAAGGATCCTGCCATTCGAACACCACGGCGAGGTCGAGTTCACCGGCGGCTAGCGCCGCCAGCTGGGCGCCGGAATGTGCATAGCGCACGGTGACCTCGACCTTGGTGTGACGCTTCGAGAAGGCGCCGAGCGCGCGCGACAGGATGGCGTGACCATATTCCTCGGGAATGCCGATGCGCACCGGCCCGCCAAGCGGTGCCGCCGCCATCGATGCCGCCGTCTCGTCGAGCAGCGAGACGATGCGGCGGGCATTGACGATCAGCTCGCCGCCACGGCGCGTCAGCGCCACGCCGCGCGAGCCGCGTTCGAACAGGCTGTCGCCGACCAGCTCCTCGAGCTTCTTCATCTGCATCGACACCGCCGACTGGGTGCGCCCGGCCTGCTCCGCCGCCCGGGTGAAATTGCCCGCTTCGGCAATGGCGACGAAGGTGCGCAGGAGATCGCTGTCGAGAGTCGGCCGCATCGAATCCGTCATAAGCAAATTTGATCTCTGGTATCATTCCAATTCGTTTGCAACATGTCAAACGCCGCAGCATAGTCCGCTCACCCATTGGATATGCCGCCGCGAAACCGGCTGCGGACCAATCAAAGAGTCCTCACTCATACCCGCTGCCCAAAACGGTGGCGGGTTCTTTTTACCCCATGGCCGGGCGGCTGCGGGCAGTTAAGGCAAGGGCCGGCAGAACAATATGCGCAACCGGATCGTTCTCGGCATCATCAGCCTGTGCCTTGGCGTGCTGGTGTTCTCGCTCCAGGACCCGCTGGTCAAGGCGGTGTCAGCCGGCTATCCCGTGACCGAGGTGATGTGGATCCGCTCGATCGTCGCTTTGCCGATCCTGGTCGTTCTCGTTCGCGCCGATGTCGGCCTGCGGGCCATCGCCTCGAAGCGGTTCGGCCTGCTGACGATACGCGCCTTCATCCAGTTCTCCTCCTATACGGTCTACTATCTGGCGATCGCTGCCTTGCCGCTCGCCGACGCGGTGGCGCTCTATTTCATGGCGCCCCTGTTCATCATGGCGATAGCCGGGCCCTATCTCGGCGAGCGGGTATCCTGGCAGGCTCTCGCCACCGTGCTGATCGGCATGCTGGGCGTGGTCGTGATGCTGCGCCCGGGCGCCGGCCTGTTCGACTGGGCGGCGCTGCTTTCGTTGGGCTCGGCTTTGCTCTACGGCTTTTCACAGCTGATGGCGCGCAAGATCGGCGACACCGAATCCTCCACCGTCATGGCCTTCTACCAGAACGGCGCCTATCTGGTCGGCGCCGCTGCGGTTGCCGGCACATTCTGGCTTGCCGGCATAACCCATGCTGTCCACCCCAGCCTCGAATTCCTGGTGCGGCCGTGGGTCTGGCCGACGACCCCGGATTTCCTCAAGATGGCGGCCTGCGGCTTCGTCGCTTCGGCCGGCATGATTCTGCTGTCGCAGGCCTACAGGCTGGCGCCCGCCAACCGCGTCGCCACCTTCGAATACACCGGGATTATCTGGTCGCCGCTGTGGGGCTTCCTGTTCTTCGACGAGGTGCCGCGCTCGACCACCGCCATCGGTGCGGCGCTGATCATCGGCGCCGGTCTGCTGGCGCTCAACACCGAACGGCGCCGGAGCGCTGCGCCTGTCCTCGCCGCGTCTCAGGATGCCGCCTGAAGCGTGTCAGGCGAAGCAGGCGAGCGCCTGGTCGACCCGCGAGCGGATTTCGGCCAGCGTGAAAGGCTTTTGCACGACGTCGATAATGATGCCGTTCAATTCCTCGGCGCGCTCGCGCTGGTCGGCATAGCCGGTCATCAGCAGGATCTTCATGTCAGGGAAAAGCCTGGCTGCGGCGATCGCCATCTCGATGCCATCCATTTCCGGCATGCGGATATCGGAGACGACGAGGTCGTAACCGCCGCCTGCAGCACTGACCATCGCCAGCCCCTGCGCGCCGTCGGCGGCGATATCGATCGAGTGCCCGGCGCGTTCGAGCGCGCGGGCGGCGAGGGTGCGGACGGACTCATCGTCCTCGACGATCAGAAGCTTTGCCATGGGCCGGAATTTGGCGGGCAAAAGTTGACTTTTTCTGAAAATTTGAAGCGTCGGGCCCTTTTCTCAGGCATCGCCTTTGACCACACCGACAAACGGCAGTTCGCGAAAAGCGTGAGCGACGTCCATGCCGTAGCCGACGACGAAGTAATCGGGACAGTCGAAGCCGACATAGTCGGCGTTCAGCTCCGTCTGGCGGCGCATGCGCTTGTCCAACAGCACCGCGATGGCGCAGCTTTTGGCGCCGCGCGACAGCATCAGGTTGCGGGTGAAGGAGAGCGTCTTGCCCGACTCCAGGATATCGTCGATCAGCAGCACGTCGCGGCCGGCGACCTCATTGTCGATGTCGCGCAGCACCCTCACCTCGCCGCTGGTGGTGCCGGCGCCATAGCTGGAAATGAAGATGAACTCGACCTCCGGCGACAGCCCGACATCGTGCATGGCGCGGATCAGATCGGCGGCGAAGATGAACGAGCCCTTCAGCACCGAAATCACCAGCAGGTCGTGATAGTCGTGCTCGGCGATCTCCTTGGCGAGTTCGAGATTGCGCCGCGCGATCGCGGACGCCGAAAACAGGACCTCGATGTCCTTGCCGCGCACAACTGGCATCAACAACCTTTCCAGAGAACCGACTAGCCGGCGAAGGTGACCGCCACGGCCTTGACGCCGTTTCTAGGCACATCGAGGCGGCTGGAAAAGCCGAATCTTTCGCCGGGCGCCAGAGAACGGTTGGATGTCCCCAGAGTATAACGGGTGATGCGGCTGTCATTGCCGGTGACACGTATCTCCAGCGGCGGCAATTGTCCCGCCTTCAAACCGTCATTGACGGCCTCGCCATCCACGAACAGCACCGGGGCGGGTCCTGAGGCGTCGACACGCGACGTGACGCCGGCAATGCTGAGTACGGCGCCCTCCGGCTGTTCGACTGACCAGAACGGCGTCTGGCGCACCAGCGCGTGGCCACCCGAGACCCAGAAGGCGGCAAGCGCCGCACCGATGCCGGCAATCCAGAAGATCGGCCCGCCACGCGATGCCGGCCGCCCGGCTGACGCATCTGATTTGCGCAGCATCTCCATGCCTTCCATCGACGGCGTCGCGATGTCGCGCGCCGGCGTCGGCATGGCTTCTATCAGTGGGATCAGCTGCGGCAGCACCTCATAATCCGCATCGACGATGTCGGTCGCCACAGGCCGCGATTCCGGTGCGACACTTGTCCCGGTCATGATTTCGCCGGAAACCGGGCGCGCGGTTCGTTGCTCAGCCATCATGGCCCCGCTGTTGCCTCTTCGTTTCTTTTGCGTAAATGGAAATGGTTAACGCTTCCCCACCGGAACCCTTGTGACGCACTCAAAAACAGCGAAAATTAACCGACGGTTAACCATGGCGGCCGATGGTCGTTGGACAGAAAGGGCTGGCACGCCGCCGCCACACACCTCAGGTCGTCGCACGTGATCCGCTTCGAAAATGTCGGCCTCCGCTATGGCATGGGTCCGGAAATCCTCCGCGACATCTCCCTGCACATTCCGGAGAGCTCCTTCCAGTTCCTGAGCGGGCCCTCCGGCGCCGGCAAGACGACGCTGCTGCGCCTTCTGTTCATGTCGCTGAAGCCGACACGCGGGCTGATCACCATCTTCGGCAAGGACCGCTCGCGCATCTCGCGCGCTGAACTGCCGCATCTCAGGCGCCGCATCGGCGTGGTGTTCCAGGATTTCCGCCTGCTCGACCACATGACCACCTATGAGAATGTCGCTCTGCCGCTGCGCGTGCGCGGCCGCGAGGAAGCGAGCTACCGCACCGACGTCACCGAACTTTTGAAATGGGTTGGCCTGGGCGAGCGCATGCATGTGCTGCCGCCGGTCCTTTCGGGTGGCGAAAAGCAGCGCGCGGCAATCGCCCGGGCCTTGATCGAACAGCCCGAAATCCTGCTTGCCGACGAGCCGACCGGCAATGTCGACCCGCCGCTGGCGCGCCGGTTGCTCAGGCTGTTCATTGAGCTCAACCGGCTCGGCACCGCGGTGGTGATCGCCACTCACGATCTCGGCCTGATGGAGCAGGTCGACGCGCGCCGCATGATCCTGGCCGGCGGAAGGCTGGATATTTATGACTGAGCTATCGGCCGAACAGCTGCATGAAGACGCCGCCGAGCCCGCGACGACGACGCAGCGCGTCCACCGCCGCATGGCGCCGATCGTGCCGGCGCAGAATATTGCCGGCCGCGCCTTGGTGCTGGTCATCGCCATCATGACCTTCCTGTCCTGCCTGACTTTCGGCGCCGTCACGCTGGTGCGCGACACTGCCTCGGTCTGGGAAAACCAGATCTCGCGCGAGGCCACGATTCAGATCAAGCCGGTCGACGGCCTCGACATGGAGGCAGCCCTTGCCCAGGCCTCGCAGATCGTCGGCGAATTCCCCGGCGTGAAGGAAACCCGGATCATCGATCGCGACGCCACCGCGCGCCTTTTGGAGCCATGGCTGGGCTCGGGCCTGAATATCGACGAATTGCCGGTGCCGCGCCTGATCATCGTCACCATCGACGAGACCAGCCCGCCCGACTTCAGCGCCATCCGTGCGGCGCTCACGCCCAAGCTGCCGAGTGCTTCGCTCGACGATCACCGTACATGGGTCGACCGGCTGGTCGCCATGGCCCGCACCACGGTCACCATCGGCATCGCCGTGCTGGTCCTGATGCTGTCGGCGACGGTGCTGACCGTAGTGTTTGCGACGCGCGGCGCTATGGCGGGTAACGGCCATATCATCGAAGTGCTGCATTTCGTCGGCGCCGAGGCGCGCTTCATCGCGCGCGAATTCCGCTGGCATTTCCTGGTCACCGGCATGAAGGGCGCGGCCGCCGGCGGCGCAGCCGCGATCCTGGTTTTCATCGTCTTTTCCTGGTGGTCGTCGCGCAACATGGCAACGCCGCAGGCCGACCAGGCCACCGCTTTGTTCGGCAATTTCGCCATCGGATCGGCAGGCTATCTCGGCGTCGGCCTGATGGTGCTGGTGATCGGCGGACTGACGGCGGCGACCTCGCACGCCACCGTCGTCGCCTATCTCAGCGACATCGATGTCCGCCAGCCGGATGCGGGGTGACCCGTGAGGGCAGAAGCGAAAACAGTTCGGGGGCAAGGACAGGAATGGAAGGGACGATCACGGATCGAAAACCGACGTAACGCAATGTGCGCTTTTTTCCTTACCAAAAAGGCATTTCAGGATTAACCATAGGATGATGAACGCGCGGGAGTCGACCGGAACGGCTGGACAGATGCCAGTGGTGCGTTCGCGTGTGCGCACCGGGCTGGGCCGTTTGCGCACCGCCCTGCGTCTCGCCTCCCTCTGTCTACTGCTGCTGGTGGCCCTGTTTGCCGGTGGCTTCGGCTGGTTCGCCAGCAAGGTCAGCCGCATGACGACCCCGACCAACCCGGCCAAGGCCGATGCGATCATCGTCTTGACCGGCGGTCAGGCCCGCCTCGACGCAGCACTCGATCTGCTTGCCTCCGGCAAGGGCGAGCGGCTGCTGATCTCAGGCGTGCATCCCTCTGCCAGCCGCCGCCAATTGCAGGCTGCTACCGGCGGCGACAAGGCGCTGTTTTCCTGCTGTGTCGACATCGACCGCGCCGCGCTCGACACGATCGGCAATGCCGAGGAAAGCGCTAAATGGGTGGAGAGCCACGCCTATGGCAGCGTCATCCTCGTCACCAACAATTACCACATGCCGCGCAGCCTGCTCGAGATGGGCCGCCTGCTGCATGGCGCCAGGCTTGAACCCTATCCGGTGGTCAACACCAATCTGGACAATGGCGACTGGCTGACCAAGCCGGAAGCGCTACGCGTGCTTCTGACCGAATACAGCAAATACCTGCTGGCGCTGGCGCGCGGCGTCGTCCCGGTCCGCCAGACCGCCGACAGCGTCGCACTGGCCGAGGTTTCGACCGCCAAGGACTGAGTCGATTACCCCTTGACCGTGCCGTCTTCCGGGCCACGCAGCCGCGCAATCTCCTGTTCGAGGCTTTCAATCCGCTTGTCGCGTTCGGCGAGTGCGGCCGCGACATCGGCGGCCTCGAATCGCTGCGGAATGTGTTGCGGGCAATTGGCATCCCAGGCCGAGACGGTGAACAGGATGACCTGCTCGGGGCGCGCCTTGTAGTCCTGCGGCATCAGCCTTGCCAGAAGCTCGGCATCGTCCTCGACGACGCGCGCCGTGCCCCAGATCTTGACGCGCTGGCGATGCGCATAGTCGATCAGGAACAGGAATGCCTGGTTGTTGTCGGCGAGATTCCCCTGCGTGATGAACTGCCTGTTCCCGGAGAAATCGGCAAAGCCGATGGTCTTCTCGTCCAGCACCTTGAGGAAGCCGGCTGGCCCGCCGCGATGCTGGATATAGGGCTGACCCTCGCCATTTGCCGTCGACAGGAAGACGCTGGTCTGCGCCGCGATGAAGTCGGCGAGGTCGGGCGTCATATGGGCGCGCCATCCGCCGCGCTCCTCGGCGCTGGCATAGCCCTTGCGCGAACCTTTGCGGGTCTGGATCGCCTTGACGGTCGGCGTGAAGGCGACATCGCTGGTGAAAGTATGAGCATTCATGGAAGCCTCCGCGGGGCCGAAACACGGCCATTGTAAGCGAAGAGGTAGGTCCTTCCATGTTTTGGATGTAGATGGCATAGTTGCAAGCTATCCTTCCAATTGCCGGAAGAAACTATGGATCGTCTCGAAGCCATGTCGCTGTTCGTCGCCGCGGTGGAAGCGGGCAGCCTTTCCGCTGCCGGCCGCCATTTCGGCATTCCACTGGCAACGGTCAGCCGCAAGGTTTCCGACCTCGAAAAGCACCTTCAGGCGCGCCTGCTGAACCGTTCGACCCGGCAGCTCACGCTGACCGATGCCGGCCAGGCCTATCTCGCCGCCTGCCGCCGCATCCTCGGCGAGGTCGGCGAAGCCGAACGCACCGCTGCCGGCGAATACAGCACGCCGACCGGCGACCTGTTCATCACCGCGCCGGTCGTCTTTGGTCGCCTGCACGTGCTGCCTGTCGTCACCGAATTCCTGGCGGCTTATCCTCAAGTCAACATTCGCCTGACGCTGGCTGACCGGATAACCCAACTGGCGGAGGAACATCTCGACCTTGCCATCCGCATCGGCGAGCTTGCGCCTTCGAGCCTCATTGCCATCCGCATCGGCGCGATCCGTCGCGTCGTGTGCGCCAGCCCCGCCTATATCGCCGCGCATGGCATGCCGCGGACGCCGGACGATCTGGCCGCGCATGAATGCATCAGTTTCGAAGGGCCTGCAGCGCTCGCCAGCTGGAGCTTTGCCGGCGACAAGGGCGAACTGATCGTGCCGATCCACTCACGGCTGCGCGTCAACACGGCGGAAGCTGCAATCGATGCCGCGATTGCAGGCGCCGGGATGACGCGGGTGCTCTCCTACCAGATCGCGGACGCAGTACGTTCCGGCGTGCTCGTCCCGGTCTTGCGACCCTTCGAGCCGCAGCCGTGGCCGGTGAGCCTCGTCCATGCCGGCCAAGGCCTGCTGGCGGTGAAACTCAGGGCGTTCCTCGATTTCGCCGCTCCGCGGCTGAAGCAGCGGCTATTGCAGGCGACGTGGTGAGTTGAGACTGGCTTGAGTCAGTGGCGAGCCGGCCTATGTCAGGCCATTGCGGCGTTTCCTTTTTGCCCGCGCTTGGTGTAACCAACGCACACCTCCTCAACGGGCCCTTCCCCGCATGCTCTATATCCGCTCGCTGGCGTTCAACTTCGTCTTCTATGTCAATCTGATCGTCCAGATGGTCCTCTGGACCCCTTACTACTTCCTCTCGCCACGCCATCGCGCCTGGTTCGTGCCGAAATTCTGGTCGCGCACCAGCCTGTGGCTCTACGACAAGATCGCCGGCACCAGGAGCGACATCACCGGCGTCGAGAACCTGCCGGAGGGCTCTTTCATCCTGGCGCCGAAACACCAGTCGTTTTGGGACGCGATCGCTTTCTTTCCCTTCCTCCACGATCCGCTTTATATCCTGAAGCGCGAGCTGACCTGGATCCCCTTCTTCGGCTGGTACATCCTGAAGATGCGGATGATCCCGGTTCACCGCGGCAGCCGCTCCAAGGCGTTGAAGCAGGTCGTTGCATCGACAAAGCAGGAGATGGGGCGCAATCCGCGCCAGCTGATTATCTACCCCGAAGGCACGCGCCGAGCGCCAGGCGACGAGCCGGCTTACAAATACGGCATTGTCGAGCTCTATACGCAGCTTGGCGTCCCGGTGGTACCGGTCGCCCATGTCGCCGGCCTCTATTGGCCTCGCCGCAAATTCTTGCGCTTTCCCGGCACCATCAAGGCCCGCTTCCTGCCGCCGATTCCGCCCGGGCTCGGCAAGGACGAATTCATGGACCGGCTGATCGGCGATACGGAAGTCGCCTGCGACCAGCTGCTGATCGAGGCATCGCAGGCTCCTAACCCGCCGCAAATGCCGCCGACGGCGGTCAAGCGGCTGGCCGAACTCGCCGCGGCCGCCAAAACAATTCCAGGAAAAGTGTGAGCGGTTTTTTCCGTCCTGAATCGCGCCAAAACAAAAAAGACCAAAGCTTGATCTCTTCTGCGGGCCGGCTCAAGGCCACGCCGCCAGCGCCGTGGTCAGCACCAGCGTCGCCGCGAAGGCCAGATTGATGATCCGCGACGTCAGCGGCTGGCGCAGGGTGCGGGCGAAGGCCGCGCCGGCCAGCAGCCACAGCACATGGATGGCTACGATCATCAGGGTGAGAACCGCCAGCCTGGCCGGGATGCCGAGAGCATCGGCGCCGGCTGCGGTCGCGGAGCCAGCAAGGACCGCAGCAATCGCCACATAGGCTTTCGGGTTGGCAACGGCGAGCAGGAAGCCGCCGAGGAAGGTCGGCAGAACCGCGCTGCTGTCACGCGCGGCCAGCGGCGGCGCTGTCGCTATTCTGTAAGCGAGGTAGAGAATATAGGCGGCGGAAGCGACCGCCAGCACTGGCGCTACGCCCGGCATCGAGGTGAGGATAGCCTTGATGCCGGTGGCCACCACCAGCAGCACCGCGACCGTGCCTAAAATGATCCCCGATGTGTAGTGAAGCGAATTGCGCAGGCCGAAGGCGGCCCCTATCGCCGTGACGCTGATCGTCGCCGGGCCAGGACTGCCCATGACGACGGTTGCCGCCAGCACCAGCGCCAGCAATTGCTGCCAGGGCTGCGCCTGCGAAAGAATGTCTGCGGCCATGCTGCCTCTTCTCCACAATAATGGAGAACAGTGTGGCAAGGCGGACAGCCGTCGTCTTGAACGATCGTGCCGAACCTGCGCGGCTAGGCGCTGGCCTTGTCCAGCGCCACGAGATCCTCCGCGCTGAGCTTCAGCGATGCGGCGCGCACCAGGCTGTCGACCTGGTCCAGCGTCGTGGCGCTGGCGATCGGCGCGGTGATGCCGGGCTGCGCCATCACCCAAGAGAGTGCTACTTCCGCCTGCTTGGCCGAATGGCGCGCCGCCACAGTGTCGAGTGCGGCCAGAATGCGCATGCCGCGCGCATTGAGATAAGCCTTCACGCCGCCGCCGCGTTCACTTTTGCCGAGATCGGCCTCGCTACGGTATTTGCCGCTCAAAAACCCCTTGGCGAGGCTGAAATAGGTGATGACGCCGATATCCTCGGCCACGCACAGATCACGCAGCGGCCCGTCGAAGGATGAGCGGTCGTAGAGATTGTATTCCGTTGCAGCACGCTGTAGCGCGGCAGCTCGCGCAGGCTGGCAACATCGAGCGCGGCGCGCAGCTGGCCGGCGTCAAGATTCGAGGCGCCGATATGGCGGACCTTGCCGGCAGCGAGCAGCTTCTGGTAGGCGCCGAGCGTCTCTTCGTAAGGCGTGGTCGGGTCCGGCCAGTGCGACAAATAGAGGTCGATCACATCGGTCTGCAGCCGCTCAAGCGACGCCTCGACCGCCCTTTCGATATGGGCAGCGGACAGATCCTTCTTGCCTTGTCCCATATCCGAGCCGACTTTGGTGATGACGATGATCTTGTCACGGTTGCCGCGGCTTTTCATCCATTTGCCGACAATGGTCTCGGACTCGCCGCCCGCGTGGCCGGGCACCCAGCGCGAATAGGCATCGGCCGTATCGATAGCGTTGAGGCCGGCGTCGCCGAACCGGTCGAGCAGGTCGAAGGAGGTCTTCTCGTCCGCGGTCCAGCCGAAGACATTACCGCCCAGAACCAGCGGCGCGATGGAAAGGTCGGTTTGACCGAGACGGCGTTTTTGCAAAACGGGGCTCCGTGGGCTGGCGGCGGGCGACCCGAATGCTCCGGGCCGCAGCTAAGCTAGGTCTCGCCGCGCCGAGGTCAAAGGCCTCAGCCAATTTTTCCAGCGGGCCAGCGCTTCACAAAGGCGCGAGCGCTTCGCCTGCAGGCTCGCCGTGGCCTACTGGCTCACGAGGCGATCCGCTTCGCCACCTCTTCCAGCCAGTGGTCGCTGATACCCAGCGCCGCGAGATGCTGCAGCGTGTTGAGCACATAGTCCTCGTTGTTTCCGGACTGGCCGACGGCGCCACGGATAACACCTGCCGCATGCGCAGGGTCGAGCCCGCCGGCATACTGCTCATGCTGGCGGTCGACGATATAGGCGACCGCTTTCACTCTCTCTGCCGCGGCCGCACCATTCCCGTCGAGGCTGATATCGAGCACACGCTCGAGATAGACGCTGGTCACCAGTTCGCGCTCGCGCAGATAGGTCAGCACCTCATCGCGCAACTCGCCGGGCACGCGAAACGCCAGCCCGATGCAGGAGCCGCCACGGTCGAGGCCGAGCACCAGGCCCGGCCGCTGACGCGTGCCGCGATGCACGAAGGAATAGACGCAGAGCGACCGGCGGTAGCCGTAAAGCCGCGCGCGGCGGGTCTCCACATGCGCAAATCCCGGCCGCCAGATCAGCGAGCCATAGCCAAAAACCCAAAAATCGCCCATATCGCCAAGCCTGATTGCACGAAGGTGACGCCGCCGCATCGGAATCGGTGCTCTTCTGTCTTTTTGCTTGTTGCGTAACCACAGTCCACCCGCAACACGCCCGCGTTAATGAAAGCCGCAGCATGACGTCAAGTGACGAGCGTCCGTCGAAGTTTCGCCACCGGCTGATGTGGCTCGCTGCCTTGGTCGTTATGCTGTTCGGCGCCTACAGCGCGGTCTGGTTCTATGTCGCCGGTCGCGTCAGCAGCGAAGCCGACAAGGCGGTGGCCTCGCTCAAGGACAAAGGCATCGAGGCCGGCTGCGCCAACCTCACCGTCAGCGGCTACCCCCTGCGTTTTGCCATCTCCTGTGACAATCTGGCTTACGAGGACGACGCCAGAAACGTTGCCGCCTCGGCAGGCAGCTTCAACTTCGTTGCAGAACTCATCCGGCCTTTGTCGCCTGCCGCCGAGTTGCGTGGGCCACTGCGGACCTCGGTGCCCGGGATGGCGCCGCTATGGATCGATTGGGACAATCTGCAGGCCAATGCCAAGCTCTCCTGGCCCTTGCCACGCAGCATTTCGCTGCAGGCCGAGAGCTTGTCCGGCCAGACCGATCCGGCCGACGACACCGACCCGGTTTCACTGTTCAGCGCCGGAACCGCGGCGGGCGAGTTGCGACCCGACGGCCAGGACCTTGGCTATACCGGAAGCTTCACCGATCTTGAGATCGACGCCGACGCGATCGGCGGGCGCGTGCTGCCGCCGCTCGACGGCAGCGGCGACGCGACGCTGAAGAACGGCGTCGCGCTGATGAAGACGCAGGCCAGGAGCCTGCGCGGCCAGGCGGTCGACATCCACAAGCTCGATCTGTCGTCGGGAACCGCGCGCATCACCGTCTCCGGCCCGGTGTCGGTCGACGCCAACGGCCAGGTCAATGCCGACCTGACGATCAAGCTGCAGGATCCCAAAGCCGTGGCGGCAATCCTCGCCACCGCAATCCCCGAGCAGAAGAGCCAGATCGAGCAAGGCTTTGCCGGTCTGGCGCTGCTCGGCAACGAACCGTCGATGCCGCTCAAGGTGGTGAAGGGCAAGGCCTCGCTCGGCTTCATTCCGCTGGGCAAGATCAAGCCGCTCGATTAGAGCAATTCCAGGAAAAGTGTGAGCGGTTTTCCGTCCGGAATTGCGTTAAAACAAAGAGATAGAGCATGATCGCAAAGAGCGGGAACGGCTTTTGGGGAGAGATCGTGCTCGAGCAAGCCGACGCATGAACCGACCGGTGAAACTGCTGAGCGTTGGCGCGCTGACGCTGGATACCATCCTGCGCGTCGAAACCCTGCCCACGCATCAGGGCAAGTTCATCGCCTCGGACGGCATCCAGATCGCCTCGGGCATGGCGACAAGTGCTGCCTGCGCCGCCCGCCGTCTCGGCGCCGAGGTGTTCCTGTGGGCAAGGGCAGGTGACGATGCCGTCGGCGACCAATTGCTGGCCGGCATCGAGGCCGAGGGCGTCGATTGCGGCTTTGTCCGCCGCGTCGAAGGCGCCCGCTCGGCGCTGGCCGCGATCCTGGTCGACGCTCATGGCGAGCGCATCATCGTGCCCTTCTACGACCCAAAGGCGCAGGCCGGCCCCGAGGCGGTGCCTGTCGCCGATCTTTCCGGCTTCGATGCCGTGCTGGTCGATGTGCGCTGGCCGGGCGCCGCCGCTCTTGCCTTGACCGCCGCGCGCAGCGCCGGCCGTCCCGCCATCCTCGACGCCGACACGGCGCCGGTTGAGGTGCTGGAGCGCCTGCTGCCGCTGGCATCGCACATCGTCGCTTCGGAGACGGCGGCACGCATCGTCTGCGGCCATGCGCTGGACCCCGGAACCGCCTGTGCCGACCTCGCCAGCCGCACCGATGCCTTCGTGGCGGTGACCGGCGGCGCCGCGGGAAGCTGGTGGCATGACCGGTCCGCCGGATGCGTGCGCCACATCGCGGCGCCGAAGATCAAGGCGGTTGACACGCTTGCCGCCGGCGACGTCTTCCACGGCGCCTTTGCTGTCGGGTTGGCGGAAACCATGCCGATCGAGCAGGCGTTGCGCTTTGCCAGCGCGGCGGCCGCGCTCAAATGCCAGCGCTTCGGCGGCCGGCTGGGGGCGCCAAACAGGGACGAGGCAATGGCCATGGTCGCGGCGACCTGGCCCGTCTGAAACAGATTTAACTTTTCACCGGGTGCTCGACCGCCTGCCGGCCGAAATCCGGCACGTCGATATCCTGGCCGGCCTCGATGATCGAACGGCGAACGGCCCGGGTGCGGGTGAACAGGTCGAACAGCTTGTCGCCGTCGCCCCAGCGGATCGCCCGCTGCAGCGAGGCGAGGTCCTCCGAAAAGCGCGCCAGCATTTCCAGGATGGCATCCTTGTTGTGCAGGCATACGTCGCGCCACATGGTCGGGTCGGAGGCGGCCAGACGGGTGAAGTCGCGGAAACCGGAAGCCGAATATTTGATCACTTCCGACTTGGTCACCGATTCCAGATCGTCGGCCGTGCCGACGATGTTGTAGGCAATGATGTGCGGAAGATGCGAAACGATGGCCAGCGTCATGTCATGATGCTGCGGGTCCATCGTGTCGATGTTGGAGCCGCAGCGCCGCCAGAATTCCGACAGCTTTTCCAGCGCGGCCGGATCGGTTCCCGGCAGCGGCGTGAAGATGCACCAGCGGTTTTCGAACAGCTCGGCGAAACCCGCATCCGGGCCCGATTTCTCCGTACCTGCCAGCGGGTGCCCCGGAATAAAATGCACGCCTTCCGGCACATAGGGCTGCATTTGCGCAATGACGGAGGCCTTGGTCGAACCGACATCGGTGAGGATGGCGCCTTTTTTCAGCGCCGCTGCGATCTCTTGCGCCACCTCGCCCGACGATCCCACCGGCACCGAGACGATGATCAGTTCGGCGTCGCGGACCGCTTCCCTGGCGTCGGTGGTGTAGCTCTCGCCAAGACCGAGCTCCTTCGCCCGTGCCAGCGTGGTCGGGCTGCGCGTCGCGATGGCGACATGGCGGGCCAGGCCCTCGCGGCGGGTGATGCGGGCCAGCGACGAGCCGATCAGGCCGATGCCGACCAGCGCGATCTTTTCAAACATCGGTGCTGTCATTGTTTCAGCTTTTCAGGAATGTCGTGAGGGCATCGATGACGCCGCGATTGGCTTCTTCGGTGCCGACGCTCATGCGAAGCGCATTGGGAAAGCCATAGCCGGTAACGCGCCGCAATATATAGCCGCGCTGGGTGAGGTAGTCGTCCGCCGCCTCAGCCGAATGCCTCTTGTCGTCGGGAAAGTGGATGAGGACGAAATTGCCGACGCTGGGCGTCACGCGCAGCCCAAGCTTCGTCAGCTCTTCATTCAGCCAGGTAAGCCAGGTCTCGTTGTGCAACGAACTGCGCTCGACATGGGCGCGGTCGCGGATGGCGGCAATGCCGGCCTCGATCGCTGTTGCGTTAACGTTGAAAGGGCCGCGGATGCGGTTGATGGCATCGACGATGTGCAGTGGGCCATACATCCAGCCGATGCGCGCGCCGCCAAGGCCAAGCTTGGAGAAGGTGCGGGTCATGACCACATTCTGTGCGCTGCCCGCCAGCTCGATGCCGGCCTCATAGTCATTGCGCCTGACATATTCGGCATAGGCCGCGTCGAGCACCAGAAGCACGTTGCCCGGGAGAGCGGAATGCAGGCGGCGGACCTCCTGGAACGGCAGATAGGTTCCGGTCGGATTGTTGGGATTGGCGAGGAAGATGATTTTGGTCCGCGGCGTCACCGCGGCCAGGATCGCGTCGACGTCGGCGCGTTCCTCGGTTTCCTTCACAGCAACCGGCTTGGCCCCCGCCGACTGAATGTAGATCTTGTAGACCATGAAGGCATGTTCGGTAAAAATCGCCTCATCGCCTGGCGCAAGATAGGTCTGCGCCAGCAGGCCCAAAATCTCGTCGGAACCGTTGGAGCAGATGATGTTCGCCGGGTTGAGGCCATGCACCTCGGCGATCGCCTCGCGCAGCCGGCGGGCGGTGCCGTCGGGATAGACATCGAGCTTGGCAGCCACTTCACGCGCGGCCTCGATCGCCTTCGGCGACGGGCCGAGCGGGTTCTCGTTCGACGACAATTTATGGACCTTGGCAACGCCGGCCGGGGCCGTGCTCTTGCCCGGCACATAGGCGTCGATGTCCATAATGCCCGCGCGGGGCGTCGGCCGTGCCTTGTCCGCTGTCTTGTCCATGTCGCAAATCCATCGAGAATGCCTCCGTCCGGAGGCCGCAGCGGAAATACAAGCCGTAGCCGCGAATGTCGAGAGGCGGGCAATAGCTGGCCGTTGACGCCGGGCCGCACGAGTTCTAGAAGAACGCAACAGTTCCGTGGTGATTTGGCCGGTCGGCTTGCAGCCACGTTAAACAACTCGCTAAAGGGCCGTTTGCGTGACGTAACCGGCTTTGCGATCGCATTGCCGGTTTTTTATTGCCTGACGGCGGGCAAGGAGAGTCACATGGCCGCGCTCCGCGCTACAAAAACCAACAACGAGGCAGACAACCCGTCGAGCCCTGTGTTGCGTTTTGGCCCTGACAAGCCGCTGAAGCTCGACGCCGGCACGCTTTTGTCGCCGTTCCAGATCGCCTACCAGACATATGGCGCCCTCAACGATGCCCGCACCAACGCCATCCTGGTCTGCCACGCGCTGACCGGCGACCAGCATGTCGCCAGCACCAATCCGGTGACCGGCAAACCCGGCTGGTGGGAAGTGCTGATCGGTCCCGGCAAGATCATCGACACCAACCGCTTCTTCGTCATCTGCTCCAACCTCATCGGCGGCTGCCTCGGCTCCACCGGTCCGGCCTCGACCAATCCCGCCACCGGCAAGCCCTACGGCCTCGACCTGCCAATCATCACCATCCGCGACATGGTGCGGGCGCAACTGATGCTGGTCGACCATTTCGGCATCGAAAAGCTGTTTTGCGTGCTCGGCGGCTCGATGGGCGGCATGCAGGTGCTGGAATGGGCGTCATGCTATTCCGAGCGCGTCTTCTCGGCCCTGCCGATCGCCACAGGCGCACGCCATTCCTCGCAGAACATCGCCTTCCACGAGGTCGGCCGCCAGGCTGTCATGGCTGATCCGGACTGGCATGGCGGCAAATATTTCGAGCACGGCAAGCGCCCGGAAAAGGGGCTCGCCGTGGCGCGCATGGCCGCCCACATCACCTATCTGTCGGAAGCCGCCCTGCACCGCAAATTCGGCCGCAATCTTCAGGACCGCGAAGCGCTGACCTTCGGTTTCGACGCCGACTTCCAGATCGAAAGCTATCTGCGCCACCAGGGCATGACATTCGTCGACCGCTTCGACGCCAACTCCTACCTCTACATGACCCGTTCGATGGATTATTTCGACCTCGCCGCCGATCATGGCGGCCGGTTGGCCGACGCGTTTGCCGGCACCAAGACCCGCTTCTGCCTGGTGTCCTTCACCTCGGACTGGCTGTTCCCGACCGAGGAGAGCCGCTCGATCGTGCATGCGCTCAACGCCGCCGGCGCATCGGTCTCCTTCGTCGAGATCGACACCGACCGCGGCCATGATGCCTTCCTGCTCGACGAACCCGAACTGTTTGCCGCCATCAAGGGCTTCATCGGCTCGGCGGCCCGCGCAAGGGGGCTCGCCTCATGAGCGTCAATGGCAGCCAGCGCGTCGACCTCGAAGTCGTGGCCAACCTGATACCCCCGCAGTCGCGGGTGCTCGATGTCGGCTCCGGCGACGGCCTGCTGCTCGAACTCCTGCAGGAGACCAAGCAGGTCGACGGCCGCGGGCTGGAGCTGTCACAGCGCGGCGTCAATGAATGCGTTTCGCGCGGCCTCTCGGTCATCCAGGGCGATGCCGACACCGACCTCGAATTCTATCCGGACAAGGGTTTTGACTTCGTCGTTCTGTCACAGACGCTGCAGGCGACCCGCAACCCGAAGCTGGTGCTCGACGAACTGCTGCGAATCGGCAACCGCGCCATCGTCTCCTTCCCCAATTTCGGCCACTGGCGGGTGCGGCTGTCGCTGTTCGTCAATGGCCGGATGCCGGTGACCGCGGACCTGCCCTATTCCTGGTACGACACGCCCAACATCCATTTCTGCACCATCCGCGACTTCGTCAATCTGGTCGAGGAACTCGGCGCCTCGGTCGAGAAAGCCACCGCGCTCGACGGCAACGGCCAGAAGATCGGCCTGTCGATGCCATGGTGGTTCTGGAATTTCTTCGGCCAGCAAGCGGTGTTCTTGCTGAAGCGGTAGTTTGCCCCTATTCCAGCACGTCCGTCGCCTTGTGCGGGTGCTGAACGCCATCGGCGATGATCACATCGGCGTGGGAGTTGTCGGTGCGCAAGGCCAGAATCTCGCGATAGGCTGATGAATCGTACCAGCCCCACGCATGCGCCCTGTCCGGAAACTCGATGACGGTCAGGTGCCCGGGCCATTCGTTTTCGACCACGTCCATGTCGCCGCCCTGGACAAGGAAGCGGCCGCCGAACGGCTCCAATGTGGCGTCGATCCTCTGCAGATACTCGACAATCTGCGGGCCCATTGTGACTTGACGCATATGGGCGACGGCGTAGGCGGCCATGGCTGAACTCCCTGTGAGATCGAAGCCCGACGACCGGCTTCGTTGGCGCAATCTGCAGACATGATGGCCATCGGTCGATTACGTCTGGGGTAATCGGCCGGCTTACCGGCGTCCTGGCTCAACAGTTTGTGATGACATTGCCGCTGGTTTTTTGTAGCGTCGAATCGAATGCCATCCCGGTTTAAGGCTTGGACGGCGACCATCAAAACCTCCGGCCTCCAGGCATTTGGGGGCACAATCGAAGCAACATGTCCAAGGCAACCGACCTCGCTCCGCTGATCTCGGTGATCACACCGACGCACAATCGCCGCAGCAAGGTGGTGCGCGCCGTGGAGAGCGTCCTGGCGCAGAATTTTCCCCGGTTCGAACATATTGTCGTCGATGACGGCTCGACCGACGGTACGGCAGCCGCACTTGCCGAAATCCGCGATCCACGGCTGATCTATGTTGGCTCGAAATGGCGCGGCGCCAATGCCGCCCGCAATGCCGGCATCGAGCGGGCGCAGGCGCCGGTGGTGACATTCCTCGATTCCGACGACGTCTATTTGCCGGATCGCCTGGCGCGGACGCTGGAGCAGTTCGACAACAATCCCTCGCTCGAAGTGCTGATCAGTTCCTTCGTGTCGCTGAAGGGCAATCGCCGCACCAACTGCGTCAACCGCGAGGCGCTGCTGAGCCGCGACTCGCTGGAGCGGGCCCTTGTCGCGCAGACCATCTTCATTGCCGGGTCGGCAATCACCGCCCGGCGCGAGTCGCTGCTGGCCATCGGCGGCTACGACAGTGACGTCACGCGCATGCAGGATCGCGAATTGTTGCTGCGCTTTGCCCGTCGCAGCGGCGCGCAGCTGTCCGAAGTGATCGACTGGAAAAAGTACAACTCGGAGAATTCGATCTCCGGTCGCCGGGACGGCTATGTCGAAGCCTATGCGAGCTTGATCGACAAGCACCCCTATATCGCCGACCGCTACCCCTACATTCCGCCTTACATGATCGCCCGGCAGCTCATCGCCGATGCGCTCAAGGGCAGGGTTTCGCAGGCGTTCTCCGGCTATATGGCCAACCGGTCGTCGAAGGCGCTTGGCTATTCGCTGCCGCAGCTGTTGCGTGGCTATGTCGGCGGCCGGCGCTGGCGCCGCGATCTCTATGCCGAATTTCGCGACAAATACGGTGCACGGCCGGCCTGAAGTTTGCCGGCAAGCCGCGCAGCGGCTTTCCCCTCCGAACTGCCTCAAACCTCATTTGTCGAGTTCCGGCAGATATGGGTCGGAATATAGCCGCCGGTCGCGTTCGCCCTGTAGGCAGTCCATGGGTGCGGCGGCATCGATCGGGACCACGGTCGCATCGGCGATGCCGCTCACCTCCAGGATCAGCTTGCGGCGTATGGCGGTGGCGAACTCCGAGGCCGCATAGATCGGCAACACGAAGGAGCCGGGCCCACCGGTGACGCACTCGTCATAATACTGGTCGAGATGGCTGAAGGTCGGCGACGGGCTGATCAGGATCGGCAGGCCGTTGATGACGATGCCCTTGGCCACCGCCGCATCGCGTGTCGTGGCGACGGGCGGCCCGGTGTTGTTGGGACCGTCGCCGGAAATGTCGATGACGCTGCGTGGCGCATCGAACCCCGTGCCCTCGAACAGCCCGGCGCCGAAGGCAAGCGCACCGGAAATCGAGGTGCCGCGAAAGCTGCGGAACGGCCGCGCTTCTATTCTGTCGGCGAAGGCGCTGGCGCTCTCTGCGCTGTCGATCACCTGCCAGGCGATGACGCCATCCTCGCGCACGACGCCCGCCCATTCGAAATAGGCAAGCGCGATGCGCCCGGTGGTTCCCGAGCGCACGGCCTTGATGAAATCGGGATGCCTGAGCGCCTCGACATAGCCAGCGCGCTGCAGCGCGAACTCCCTCTCGTCCATCGACTGTGAGATGTCGACGGCCAGCACCAGTTCGACATCCACGGCAACGGCCGGTGCAGCCACGGGCGTGGTGCAGGCAAGGCAGGCAAGCAGGCTGAGCGCATCGAGCATGGCCGCACCACGGATGTTTCGACCCGTGAATCTTCGCCGCGATCGCGGCGAAATAAAGCCCCTTCTACTTCTTTCGCCGCACGGCCGCTTTCGGCGGCGGGTCGATGGCGCCGGTCCTGACTCGGGCGGGTTTCAGTGGCGCAGCACCCGTATCCTTCACGATGTTCAATGCGCGTGGAAAGAAATGACCATTGTGCAGTCCGCGCCCGATGTTGAGGATCGCGGTTTCCGGCAGGCGTTTCTCCAGCATGGACAGCACCCTTCGCAGCGAAGGACCATCGAACGCGTCCATCGCTTCGTCGATGATCACCCATTTCGGCTGCCGCAAGGCCAGCCTGGCGAAGGCCAGCGACCGCTGTTCGTCATCGTTGAGTTCACGCTCCCAGCGTGCGGAACGGTCGAGCGAGGATGACAGCCGCTCGAGGCCGACCTCGGCCAGCACCGCCCCAAAATCAGCATCGCCAGCCGGCGCCGAGCCATTCGGATGCAGCACTTCTCGTAACGTGCCGGCAGGAAAATACGGAACACGCGGCACGAAAATCGGCGTTTCTCCGGCCGGCAAGCCGATCCGCCCGCTGCCCCAGGGCCAAAGGCCGGCAATGGCGCGGAAGAACAATGTCTTGCCGGCGCCTGGGTCGCCGGTGATCATGACGCGCTCACCGGGATGGATCTCGACATGGCTGTCTGAAAGTTTGGTGCAGCCCTCCGGCGAGGCCACTTGGAGCTTCTCGAAGGTCAGGCTGCCATTGGCGTTATCGCCGAATTCGATGCGCTTTTCCTTGTCGTGCAGCACATCGGTTTCATCGAGCGCAATGCGGAAGTCGGCAACGCGCATCAGCGTGGCGCGCCAGTCGGCGATGCCGCCGATATTGTTGATGAACCAGCGCAGCGACGAGTGCACCTGGTTGAAGGCGCCGACCGCCATCATCAACCCGCCAAAGCTGATATCGCCTGAAAAATAGACCGGCGATGCCACAAGGATCGGCGCCACCACGGTGATCCAGCCATAGGTATCGGTCACCCAGGAAAGGTTGATCTGCGCTTTGTAGATGTTTCGCATCGCGCCCAGCACCGTGCCAAGGTCGATTTCGAGCCGTCTCTTGGCATCGGCTTCGCCGTGATAGAGCGCGATGGCGTCGACATTCTCGTTGACGCGCACCATCGAGGAGCGCAGTTCGGCCTCGCGGGTGTAGCGGTCGCTGTTGAGGCGGATCAGCGGCCGCCCGACCAGCCAGCTCAGCCAGGAGGCGATGCCGGCATAGAGGAACGCGGCCCAGACCATGTAGCCCGGTATCGCCAGCGACCAGCCGTTGATGTGGAAGACGAAGCCCGACGAGAGTTGCCAAAGCACGCCGACGAACGACACCAGCAGGATGAAGGATTGCAGCAGGCCGACGCCGAGGTCCGTCGACAGATCGGACAGATGCGCGGCATCCTGCTGCATGCGCTGGTCGGGATTGACGCCGATGGCGCCGGCATTGGCGAGCCGGAAGGCCCGCGCCGGCCGCATCCATTGGTCGATCAGGTCGAGCGTCAGCGCCTCGCGCAGCTTCAGCCGGATCATCTGGTTGAGCCAGGTCTGAGCGATGTTGAGCAGGAGCAGCGTGCCGGCAATCACGGCAAAGATCATCAGCTGATGCAGGAAGGCCGCCATGTCGCGACGCGCCAGCGCATCGTAGAAAGGCTGGTTCCAGCGGTTGAGCAGAACCTGGCCGATCGACGTGGCGACGATGACCGCCATAATGCCGACCGACGTCCAGACCAGCCACTTGCGCACCGGTGAGCCTACCAGCGCCCGTTTGATCGTCGCCACCTGATCGCGCAGGCTGCTGGCTTCGACGGTTGCCGGCTGAGCGGTGGCGGACTTGTCCGGTTGATCAGCCATGCACGAGGTCCTTGCGTTCAGAAGCGTTGCTGAACCAGATGGAGAGACTTGAAGGCATCCGCCGCTCAAACGGACCGCGAATGCATCTGCGACAGATAGGTGGGAAAAACCCACGCAACACCAGTTTTCATGATGATCACGAAGGTGTCACCTGACGCGTCGTCGATGTCACCCCTTCCGCCCGGCGGCCAAGCCGCGTCGCACCGTGCGGTGACAGTACCGGCACGAAGACACGGCGCGAGGCGCGCTGCGCGACCGGCACGCCCTGATAGAGCCGCTTCTGCGCCTCGACCACGATGACGCCGGAAAAGATCGGCCAGAACCGCCGGCCGGCGCGCTCCAGCACATTGTGGAACCGCATCATGAAGCGCCGCGGCGATGGCGGGAAGAACAGCGCGTCGGACCAGGAAGCCGGTGTGAAATTCGCCTCGCGCAGCAATTCTGTCAGCTGGCCGCGCGAGAACGGCCGGCCATTGCCGAACGGCGTGTGCTCGAACCGCGCCCAGACACCGCGCCGGTTGGGCACGACGATGACGACGCGCCCTGCCGGCGACAGCACCCGCCAGATCTCGTTCAGCGTCTCGCGCGGGTTTTCGACATGTTCGAGCGAATGCACGAGCAGCATGCGGTCGATGCAGGAATCGACCAGCGGCAATTCCTCGTCGAAGACCAGCGCCGTAGCCGTCGGCCCGTTCGCCGGCCAGACGACGGCGCCTTGCGTAGCAGGCATGAAGGCAAACACCCGCTCGGCATCGGTGCCGAACCGCTCCAGCCACGGCAAGGTATAGCCGAGCCCGACCAGCCGCTCATTGGGCACTGTTGCCCATATTGAGGACAGCGCCATGGTGATCGAGCGTTCAGCCAGGCGGCCGAGCGTGGTCGAATAGAAGGAGCGGAGATCGACGATATCGGAATGCATGCGCGGGACGGTAGCTGCGATGCCGCCCAAGTTCAACAAAGCCGGCACGTTCTGCAAAGCTAGATGACATCAGCGGCCAAGCGCCCTATGTCTGCGCCAACAGATGGAGAGATGCCAATGCCCGTCGAAATCGAACAGTTCATGTGCCGCAGCGACAATTTCGGCGTGCTGGTGCATGACCCGAAAAGCGGCGAGACCGCCATTATCGACGCACCCGAAGAAGCGCCGATCATTGCCGCTATCGAGCGTACCGGCTGGAAGCCGACAATGATCCTGACCACCCACCACCATGTCGACCATGTCGAGGCCAATCTGGCGCTGAAGGAGCGCTTCAAGCTGCGCATCGTCGGACCGGAGGCGGAAAAGGAAAAGATCCCCGGCATCGACGAGACCGTCGGGCAAGGCTCGGTCGTCCATCTCGGCGGTGAGCGGATCGATGTCATCGCCACGCCCGGCCACACTGCGGGCCATGTCTCCTATCATTTTCCGGCCTCGAAAGTGGCGTTCACCGCCGACACTTTGTTCGCGCTCGGCTGCGGCCGGCTGTTCGAATGCAAGCCGCCGGTGATGTATGAGTCGCTGAAGAAGCTCGCCGCACTCCCGGCCGACACGGTCATCTATTGCGGCCATGAGTATACGCTTTCGAACGCCCGCTTTGCGTTGACCGTCGACCCGACCAATTCGGCGCTGAAAGAACGCGCCGCCAAGATCGAGACCCTGCGCGCCGACAACAAGGCGACGCTGCCGACCACGATCGGCGAGGAATTGTCGACCAATCCGTTCCTGCGCTGGCACGACCCGGCGATCCGCAAGCATCTCGGTATGGAGGCGGCCTCCGACGCCGAAGTGTTCGCGGAAATCCGCAAGCGCAAGGACAATTTCTGAGCATCATTCCGGGATCAGCCATGACCAGCGCCGCTGAAATCATCGCCACGCTCGGCCTCAAGCCACATCCGGAAGGCGGCTGGTATGCCGAGACCTTTCGCGACGGCGCCGGGCGCGGCCATTCGACGGCGATCTATTTCCTCCTTGAACAGGACCAGATTTCGGCCTGGCACCGGGTCAAGGACGCGGCCGAGGTCTGGCACTTCCATGCCGGAGCGCCGCTGGCGCTGTCGATGTGCGAGGAAGGTAGTCCAATGCTTAACCAGGTGATCGAGCAGGTGCTCGGCATTGAGCTTGCGGCGGGCGAGCGGCCGCAGATCGTCGTGCCGGCCGGCTGGTGGCAATCGGCGCGCAGCCTCGGCGAATGGACGTTGGTCGGCTGCACCGTGGCGCCGGGCTTCGACTTCGCCGCGTTTGAAATGGCCGAGCCGGGCTGGCAGCCTTAGGCCAGAAGAAAACCAAGAGTTATGCAGAGCTGGGCGGCATAGTAGAGCACCCAGACCGCATAACGGATGCCGGCGCGATAGGGTGCTATTGCCGGAACCAGGAATTTCTCCGTGGCAAGCAGCCCGTCCGATGCCATGAACATAACAGCGCCGCCGATGACCCACGGATTGTCGAGCGTCAACGCCGAGATGCCCATCGCCAGAATGGCCGCGATATAGACGGCGATCGGCACCCGCAGGCCGGGACCGACACGGCGCCAGAGCGCCGCCAGCATGACGACTGCGAAGGCCGCCATGGCAAGCGCGATGGCGCCGCGCCATGTCTCGGTGCTGAGCACATCCAGCCCGCCGCCGCCGCGCAGGAAGAGCGGCACATAGAGGACATGCGCCGCAAGGAAGCTGGCCAGCCCGCCGAGGAAGGCCTTTTCGCCGTCACGCGACAGGAAGGCATCGCCGACGCCGCTGAGCAGCAGTGCGACGACGAGCAACAGCGGCCCACCTTGCATGAAGGCGAGTGCCGCAAGCATGGCCACGGCCAGCGTCTTTGCCGCCGAGCGGGCCAGCGTCGGCCGCATATCCAGGGTGAAGGCGTAGATCACTGCCGCCACCAGCGAAAAAATCAATGTTGCATTGGCGTTGGCGTCGATGCCGCCGGCAAACGGCATGGTCATGCGCTTGCCCCACCCATTGCCGCCTTGCGCAGGAACAACGATTTCGCCGCCAGCGCCGCGCCGCCGGTGATCAGCACGCAGGCCGCCAGGATACGCAGCGACGGCTCGGCAACGCCCGCCGCGATCAGCACCAATGTCGACAGCAGTGGCGCCGCATAGCTTGCCGCGCCGAGCACCTGGATGTTGCCGCGCTTTACGCCGATATCCCAGGCGTAGAAGGCCGCGCCCACCGGCATCAACCCCAAACCAAGCACCGCCAGCCACTGGCCGGGACCATCGGGCAGCACCGTCTTTTCCAGCAGAAGATGGCAGACGAGAGACAGGGCTGCCGTGGCGGCGCAGAACCAGGTGACGATCGAGGTCGGCACCGCCGGAAAGCGCCGCGACAGCAGCGAATAGGACGACCACAGTAGCGCACAGACGGCCGCCATCGCATAGCCGAAGGTGTAGCGAGCATCGAAGGCGAGGCCGCCACCCTTGGTGACGATCAGCACGGTCCCGGCGAGCCCGAGCAGCGCGCCGACGACATGGTTCCAGGCCAGCTTCTCGCCCGGCATCAGCGCTGATCCCAGCACGATCAGCAGCGGCCACAGATAGGCGATCAGGCTTGCCTCCACCGCCGGCGCGTTGCGCAGCGCGGTGAAATAGAAGAAATGGTATCCGAACAGTCCGGCAATGCCGATCACCCAGACCTGGCGTGGGATCTTCAGGCTTTTATCGGTTGCCGGCATGAACAGCCGGGCAACCAGCCCGACCGCGGTGCCGATGGTGAAGGTGATGGCCGAGAGCAAGAATGGCGGCACGGCGCCCGACGCATCGGTGAGCAACGCCAGCAGCGCCCACATGGCGACCGCCGAGAAACCGATCAGTGTTGCGCGCCCCATGCCCGTCTCCGGCGACTCGCCCCATTTCTATTCGGGTGGGCGCGTCTATTCAGTAGCTTCGAACCGCCCCGCGCTGACAGTCAAGGTGCCGATCTGCGTCCCGACCGTGGCGTGGATCGGCGCATATATGCCGGTTTGGCCGAGCGGTGCAAACGTCACCATCATCTGGCTCTTCTTCTTCAGGTAATTCAGCGCCTTGCGGCCCTTGCGGTAGCCTGCCACCGGCTCGAAGCTCATCTTGCAGGTAACGGTGTCGCCCTTGTAGCCCTTGACCGAGATCGATCCTTTCGAGGCGTAGGTCAGCGTCAGGTCGGCGCGCATCTCGCCGTCATAGAATTTCACCTTGCGCCCGCAGACCTGGTCGAGGCTGTCGGCATGGATAACCGTAGCCGCCATCGGATCGAGCACCGATGCCAGATCGTTGCTGCCCAGCGGTATCCAGTTTTTGGGATTGCGCTTTTTCGGTTCGGGAATGACCTGGGTGGCGGTCACCGCGCCATTGGCAAAGCGGATATCGACCATGGAAGCCTTCTTGCCGGACTTATAATCGGCGCGAAATACCTGCGGCTGCATCTGCTTGCCCAGGATCTTGCCCTTTGACGAGATCGTGCCGCTCGTGTCGTCGAACAAGGTGGCGAGACCCGCACTGGAGACGGTGCCCTCTATGGAATAGCTACCGCCTTCGTAGTGGCTGGAAAATGTCGCCTTGGCCACGGAAAGCCCGAGGAACGACACCGTGTATTCGCCCTTGAAGGACTGTGCGGTGGCTGCGGGCGCGGCGGCAAGGGTTGATGTCGGCAAGGCGGCGACAAATATGGCGACAACGGCATGTAACGGGCGAAGCATGGCGGGCTCGGTCCTTGATTTTTTAACCGGAGGGCGGGCGACTCCGGCTTGAAATGTCCCTGTCCGACCGCTTATAGGCTGAATTCCGGCCTTTATGTGAAACGCCCGTCACAGTCGTGGGCAAGCCGGAGCTTGACGCATTGGCGAAATGCAACTAAGGAACGCCAACTTTTCCATAAGGCCGCCTGACTGAAACCGCGCGCCACCCGGCGCGGGCGAACAAGGTTTGGCAGGCTTAGACAGAACTGAAGGTTAGAACCATGTCCCGCACCTGCGAACTCACTGCCAAGGCAGTCCAGACCGGCAACAATGTGAGCCACGCCAACAACAAGACCAAGCGCCGCTTCCTGCCGAACCTCGTCAATGTGACGCTGATTTCGGAAGCGCTGAACCAGAATGTGCGCCTGCGCATTTCGGCCAACGCGCTGCGTTCGGTCGAGCATCGCGGCGGCCTCGACGCCTTCCTGGCCAAGGCCGACGCCAAGGAATTGTCGCAGCGCGCGCGCCTGTTGAAGAAGCAGATTGCCAAGAAGCTGGCCGACCAGCCCGCCGCTTAACAATATCAAGGCGGGGGACGACCGCCCTGAGCATCGGAGCAATCCGATGCTCAAAACTTCTAAGGCAGCAGCATCGGAGCAATCCGATGCTAAAAATTTGCAAGGCAGCGCGATCCGGATTTCGGCTAGCGCCTGGCTGGTTCCATTACCCAGGATAAAAAAATGACTTCCTTCTCGCGATATCTGCCCTTTGTGGCCGCCATGGCGCTTGTCGTCGTGGCATCGAACATCCTCGTGCAGTTCCCGATGCAGGGCCAGGCCGGCGGTCTGTCGCTGGCCGACATCCTGACCTGGGGTGCCTTCACCTATCCCTTCTCCTTCCTGGTCACCGACCTTGCCAACCGCCGCTACGGGCCGACCGTGGCGCGCCGCATCGTCCTTGTCGGCTTCATGACCGCTGTGGTCTGCTCGATCCTCGTCCCGCCCTTCCTGTTTCGCCACGGCCTGATCGAGTTCGAGACATCAGCCGACCGGCTGGTGCGCATCGCCGCAGCTTCCGGCGCGGCCTTCCTTTGCGCGCAATTGCTCGACGTCACCGTGTTCAACCGGTTGCGCCGGCAGAGCTGGTGGCGCGCGCCGATCGTCGGCACGCTGGTCGGCTCGGTGTTCGACACCCTGGTGTTCTTCAGCATCGCCTTTTCGGCCGCCTTCGCTTTTGCCGGCCCGAACGACAGCTTTGCGCTGGAGACGGCGCCGCTGATGGGCGTGCTGCCGGTCGAGTCCATGCGCTGGGTCTCCTGGGCGCTGGGCGACCTCTCGGTGAAGCTGATCATCGCTGTTGTGGCCCTGATCCCCTACCGGCTGCTCGCCGCCCACTGGAGCCAGCCGGCCGTGGCTGTCTAGGCCGTGATTCCCTGGGTCCAGCTCGGCTCGGCCAAAACGCCTGACGGCGGACAGGAACTGCGCCTCAAGCAGCGCGGCAGCGAATTCTCGATCATGCTCGGCACCAATGAGCTGATGAACAGCCGCCTCAGCGGCTCCGAGGAAGCGCTGGCCAAGCTCTCCTGTGAAAAGATCGGCGGCCGCGCCCAACCGAAAATCCTGATCGGCGGCCTCGGCATGGGTTTTACGCTGCGCGCTGCGCTTGCCCAAATGGGCGCCGACGCAGGCATCACCGTTGCCGAGCTTGTCCCCGCCGTCATCGCCTGGGCGCGCGGCCCCATGGAGGCGGTCTTCGCCGGCTGTCTCGACGATCCCCGTGTGACGGTTCGCGAAGCCGACGCCGGGCACATCATAAGATCCGACAAGGCAGCCTGGGACGCCATCCTGCTCGATGTCGACAATGGCCCCGAAGGCATCGTCTACAAGGGCAACGACGCCCTCTATGGCGCTGCCGGCCTCGGCGCGGCGCGTGCAGCGCTCAGGCCCGGGGGCGTGCTGGCTGTTTGGTCGCAAGGCCCCGATGCCGGCTTCACACGTAGGCTCAATCAGGCGGGCTTTGTCGTGGACGAGGTGAAGACGCGCGCCAATGGCAAGCGCGGCGCGCGCCACGTCATCTGGATCGCCACCAAACCTTAGGGCTCTCAATCCTGGTGCAGGATGAATTCCAGATAGAGGTTGCGCTGCAGGATCGAATGGTTGTCGTCCGAGATCAGCGACACCATCAGCGCTCCGTCATCGCGGGTCCAGACGTCGAGCCCTTCCATATTGTCGATCTGGTATCCCATATCGGCTTCCATCAGCACCGGCCCGTCGGCAACCGCGCCCTTCTCGACGCTTTCGCCATAGATGCGTCGCAGCCGCATCCTGACACCGCCGGCCATCGAGAAACTGCGCTCCAGCAGCAAGAGATCGCCATCCGGCAGGAAAGCGCCGTCGGTGATGTCGAAATCGCCGTTGCGCTTGACCGTGAAGACGCCCTTGTGCGGCCCTTCGATGATGGCGGCATAGATGTTGCCAGCCTTGTCCAAGCTCTTTTCCGAGACCACGACGAGGCCGCCCTCGT
This sequence comes from Mesorhizobium sp. C432A, assembly GCF_030323145.1. Taxonomy (NCBI): domain Bacteria; kingdom Pseudomonadati; phylum Pseudomonadota; class Alphaproteobacteria; order Hyphomicrobiales; family Phyllobacteriaceae; genus Mesorhizobium; species Mesorhizobium sp. C432A. The sequence continues at coordinate 1,874,355 of NZ_CP100470.1, read as the reverse complement.
GCTGGCCGTTGGGATTGGCGTGGGTGACGGTCTCGAAACCGCGGTTCTGTCGCAGTTCGCGGGCTGGAACCAGAAAGTTCAGTTGCTTGAACGGCGCCGTCATGTTGCTGGGGACGATCTTGAACTGGGCGACGCGGTGATCGCGCTCGAAGCCGACGGTGGCGATGCCGTCCTTGACTGCAAGGCCCTCGGCATCGACTTCCCATTTCCTGTCGATCGGCCGGCCCTTCTCATCGACCATCTGCTGCATGCGGAAATTCTGGATGCCGGACGGCCGCTTGTCGGCATCATGGGTGATAGAGCCGAAGAACCAGAAGCCCGTATCGGCGACGCCGATGAAATCGCTGCCGGGTTTGAGGAACCGAAATGCCGACAGCGCGCCGAAATCGCGCGTCGTCGAGTCCATCTCAAGACCGCCGACGAATTCCAGCGGCCCAAACTGCTTGTCGGCGCTGCCGATATGGAAGGTGGTGATCGGCCGCGCCGAGACTTCGACCGGCTCGACCGCGCTTGGGCCGGCGGCGATGGCCGGCGCAAACGCCATGCCGGACAAGGCAGTGACCGCGAAGAGCATCTGCCGAAACCCGCCGCGCAAAAAAATCATCCGGCGCGCCGGTAGCCGCCGCGGCGTGTATCGCGCACGTTTTCCTCGGCGAACAGCGAGGCCAGCTGCTCGGTCATGGCGCCGGCCAGTTCCTCGGCATCGACGATGGTGACGGCGCGCCTGTAATAGCGGGTGACGTCGTGGCCGATGCCGATGGCCAGAAGCTCGACCGGCGAGCGCGTCTCGATCAGCTCGATGACGGCGCGCAGGTGCCGCTCGAGATAGTTGCCAGGATTGACCGACAGCGTCGAATCGTCAACCGGCGCGCCGTCCGAGATCATCATCAGGATCTTGCGTTGTTCGGGCCGGGCGATCAGCCGGTTGTGCGCCCATAACAACGCCTCGCCGTCGATGTTTTCCTTGAGCAGGCCCTCGCGCATCATCAGGCCGAGATTGCGCCGGGCGCGACGCCACGGATGATCGGCGGATTTGTAGATGATGTGGCGCAGATCGTTGAGCCGGCCGGGGTTCGGCGGCTTGCCGTCCTTCAGCCACTTCTCGCGAGCCTGTCCGCCCTTCCACGCCCGCGTGGTGAAGCCGAGGATCTCGACCGAGACGCCGCAGCGCTCCAGCGTGCGCGCCAGAATGTCGGCACAGGTGGCGGCAACCGTGATCGGCCGACCGCGCATCGAGCCCGAATTGTCGAGCACCAGCGTCACCACCGTGTCGCGGAATTTGGTGTCGCGCTCCTGCTTGAACGACAAGGGCTGCATCGGATCGATGACGACACGAACCAGGCGTGCCGGATCGAGATAACCCTCTTCGAGGTCAAAATCCCAGGAACGGTTCTGCTGCGCCATCAGGCGGCGCTGCAGCCGGTTGGCGAGCCGGCCGACGACGCCGGAGAGATTGGCCAACTGCTTGTCGAGGAAGGCGCGCAGCCGGTCGAGTTCTTCCTCCTCGCACAGCTCTTCCGCACCGACCGTTTCATCGAAGGCGGTGGTGAAAACCTTGTAGTCGATCTCTTTCGGCAGATTGGCGAAGGGGTTGTCGTTGCGGCGGGCTTCGCCCGGCGTCTCGGCGTCCGCATCGTCATCGTCGGAAAGATCGTCGGCAGTGGCGTCGGACGCCTCCGTCTCGGACGACTGTTCGTCATCAGCCGAGGCCTCGGCATCCTCGGACTGCGACTGCTCGGAGCCGGAATCGTCTTCACCGCCCTCCTCGCTCTGCTCCTCGCCTTGCGGCTGGTTGTCGTCATTGTCCTCGGAGTCTTCGGTTTCCTGGTCGTCGCCGAGTTCCTCGGCCATCTCCATGGACGCAAGCATCTCACGCACGACGCGGGCGAAGGCCTGCTGGTCGCCAAGCTTGGCCGACAGTCCGTCGAGATCGGCCTTGGCTTTTTCCTCGACCCAGGGCCGCCAGAGGTCGACCAGCCGTTCGCCGCTCTTCGGGATCGGCCGTCCGGTCAGCTTTTCGCGCACCATCAGCGCCAGCGCCTCCTCGATCGGCGCGTCGGCCTTGTCCTTGACGTCGACAAGGTTGGCCTTGGCGTATTTGTCCTCCAGCATCGAGCCGATATTGTCGGCGACGCCTTGCATGGCGCGGCTGCCGATCGCCTCGACGCGGGCCTGTTCCACGGCGTCATAGATCGAGCGCGCCAGCTTGCCTTCCGGCGCCAGTTTGGTGTGGATGCGCTGATCGTGGCAGGCGCGCTTCAGCGCCATGGAATCGCCCAGGCCACGAGTAATCGCGATGTCTGTCTTGGACGCTTTCTTCGGCAGTTCGGGCAGTCGGGCGCGGCTGCCGGCGAGCGCCGGGCGGTCCTTGGCGAAACCGACTTCGAGCTCCTTGTCGCCGGCGATGGCGCGCATGCAGACGGTGACGGCACGCTTGAAGCTGTCGGCTTCAGACCCCGTCTTCGACTTGTTGCGCGTGTTGTCGCCCGGACCCGCCATCGAGGCTCAGCTTACCCCAGCACCACGTTGGCGGCGCTCTCGGGCAAATCCTCGCCGAAGGCGCGCTGGTAGAACTCGGCCACCACCGAACGCTCCAGCTCGTCGCACTTGTTGAGGAAGGTCAGCCGGAACGCCATGCCGATATTGCCGAAGATCTCGGCATTTTCGGCCCAGGTGATGACGGTACGCGGGCTCATCACGGTCGACAGATCGCCATTGATGAAGGCCGAGCGCGTCATGTCGGCGACGCGCACCATCTTGTTGACGATGTCCTTGCCCTTGCCGTCGCGATAGTGCTTGGCCTTGGCCAGCACGATGTTCACCTCATTGTCGTGCGGCAGGTAGTTCAGCGTGGTGACGATCGACCAGCGATCCATCTGCGCCTGGTTGATCTGCTGCGTGCCGTGATAGAGGCCGGTGGTGTCGCCGAGGCCGACCGTGTTGGCGGTCGAAAACAGCCGGAACGCCGGATGCGGGCGGATGACCCGGCTCTGGTCGAGCAGCGTCAGGCGGCCCGACGATTCCAGCACGCGCTGGATGACGAACATCACGTCCGGACGGCCTGCATCGTACTCGTCGAAGCAGAGCGCGACATTGTGCTGGTAGGCCCAGGGCAGGATGCCGTCGCGGAATTCGGTGATCTGCAGGCCATCCTTGACGACGATGGCGTCCTTGCCGACGAGGTCGATACGGCTGACATGGCTGTCGAGGTTGACGCGCACGCAGGGCCAGTTAAGGCGGGCGGCGACCTGTTCGATATGGGTCGATTTGCCGGTGCCGTGATAGCCAGACACCATGACGCGGCGGTTGTAGGCAAAGCCGGCAAGGATCGCCAGCGTCGTCGCCTTGTCGAACAGATAATCCGGATCGATGTCCGGCACATGTTCCGAGGTCACCGAATAGGCCGGCACCACCATCTTGGACTCGAAGCCGAATTTGTCTTTCACCGACACCGTCGTGTCGGGCAAATTGGCGATGTCGCGATCGACCTTGTTCATCTCTATCCAAGTCTCCACGGGCGAAATGCCTGATTTCGCCGGCAATCGATTTTGTCCGGGGGCGGTCTTAGAGCCTTTTCCACCCTTATGAAAGTTGGAAAACGACACGAACCGTTAGGTTGCTCAGCACAAACCCGCCTGCTTGAGCACGCGATAGGCCTGCAGCACATCGCGGAACCGGTCTTCCGAACCTCTATCGCCGCCATTCGCATCCGGATGGTGGCGCTTCACAAGTTCCTTATAGCGCGCCTTGATGTCCTTGCCAGTCGCCTTCGTATCAAGGCCAAGCGTTTCCAGCGCCTTGGCCTCAAGCGGCTTGGCCTTGCGTTCGCGCGCCTCGCGCGGGTCCTTCGGCCCTTTGAACAGATCGAAGGGATCGCGCATGCGGTTGTAATAGCCGGCGCGACCGGAACGCTGCTGGGCGAAATCGGGCGAGGAGCGCGTCGAGGCGCCGGCGACGCCCATCTTCCATGTCGGCCGGTGGCCGGTCATCGCTTCCTTCTGGAAGCGGGCTATCTCGGTGTCCGGCACGCCGGAGAAGTAGTTGAAACCCTTGTTGTATTCGCGCACATGATCGAAGCAGAACTGAAAATACTCGCCTTCCTTCATGCGTCCGACCGGCGCCCGGTGGGTACCGGCCTCCTTGCAGCCGTCCCACTGGCAGATCGGCGAGTGCGACTTCAGCTCCGCATCCTTGTCGGGACGGACCCGAATTTTCTCGAAATATTTGGGGTACGGTTTCATCTCACCCATTTATGGGCTGTTCGCACGTGCGAAACAAGAATTGACATTTTCGCGATCATCGCCCTAACCGCTGAATCGCGGCATAAAGCAGGGCGAATGGCGATTTTTGAGGCGGCCCGGCGGGATCGATCCCGATTTCCCGATCACGCCTTGCAGATATGGTGAAGGGAGATGGCGATGTCCATACAGGCGACGATGGAAGACAAGCTGAACAAGGCGTTTTCGCCGGAGCGGCTGGCGATCGTCAATGAAAGCCACCTTCATGCCGGTCATCACCACCACGGCTCCGACGATCACGGTGCCTATGACGGCACCGGCGAGACGCATTTTCGCGTCCGCATCGTCTCATCCGTCTTTGCCGGCATGAGCCGCATCGACCGCCACCGCGCCGTCAACGAATTGCTCGCAGCGGAGCTGCAAGCCGGCGTCCATGCGCTGGCAATCGAACCGGCTGCACCCGGCGAAAAGACCCGTTGGTAAGTCTCTCCGCCTCAGATCACCGCTTCGATGAGAAACGGTCCCGGACGCGACAGGGCACTGTCGAGCAGCGCGTCGAACCGCTCGCACGTGTCGGCGCGGGCCGCCTCGACGCCCATGCCTTTGGCCAGCGCAACCCAGTCCAGCGCCGGATGGTCGAGATCGAGCATGCGCCTAGCGTTCTCGCCGATCTCATTGACCCCGACATTCTTCATTTCGCCATGCAGGATGGCGTAGGTCCGGTTGGAAAAGATGATGGTCACGACGTCAAGCTTTTCCCTGGCCTGGGTCCACAGTCCCTGCACCGTGTACATGCCGCTGCCGTCGGCCTCGAGATTGATCACCTTGCGGTCCGGGCAGGCGATCGCTGCTCCTGTCGCCATCGGAATGCCGCCGCCGATCGATCCGCCCGTACCCATCATGTAGTCGTGCGGCGCCGCAAAGGCGGATAGCGCGAAGAACCGTCTCGCCGAGGTGACCGCTTCGTCGCAGACGATGGCATTGGCCGGAAGTTTGCGCGCCACCGACAGCGCGATGGCATCGTCCGTCAGTCTGCCGCTCAGCGTCGGTTCGTCTGGAAAGGCGGTTGCGGCGGCGAATTGCTGCGTCGGCTTGATGCCGACCTCGGCAGCCAGCGCCTCCAGCGCCGCTTTCAGATCCTGGCCATGCGCCGCCAGCGAAAGCACCTTGCAATCGTCCCGAACCAGCCGCCCGGGCTTGCCGGGATAGGCGAAGAAGGCAACCGGCTCCTTGGCGCCGACCAGCACCAGCAAGTCGATATCCCGGAGCATGGCCGTCGCCGCATCGACCGGATAGGGAATGCGGGTCGGGGCGAACCGCCCGCGGCCGCGCTGCATGCGGGCGATCAGAACCTCACTGAACAGCCTGACATCGCTTCCCGATGACATTCTCCCTGCGATTTCAAGTCCATCGGCGCGCGCCGCCTGCCCACGCACCACCATGCCGACACGGCCCGGCGCGGCGCGGATTGCTTCGGCGATCGTGCGCACAACAGCCATGTCGACGGCGGGCGGCGGCTCCAGCTTCACCTTGCCAGGCGAAATCGCAGCAACTTCGCCCCAGGCGGCATCCGCAGGCAGGATCAAGGTCGTGACGCCAGGCGGCGTGAGTGAGGCGCGGAAAGCCGCCTCTGCGGCCGGCACAATATCGGCCGGCCCCTTGACGCGGCCAACCCAGTTCGACATCGGCGACGCCAGGCCTTCAATGTCGCTGGTCAGCGGGGCATCGAGCGGCAGATGGTAGGAAGCATGGTCGCCGACAATGTTGATCATCGGGCTGCGCGCACGCCTTGCGTTGTGCATGTTGGCCAAACCGTTGGCGAGACCCGGTCCGGTATGCAGCAACGTTGCTGCCGGGCGGTCGGTCATGCGCGCATAGCCGTCGGCGGCGCCGGTCACCACGCCCTCGAACAGGCCGAGCACGCAGCGCATCTGAGGTTTGCGGTCCAGTGCGGCAACGAAATGCATTTCGGATGTGCCAGGATTGGCGAAGCAGACCGTGACGTCATTGGCCAGGAGCACGTCGCACAGCAGATCGGCGCCATTCATGATTTTCTTTCCCAATCGACAACTCAGGAACAATTGCACCTGTAGCCGCCGGGTCGGCAATGTCCCGCCGGGGCTTTTGGTCTGATCCAGGACGCCTCGCGGGGATCGGGGATCAACCGACGGTCCATTCAGGAAGGCCAGCATCGCGGCGGTCAACGCGTCGCCGTCCTCGCCGAAGTCGTGATTGATCGACATATGCGTGTAGGCGTTGCCGTCGAACAGCGTCACTTCAGTGCCGATGGCGCGCAGGCGTTTGGCAAAGCCTTCGATTGGTCGTCGCGGCCTTCGGCGCGCGAATAGGCGATGAAGGTCGGCGGATGCTTGTGTCCATCGAGATAGCTGGCCGGCGACAACGCCGCCCATCAGCGCCGCAGCACCGGGCAACCCGCCATTCCAGCCACTCCGAATGTTTCCTCCCAAGCCTTCTACCCGGATTGCAGCCACTCTCCTTCATGTGAAGGGAACCAACAATGCTTTCCGACAGTTGAAGGTGATGAGGCGATTGGAATCCAGATCGGCTCCGAGGGCAGAACATCATGCGTGCAACCCAATCCGACGTCTTCGATCTTTTTTCGGAAATTTATGCCAATGCGGCGGACGAAGAGGTCAGCATCCAACAGTATCTTCTTGCCTGTCGGGAAGACAAATCGATGTACGCTTCGGCTCCCGAAAGGATGGTCGACGCAATCGGCGAACCAAAACTGGTTGACACCAGCAAAGACGAGCGGCTCGGCCGCATTTTCGCGAATCGGACCCTCAAGGTCTACCCTCATTTTTCCGACTTCTATGGAATGGAGGATACGATCGAGCGCATAGCCGGGTATTTCCGCTATGCCTCGCAGGGGCTCGAAGAACGCAAGCAGATCCTCTATCTCCTCGGCCCGGTCGGCGGCGGCAAATCCTCTCTGGCCGAGCGCCTGAAGAAACTGATGGAGCAGCGCCCGATCTACACGCTGAAGGTCGGCAACCAGATCAGCCCGGTTTTCGAGTCGCCGCTTGGGCTGTTCCATCCCGATCACATGGGTGATCTGCTAGAGGATAAATACGGCATAGCCCGGCGCCGGCTGAACGGATTGATTTCGCCATGGGCGGCCAAGCGCCTCGACGAATTGTCTGGCGACATTTCCAAATTCAGCGTCGTCAAGCTGATGCCTTCGCGGCTGCGCCAGATCGGCATTGCCAAGACCGAACCTGGCGATGAGAACAATCAGGATGTCTCGGCCCTGGTCGGCAAGGTCGACATCAGGCAATTGGAAAATTTTAGCCAGTCCGACCCCGATGCCTATTCCTATAGCGGTGGCCTGAACCGGACCACGCAAGGTCTGCTTGAATTCGTCGAGATGTTCAAGGCACCCATCAAGGTTCTGCATCCGCTGCTGACCGCGACACAGGAAGGCAGCTACAACGGCACTGAAAATTTCGGCGCCTTTCCCTACCAGGGGATCATCGTCGCCCATTCCAACGAGTCGGAATGGCAACAGTTCAAGAGCAACAAGAACAATGAGGCGTTTCTCGATCGCATCCTGGTGGTCAAGGTACCCTATTGCCTGCGGATCACCGAAGAGAGGCAGATCTATGAGAAATTGCTGCGTGAGAGCGAGTTGGCCGCCAGCCCCTGTGCCCCTGAAGTTTTGGACATCCTCAGCCGCTTTGCAGTTTCGACGCGCTTGGCCGAGCACGACAACTCGCCGCTCTACACCAAGATGCGCGCCTATGACGGCGAAAATCTGAAGGAAGTCGATCCCAGGGCAAAGTCGGTCCAAGAGTATCGCGACGCCGCCGGCGTCGATGAAGGCATGACGGGCGTCAGCACGCGCTTTGCCTTTAAGATCCTTTCGCAGACATTCAACTTCGATAATGAGGAGGTGGCCGCCGATCCTGTGCATCTGATGTACATTCTGGAGGAGGCGATCAAGCGGGAGCAGTTCCCGAAGGAAACGGAAGCGGCCTATCTTGAATTCATCAAGTCGGAGCTTGCGGCGCGCTACGCCGAGTTTATCGGCCACGAAATCCAGAAGGCCTATCTGGAGTCCTATAGCGAATACGGCCAGAACCTCTTCGACCGCTACATCGCCTATGCGGATGCCTGGATTGAGGACCAGGACTACAAGGACCCCGACACCGGCCAGATCCTCAACCGGGAGATCCTGGACAACGAACTTTCGCAGGTCGAGAAACCGGCAGGCATCGCCAATCCCAAGGACTTCCGTAACGAGGTGGTGAAGTTCACTCTGCGCGCTCGCGCAAGAAACCACGGCCGCAACCCGTCATGGACCAGCTATGAAAAACTGCGCGAGGTCATCGAGAAGCGGATGTTCGGACAGGTCGAGGACCTCTTGCCGGTGATCAGCTTCGGCTCCAAGCAAGACAGCGTTACGGAAAAGCGCCATAACGAATTCGTACAGCGCATGATCGAGCGTGGCTACACAGAACGGCAGGTACGCCGGCTGGTGGACTGGTACATGCGGGTGAACAAGGCGGGTTGACAGAGCCGGATGGTTCCATGCCGATCTTCATCGACCGTCGCCTGAACCCCAAGGACAAGAGCCTTGGCAATCGACAGCGCTTCCTCAGGCGTGCTCGCGAGGAGTTGAAGCGGAGCATTCGCGATCAAATCCGCACTGGCAGGATCGCCGACGTGGATACCGAGCACGCCGTGCCCATGCCTGAAAGGAAAACGGCCGAGCCGAGCTTCAACGATGACAGGGCCAGCGGACGGCGCCGACACATCCTTCCGGGCAACAGGCATTTTTCCCCTGGAGACCTGCTCCCGAAGCCGCATGGGGGCGGCGCGGCGTCGTCGCCAGGAAACACGGCGTCGGAAGACGATTTTCGTTTCGTGCTGTCACGCGAGGAGGTGCTCGAACTCTTTTTTGAGGATCTCGAACTGCCCGACCTGGTTAAGCTCAATCTCAAGGAAATCCTTGCCTTCAAGCCGCGCCGGGCCGGCTTCGCGGCAACTGGTTCCCCGACCAACATCAATGCCGGCCGCACGATGCGCAACAGCCTAGGCCGGCGCATTGCGCTGAGGCGCCCCACGCAGCAGGAACTGGAGGCGATCCTCCGGGAAATCGTCACGCTTGAGTCGGCCCCGGCCGGCGCGGCGGTGCGCCAGCGCATCGCGGAATTACGCGACGAGCTTGACCGGCTGGAGCGACGGCGCAGGCGAATTGCCTTTGTCGATCCGGTCGATATCCGATTCAACCGCTTCGACGCCCGGCCGGTGCCGAATGCCAATGCCGTCATGTTCTGCCTTATGGACGTGTCCGGATCGATGGGCCAACGCGAAAAGGACTTGGCCAAACGCTTCTTCGTGCTGCTGCACCTGTTCTTGAAACGGCGCTACGAACGCACGGAGATCGTTTTCATCCGCCATACCCATGAGGCGCACGAAGTGGATGAGGACACGTTCTTCTACAACACGCAGAGCGGCGGTACGATCGTCTCCACCGCGCTCGACGAAATGCACCGCATTATCGGCCAGCGCTATCCTGCCAGCGAGTGGAACATTTACGCCGCGCAGGCCTCTGACGGGGACAATTTCACCACCGATTCCGAGCGATGCATAGAGCTCATGAACGGCAAGCTCATGCGCCTGTGCCAGTATTTCGCCTATGTCGAGATCATCGACGAACGCGAGAGCCACATATTCGGTGCTACCGAAAACGGGACGTCGCTTTGGCGCGCCTACAGTACGATCGAGCTGAAATGGCCCAACTTCCAGATGAGCCGCATCGCTGCTCCCGCGGATATTTACCCGGTCTTCCACCGGCTCTTCGCCAGGCAGCCGGTGGCCATCAAGAGCGCTTGAGAGAGAGAGATGGTCAGGCGAGCCAACGAAACGAATTTGTTGTTTTCCGGTTCCGACTGGAATTTCGAGAAATTATCGCGGGCTTTTGAAGAGATCGAGGCGATCGCGGTCGACGAGTTGCATCTCGATACTTACCCGGTCCAGATGGAGATAATCTCCTCCCAGCAGATGCTCGACGCCTACTCATCTATCGGCATGCCACTGATGTATCGGCATTGGTCGTTCGGCAAACATTTCCTTCACCAGGAGCTTCTTTACCGTAAGGGTGGTCGGGGGCTGGCCTATGAACTGGTCATCAACTCCAATCCCTGCATCGTCTACCTCATGGAGGAAAACACCATGGCCTTGCAGGCCCTTGTGACGGCCCACGCGGCGCTTGGCCACAATCATTTCTTCAAGAACAATCATCTGTTTCAGCAATGGACCGACGCCGGGGCAATCCTGGGTTATCTGGACTTCGCCAAGGGCTACATCGCCCGGTGCGAGGAGCGGCACGGCCTTGCAGCAGTGGAGGCTATTCTCGATTCCGCCCATGCGCTGATGGAACAAGGGGTGTTCCGCTACCACCGGCCGCCAAAGCTCTCGTCGGAGCGACAGCGCGAAGGGCTTCGCGAGCGCCTCGAATACGAAGAGCGCTCCTACAACGATCTGTGGCGCACGCTGCCGCCGTCGCAGAACAAAAACAAGTCCGGCAATGAGGATCAAGGGATGGCGGAGCGCAAGAGATCGCTCAACCTTCCCGAGGAAAACCTCCTTTATTTCCTCGAGAAGAACAGCCTGATCCTGGAACCCTGGCAGCGCGAGATCATCAGGATCGTCCGCGTCATCGCGCAATATTTCTACCCGCAGCGACAGACTCAAGTCATGAATGAAGGCTGCGCCACCTTCGTGCATTATACGCTCATGAACATGCTATTCGATCGCGGCCGGATCGGCGAAGGTGCCATGCTCGAAATCCTGCGCAACCATTCGAACGTGATCTTCCAGCCGGCCTTTGACGATCCCCGGTTTTCAGGCATCAATCCCTATGCCCTCGGCCTCGACATGATGCAGGACATACAGCGCATTTCGACCGAGCCGACGGCGGAGGACCGCGACTGGTTCCCGGACATTGCAGGACATGGCAACTGGCGCGAGGTCCTGCTTGAGGCCTGGGCCAACCACCGCGACGAATCCTTTATCCGCCAGTACCTCAGCCCGAGCTTGATCCGAAAATGGCGGTTCTTCGTGCTTGGCGATGGAGCCGACCAACCGCATTTCGAAGTCGCCTCGATCCACAACGAACGTGGCTATCACAAGATACGGGCCGAGCTAGCCCACGGTTACGACCTTGGAGCGAATCGGCCGGACATCCAGGTGATTGATGTCGACCTGCTCGGCGACCGGCAGTTGCGACTGCAACACAGGGTAAAGGATGGTGTTGTGCTCGAAGGGGCCAGCCGTGACGCGACGCTGCGCCATGTCCGCAGCCTCTGGGGCTACGAGGTCAGCCTGGTCGCAGTTGACGCTCAAACCGGTGCGACCATCCACGAACGGTCTACGAGCCAGATCGCGGCATAAGCTCGGCAAAGAGCGTCATGTGGCGGGCCTGCTCGGTACCTTTAAGATTCGCCCGCCGGCCTGATCCTGATTCTGGCGATCCGGTTTTTGTCGCGCTTCATCACCACGAAGCGCTTGCCGTGGAAGGTGAAAGCCTGCTTTTCCTCGGGGATCGACTGCGTCTCGTGGATGACCAGGCCGGCAATGGTGGTCGCTTCCTCGTCAGGCAGGTTCCAGTCGAGCGCCCGGTTGAGATCGCGGATCGGCACGGTGCCGTCGACGACCACGGAACCGTCCGCCTCCTGCTTGACGCCCTGAATGTCGACATCGTGCTCGTCGGCGATCTCGCCAACGATCTCCTCGATAATGTCCTCCAGCGTCACCAGCCCTTCGACCTCGCCATATTCGTCGACGACGATAGCGAAATGCGCCTTGGCACGCAGGAAGGCGTTGAGCTGTTCCTGCAGCGTGGTGGTGTCGGGCACGAACCAAGGCTTCGACGCGATCTTCATCACGTCGATCCGGGAAAAGTCGTTGCCGACCTCGTTCAGCGCTCGCAGCAGGTCCTTGGCGTGCAGCACGCCGACAATGTTGTCGAGAGAGCCTTTCCACAACGGCATGCGGGTGTGCGGGCTCTGCAGGATCTCGCGCACCACGGCTTCCGGCCCATTGTCGGCATTGACCGAGCGCATATTGGTGCGGTGGACCATGATGTCGGAGACTTCGAGCTCGGCGAGATCGAACAGCCCGCCGACACGGTCGCGGTCCTCACGCACCATCTGGCCGTCGCGGCGGAAATCGTCGACCGCGCCGCGCAACTCGTCCTGGGTCGAGCGCTGCGGCTCGATGCGCGACAACTCATAGCCGAACATGGCAAGCAGGCGCGTGCGCACGGCCAGGACAAGCAGGATGAGGATGGCAAGGACGGCGACGACGGTCCAGCCGGGCTCGTTGATCATCGCGGCCGGCCTTCCTGGCCCGGGTGGTTTTCGCTGAGGAACGAAAGCACTTCCGACGCCGGTACATCCTTGGCAATAAAAGCCTGGCCAACGCCGCGCGTCAGGATGAAGGTCAGCGCGCCGCGCGACACTTTCTTGTCCTGGGTGATGAAGCCAAGAAGCGCCTCGGCATCGGGCAACTCACCAGGGATGTCGGCCATCCGCCAGGGTAGACCGACGGCGCGAAGATGCGCCTCGACCCGCGCCGCGTCGTCCGGGCTGGCCAGATTGAGCCTTGCGGAAAAGCGGTGCGCCAGCGCCATGCCGATGGCGACGCCTTCGCCATGGACGAGGCGGGCGCCGTCATACTGTGTGGCGCCTTCCAGCGCATGGCCGAATGTGTGGCCAAGATTGAGCAGTGCGCGGTCGCCGGTTTCGAACTCGTCGCGGGCGACGACATCGGCCTTGGCGCGGCACGCCTCGGCAATGGCCTCGGTCCGCTCCGGTCCGCCAGCGAACACCTTTTCCCAGTTCGCTTCCAGCCAGGCGAAAAACGCCGGTCGGTCGATCAACCCGTATTTGGCAAGCTCGGCATAGCCGGCGCGAAATTCGCGGATCGGCAGCGTGTCGAGCACTTCGGTGTCGGCCAGCACCAGTTTCGGCTGGTGGAAGACACCGACCAGATTCTTGCCGCGCGGACTGTTGATGCCGGTTTTCCCGCCGACCGAGGAATCGACCTGCGCCAGCAGCGAGGTTGGAATCTGGACGAAATTCATGCCGCGGCGCACGATGCCGGCGGCAAAGCCGGTGAGGTCGCCGATGACGCCACCGCCGAGCGCAATGACGACATCGCCGCGCTCCAGCTTGGCGGCGAGCACGCCGTCGACCACCTCTTCGAGATGGGCAAAGCTCTTGGTCTTTTCGCCGGCCGGCAAAGTGATGACGGCAGGCTGGATGCCGCCTGTTTCCAGACCGGCCTTCAGCGCGTCGAGATGTGCCGCCGCGACATTGTCGTCGGTGACCACCGCCGCTCTCGTGCCGGGCAGGCGGCGCGAAATCTCGGCGCCGGCGCGCGCCAAAAGGCCGGGGCCGATCAGGATGTCATAGGCACGCTCGCCAAGGCCGACCTCGACAGTGACCGGTTCGCTCACAGCCGCACCTCGCCCGGCGCAGTCGGAGCCGGAATGCCGAAATGCCCGCACAGCGCGTCGACAACCTCGGTCGCAATGACCTCCTTGCGGTCGTCGCGTGTCGGCACCGTGATGTTGGACGTGGCATAGACCGGGTAGCGCTCGCCCATCAGCCGCTCGAGCACGGCGCGCGGATCGGCGCTTTTGAGCAACGGCCGGTTCTGCTTCTTGGACACGCGTTCCATCAACAGGTCGATCTCGGCCTTCAGCCACACCGACACGCCATGCCCGGCGATCGCTTCCCGCGTCTGCGCATTCATGAACGCGCCGCCGCCGGTCGACAGCACCTGCGGCCCACTCTCCAGCACGCGCAGGATGACGCGCTGCTCCAATGCCCGGAATTCGGTCTCGCCATAACGTTCGAACAGTTCCGGCACCGTCATGCGCGACACGGTTTCGATCTCCTGGTCGCTGTCGACGAAGGGCAGCGACAGCATCGTCGCCACCTTGCGGCCGATCGCCGTCTTGCCGGCGCCCATCAGGCCGACAAAGACGATCGAGCGGCTGCCCAGCCTGTCGAGCAGCGCGGCATGGCTATCGCCGGGAGGATTTGCTGGTAACGCGTTCATGAGACCATGCTGTTTCTAAGCCGTCTTTGCCGGCGTATCGACATCAAAAGCCCGTTTGCGTCAAGCATAGCGCCTTTCGCACGCAGAGCCCTTCGTCCTTGAATTGACGGAATTAGCGTCCCATAAGGACACGGGCTTGGAATCGCAGAGCAAGAAGACGGGCGAAGATTGATGCCGACACTGTTCCGCTTTGTCGTGACGATGATGATTCTTGCCGGCATTGCCTATGGTACGATGGTGGCGCTGGCGATGTTCGTCGAGCCGAAAAAAGCCGAAATCACCGTGCGCATCCCACCGGAAAAGCTGAACCCCAAGAAAAACTGACCCAAACTGACCCCTGGAACATGAACAGCGCGGCTCGCATCGAAGCCTTTCTCGAGATGATGAGCGCCGAACGCGGTGCCGCTGCAAACACGCTGTCTTCCTACCGCCGTGATCTCGAAGACGCTTCGCAGCAGATTGCCGGCGGGCTTGCCGCTGCCGCCGCAGCCGACATCCGCGCCTATCTCGACGATATCGCGGCGCGCGGCTTTGCGTCGACGTCGCAGGCGCGCAAACTGTCGGCGATCCGCCAGTTCTTCAAGTTTCTCTACGCCGAGGGCTTGCGCGGCGACGACCCGACCGGCACGCTGGACAGTCCGAAAAAGGGCCGGCCGCTGCCCAAGACGATGAGCGAGGCCGATACCGGTCGGCTGCTCGACCGTGCGGCGCTTGAGACAGGCGATGGCGTCAATGGCGACCGGGTGGCGGCACTGCGCCTGCACGCTTTGGTCGAGGTGCTCTATGCCACCGGCCTGCGCGTCTCCGAACTTGTCGGCCTGCCGGTGACCGTCGCGCAGCGCGACGACCGCTTCTTCATGGTGCGCGGCAAGGGCGACAAGGAGCGCATGGTGCCGCTGTCGGCCAAGGCCCGCATGGCGATGCGGGCATGGCTCACGGCCCGGGCGTCGGTGCCGGCTTTCGCCGACAGCCCGTTTCTGTTCCCGGCCGCCGGCGACAGCGGCTTTCTCTCCCGGCAGGTCTTTGCCCGCGACCTCAAAGGCCTTGCCGCGCGGGCCGGCATATCGGCGGCGAAAATTTCGCCGCATGTGCTGCGCCATGCTTTCGCCAGCCATCTCCTGCAGAACGGCGCCGATCTCAGGGCGGTGCAGCAGCTGCTCGGCCACGCCGATATCTCGACCACGCAGATTTACACGCATGTGCTGGAAGAGCGGTTGGTGCGGCTGGTCAACGATCATCATCCGCTTGCCGACTAGGCCTCATATCGCTATGTGAGGGCAACGTGCCCGCGCGGAGCCTACATCTGCGCGATGTTTGCCTTCCGACGCATCGGTCCGCTCAAGAATGTACAATTACCTCGATTTCGAAAAGCCGGTGCAGGACCTTGAACTCAAGATCCTCGAGCTGAAGAAGCTTGCCGAGAATGGCGAGGCGGTCGATGTCGGCGACGAAATCAGCCGGCTCGAGAAGCGCGTGCGCGACGCGCTGCGCGACATCTACAAGGCGCTGACGCCGTGGCAGAAGGTGCAGGTCGCGCGCCACACCGACAGGCCGCATTGCCTCGACTACATCAAGGGTCTGTTCAGCGATTTCACGCCGCTCGCCGGCGACCGCAATTTCGGCGAGGACCAGGCGATCATCGGCGGCTTCGCCCGATTCCGCGGCGAACCGGTGGCCGTCATCGGCCAGGAAAAGGGCTCCGACACGGCGAGCCGGCTCAAGCACAATTTCGGCTCGGTGCGCCCTGAAGGCTACCGTAAGGCCGTGCGGCTGATGGAACTTGCCGACCGCTTCCAGATTCCACTTCTGACGCTGGTCGACACCGCCGGCGCCTACCCCGGCGTTGGCGCCGAGGAACGCGGCCAGGCTGAAGCCATCGCCCGTTCAACCTCGGCCTGCCTCGGCCTCAAAGTGCCATCGATTTCGGTCGTCATCGGCGAAGGCGGTTCGGGCGGCGCCATTGCGATCGCCACCGCCAACCGCGTCTACATGCTGGAACACGCCATCTATTCGGTGATCTCGCCGGAAGGCGCTGCCTCGATCCTGTGGCGCGACACCACGCGCTCGAAGGATGCGGCGACCAACATGAAGATCACCGCCCAGGACCTTCTGGAAATGAAGATCATCGACGCCATCATTGCCGAGCCGCTCGGCGGCGCCCAGCGCGCGCCCGAAACGGTGATCGCCGCCACCGGCGACCTCATTGCCAAGACGATGAAGGAATTTGCCGGCGCCAATACCGATTTTCGCGAGCAGCGCCGCGAAAAATACCTGGCGATGGGCCGCAGCCTCTGATTTCGGCGGGCAACGCACCGCAATGTGGCGTCAAGGAGCAATTTCGCCATAAAAATGCCGCCGCATTCGGCTCAATAAAAAATCCGTGACACCGGGCGAATTGCCGTGGGGGACGCCGTCCGACGCTTGCGGTAAGGAATTTTCAAGGTTAACGGGCTTAGGGTGTCCGTCAGTGTTCAGCATACAGGACCGGGCGCTATCCGGCCCGTGACGCGAGAAAAAGACATAGCCGTATCCATGTTTGCCAAGCTTGCCCGCACCGCACTTCTGATCGCCGCGCTTGGCGTTGCCGGCTGCAACGATTCCTCTATGAAGAATTTTGCGCCGGAAGCCAGCAAGCCGCTGCCGGACAAGATCCTGGCCGACATGAAGGCCAAGGGCATGATCCGCACCTCGTCGGTGATGGCTCGCATCTTCAAGGAAGAAGGCAAGCTCGAAATCTGGAAGGCCAAGACCACCGGCCGCTACGAGATGGTCGCCAGCTACGACATCTGCAAATGGTCGGGCAAGCTCGGCCCGAAATACACCGAGGGCGACCGCCAGGCGCCGGAAGGTTTCTATACGGTCCGCCCGTCGCAGATGAATCCGCGCTCGAACTATCACCTGTCCTTCAACATCGGCTATCCCAACGCCTATGACCGTGCCAATGGCCGCACCGGCGCCAATCTGATGGTGCACGGCGCCTGCTCGTCGTCGGGCTGTTATTCGATGACCGATCCGCAGATCGAGCAGATCTACGCTTTTGGTCGCGATGCCTTCCAGGGCGGCCAGACCGAGTTCCAGATCCAGGCTTTCCCATTCCGCATGACCGCCGCCAACATGGCGCGTTACCGCAACGACCCGAACTATGAGTTCTGGAAGATGCTGAAGGTCGGTTACGACAATTTCGAGATCACCAAGGTGCCGCCGAAAGTCGATGTCTGCGACAAGCGCTATGTCTTCAACCAGGTGGCGCCCGAGGGCACGACATTCGATCCGACCGGCGCCTGCCCGGCGACCACGCAGCCGGATTCGCTGAAGAGCGCACTCAACGCCTATCAAAGCAGCTATGACGCGGCCTTCACCGGCGCGGTCAAAGCCAGCGTGCCGGCGCCCAAGCCGACCATTGCCGGCATCAAGGAAGCCGCCATCGTTTCCGAATGGTCGAAGCGCCGCGCCCGGGGCGAGCGCGTGCCGATCGAACCGCCGTCGCTGAATTCCGACGGCACGCTGACCGAGACGGCGCGCATGGGCCGCATCGATTCGCCCGCCGGCCGCAAGATGGCGGCGCTGGACGCAGAGAAGGAAGCCAAGCGCAAGGCCGAGGAACAGCGGGTTGCTGCCATCGAGGCTGCGAAAGCCGCCAAGGCCCAGGCACTGGCTGAAAAGCAAGCCGCAAAGGCCCAAGCGCTGGCCGAAAAGGAAGCAGCCAAGCAGGCCCCCCAGCAGCCGGTCGCCACTGCGAGCGTCGAGGCGGCGCCTGCAGAACCGCCGGCGGACGAAAGCCGGATGTCGAAGATCAAGAACAAGCTGCTAGGCATGTTCGGCGGCTGAGGTTTTTCGCCTTGCCGATGCATGTCGCCCAAAAGTGCGCAGCGGTTTTGGGACAAAGACATGCATGAAGACAAACAAACAAATCACACCGCGATCTATGACCTCAAGGGCCTGAACTGCCCCCTGCCCGTTCTCAAGGCGAAAAAACGCCTGGCGGCAATGCAGCCGGGCAGCCGGCTTTGGCTGGAGACCACCGACCCACTGGCGGTCATCGACATCCCCGCCTTTTGCGCCGACGCTGGCCACCAGCTTGTTGAAACATCAGCCGTCAGCGGCGGCCACCGCTTCCTGGTCGAACGCGGCGCATAGCGAGCCTGACAATCAGCCCCCGGCTATCGCCAGCGGATTGCTCTCCAGCGCCGCGCGATCCGGCGTGTCGATCGACGGCCGGTTGGTGAAGGCGGAAAACAGCCGGCGCACATAATCTTCCGGCATATCGAGCGTGATCAGCACCAGCCTGGTGCCGCGTTGGCCGTCCGGCCAGGCCAGCAGCCGCGCCGGCGGATGCAGGATCTTCTGCACCCCGTGGACGACAAGCGGCCGCGACGGGTCCTCCGCAAGCTCGATGACGCCCTTCATCCGCAAAAGCTTGTCGCCATGCGCAGAACGCAGCAGGTCGAGGAACATCTCGATCGCCGAAAACGGCACCGGGCCGTCATGGACCAGCGAGTAGGAGCGCACGCGGGAATCGTGGCGGTGGTGGTGCTCATGTTCGCCGTGATCATGATGATGGTGGTGCTCATGGGCGGCTTCTTCGCCGAGCCAGCGCCGGACATCGGCGGATTTGGTCGCCGGATTGTAGAGGCCGCAATCGAACAGCGCCGTGACGCCGGTTCGGCCGTCGCCGGCCTCCAGCACCACGGCGCCTGGATTGAGCTGATGGAGTCGCGTTCGCAAAGCATCGACGTCGCCGGGATCGCTGGCCAGATCGACCTTGGTCAGCACGATGCGATCGGCGACCGCCACCTGCTTGACCGCCTCGACATGGCCGTCGAGCGTCGCATTGCCGTTGACCGCGTCGACCAGCGTGATGACGCCATCAAGTCGGAAGGCCTGCACAAGGGCGGGATGCGCCATGATAGACTGCAGCACCGGCGCCGGATCGGCGAGCCCGGTGGTTTCGACGACGACGCGGGCAAGGCGGGCGATACGGCCGGTCTGCAGCCGGTCGACGAGGTCAGCCAGCGTATCGACCAGTTCGCCGCGCACCGTGCAGCACAGACAGCCGTCGGACAACTGGATGATGCCGTCCGAGGCCTGCTCGACCAGCAGGTGGTCGATCGCCACCTCACCGAATTCGTTGATGATGACGGCCGTGTCGACCAGTGCCGGATCTTTGAGCAGCCGGTTGAGCAATGTCGTCTTGCCGGCGCCGAGGAAGCCGGTGACCACCGTGACGGGTATCGGAAAGCCAGCCATCGCCTAGTTCGCGGCTTTGACCAGCTGGTCGCCCTGCACCGCGGTTGCCTGGCCCACCACGGCCGGTTCGGCGCCCTTTGGCGCCGGAATGTCTGGCCGCCAGCTCGGCAGCGGCACATCGGCGTATTCCTGGCCGCCCTGGTCGAGCATCGCCTTCGGCGCCGGCCCGGTGGCGCCGCCGAGGCCCACGGCAACCAGCGTCGGCACGTGGTCGAGCTTTTCCTGATAGGGCGATTTCGGCACGTCGGCACCCTTCGCGGCCACCGGCGGAGCCGCCTCGGACTGCTCGTGCGGCGCCTTCTTCCTGCAGATCTCATCATGCATGTCGTTGGGTGACATTGTATCGCCATAGGAAGGCATGGCCGCGACCGTGAGCCAGTTCGGGTCGGGCGTGGCAAAGCCCTGGTCGAGCAGCCTGGCGGCGGTCTCGGCACGGCTGATCGCCGATTTTTCGCCGAGCACGACCGCGACCAGCGTGCGGCCATTGCGTGTCGCCGAGCCGATCATGTTGAAGCCCGAGGGACAGACGAACCCGGTTTTCATGCCGTCGGCGCCGGGATAGCGCCCGATCAAGAGATTGTAGTTGGAGATCGCCTTCTTGCCGACGGCAAGGCCTTCGATCGAGAACCAGGGGGCGTATTGCGGGAATTCCTTGCGGATCGCCATCACCAGCAGGGCAAGATCGCGCGCCGTCGTATACTGCTCCGGCGAAAACAGTCCGTTCGGATTGACGAAATGTGATCCGGTCATGCCGAGCCGCGCCGCCTCCGCATTCATGCGAACGGCGAATCCGGCCTGCGAGCCGCCTATGTTTTCGCCGATGGCCATGGCGATATCGTTGGCCGATTTGACCAGCATCATCTTCAACGCATTGTCGAGCCGCATCACCGAGCCCGGCTTGAAGCCCATCTTGCTCGGCGGTTCGCCCGCCGAATGCTTGGTCACCTTGATCGGTGAATCGAGCTGGACCTCGCCGGCGGCAATCGCCCGGAAGGTGACATAGGCGGTCATCAGCTTGCTCAGCGAAGCGGGATACCAGCGCTTGAATGCGTCCTGGTGCTGCAGAACCTTGCCGCTGTTGAGGTCGAACAGGATCACCGGATTGGCCAAAGCTGGCCCAGCCAGCATGGGTAGCGCCAAGCCGCCCGTTAGCAGTAATTTGAGGATATGGCTGTGCCGCATCATGGAATCCGAAATCGCCTCTTGCCGTAGTCGCCCCTGGCTCCGTAAGATTTCGTTACGCGATGGCCAGCATGACCTGATCCGGCCCTCAATTTCCGGATCACATTGTCTGGGGTGCTATTTACCCTATGTGACGCCAAGA
The DNA here is from genome assembly GCF_030323145.1 of Mesorhizobium sp. C432A. Classification (NCBI taxonomy): domain Bacteria; kingdom Pseudomonadati; phylum Pseudomonadota; class Alphaproteobacteria; order Hyphomicrobiales; family Phyllobacteriaceae; genus Mesorhizobium; species Mesorhizobium sp. C432A. Next base: position 1,853,451 of record NZ_CP100470.1, on the reverse strand, counting down.
TGGCAAAGTGCCAAGATGGCAACAAGCATGGCAATCACAATTGCAATCAAGCAGGCCAGATCGTCTGCTCCAACAGCGAGATGGAACCATTATGCCGATTCTCAACCGCGCCGCCGAGATGCAGGATGAAGTTGCCGGCTGGCGACGCCATCTGCACCAGACGCCAGAACTGAATTTCGATGTCTTCAAGACCGCCGCCTTCGTCACCGAGAAGCTGAAGGAATTCGGCTGCGACGACGTGGTGACGGGCCTCGGCAAGACCGGCGTCGTCGGCATCATCCATGGCCGCAAGGGGCAAGGCGCGACCATCGGCTTGCGCGCCGACATGGACGCGCTGCCGATCAACGAGATCACCGGCAAGCCCTATGCCTCGACCATTCCTGGCAAAATGCATGCCTGCGGCCATGACGGCCATACGGCGATGCTTTTGGGCGCCGCCAAATATCTGACCGAAACGCGCAATTTCGCCGGTTCGGTCGCGGTTATCTTCCAGCCGGCCGAAGAGGGCGGCGGCGGCGGCAACGAGATGGTCAAGGACGGCATGATGGAGCGTTTCGACATTTCGCGCGTCTTTGGCATGCACAACATGCCGGGCCTGCCGGTGGGCCAGTTCGCCATCCGGCCGGGTCCCATCATGGCGGCGACCGCCGAGTTCACCATCACGGTCAAGGGCCGCGGCGGCCATGCGGCGATGCCGCACGGCACGATCGACCCGATCGTCATCACCAGCCAGCTGGTCGGCGCCCTGCAGACGGTCGCTTCGCGCAGCACCGATCCGGTCGAGGCCGTGGTGGTTTCGGTGACGAAGTTCCACGCCGGCGACGCCTATAACGTCATTCCCGAGACCGCCGAGATTGCCGGCACGGTGCGCACACTGAAGAAAGAGATCGCCAAGAAATCGGAAGAGCGCATCCGCACCATCTGCGAAGGAATAGCCACCGCCTTCGGCGCGACGATCACTGTCGACTATGACGCCAACTATCCCGTGACCTTCAATCATCCGGAAGAAACGGTCTTTGCCGGCGATGTCGCGGCAAATGTCGCCGGCGACACCCAGGTCCACCGCGCCATCCAGCCGGTGATGGGCGGCGAAGACTTCTCCTACATGCTGGAAGCCCGCCCTGGCGCCTTCATCTTCATCGGCAATGGCGAGACCGCCGGCCTCCATCATCCGGCCTACGACTTCAACGACGAAGTCATACCGCACGGCATGAGCTACTGGGTGAAACTGGCCGAAACGGCGCTGGCAGCCTGACCTGCCCCGACGAAAGGCCGGCCGATTAGCCTTCGGCCGGCCTCTTCATTGCCTTCGGCGAGCCTCTTGGCGAAACGATCGGAAGCGGCTATGTGTCGGGCCGCGTGGTCCCGTAGCTCAGTAGGATAGAGCGGCAGATTCCTAATCTGTAGGTCACAGGTTCGATTCCTGTCGGGATCACCAGCAAGATCAAAGGCTTGGTGACTGAGATAGCCTGTCGGCATGTTGCAGCACTGATGGACTGGTTTTCGGTGATTTTCACGGACGCGACCAAGCAAGCAGCCTGACTTTAGTTCCATAGAAAAAGTCCATCCCTGAGGTCTCAGGAGCGAGCTTTAAGCATCTACAGCCGCGAAGAGAATCGACCTCTTGCAAGTACAATTCCAGATCGAGCGATGGTTCCCAGTCGATCCGTTACGGTCTGAGTTCGGCGCCGCCAACTCAACGAAGCCGGCCGTATCCTAGCTGGCAACCAGGGGCACCGTGACGGTCGTGGCGTAATTTATCGGATACTGGTCGAAATACGGGAAAGCGATGACGAAGGCATAGCTGGCGGTCAGATGCGCCATCTTGAAACCGCCGCTGGCAGGGTCGGTCGCGATCGTCACAATGACGTTCTTCAGACCCAGGTTCACCAATTTCTGCGTGGCGATGGCCTGGATGTCGCTCTGCGAAAGCGTGTTGTTCAGCTGCAGCGCCCGGGAAGAGGTTTCCAGTGTATAGCGGACGGTCGACACGGCATTCATGGCCCAGCCGAAGGCGAAGATTCCGAACAAAAGCATCACCAGGAAAGGCGCGATCAAAGCGAATTCCAGCCCGGCTGCGCCGGAGCAGTCACGGCGCCACCTGGATCCGATCCTTTCAGCGGACACGGATCACCTGCTGATGACTGATCGCGCGCGGGTCCGGGAAGACACCGAAGTTAAACGGGGGCACCCAGGTGCCCGTCGCCGTTATCTGGACGAAGATTTTCTTTCCGCCGCAGATGGTGGTCTCATCCACGACCGTGGCGCCGCACAAATAGGAGCGGACCAGCACGACCGCGGCGTCCTCGGGCTTGTCGTTCCAGCTCGAAAGCGCGACCGCCTGCGTCCCGGTGTCATTGGACGCGCCGGCCATCACGAGATTGGCCGCGGTTTTGACGCCCGCGCGCATCTGCAGGTAACTCGTCACGTAGGACCAGCCATCGGCGATGCCGAGGCAGACCAAGCACAGGACGGGCAGCAACATGGCAAACTCCACGGCGGCTATCCCGGATTTGTCCCGGACAATGCGCAAGGTCCGCCCACCCATCCCGCTACTCGACAAGCTGAACGGACAGTGCCGCCGGAATGTCGTCCATCCCGAGGCCTTTGCAGTTCTGCTTGATCGTCGTACTGCCTGACCACTGGATGGTGTCGGCGACGACCTGAGTGCAGCCACCGTTCCCCGAGAAGTTGCCAAGGTAGTTGACCTGCTGCCTGGGAAAATAGATGGCGCCGGTCAAAAGCGAGTCCGCTGTGCCGTTGAAGGTGCTCTGTGCCGCAGTCCCGGTCCTGTCGCCGTAGAACAGCACGCCGGAATAGGCTCCGGAGGTAGGCGCGCTCAGCGTCACCTTGGCGTTGCCGTTCATGCTGACGGTGTTGCTGCCTGCCATGAAGATGGTTACCCCGCTGCCGGCGACGACCGCGTTGGCGTTGACCTTCATACCGCCCTGCACGACGTAGACGCCGGGCTGCAGGGTGACGTTGCCGCTGAGGCTCATGCCGCTACAGTAGGTGCCAGGCTGGAGTGTTTGCGACGTCTTGTTGCCGTTGACATTCTTGCAAGGGTTGCCGGCTGTCGGCGTCGCCAAGCCGGAGAAAGGATCGGCTGCCGGCAAGGCTCGGGTGATGTTGGACTTGCAGACTGTGGTCGCTGGATTGTTCAGCACCATGCCGCCGACCGTGATCAGGCAGTCGGCCTTGAGCACCGCCGAGCCCTGCGTCTTTATGGCGTCCGAGGCAATCGAGTCCGACATGACCGAACAGCCGGTGAGGTTGACGGTGGTGTTGCCGGAAAAGAGCGCAGCCTGGGAGGCCGACGGACTGAGCGCCAGCACGCAAGCTTTGGAGGCGTCATTGATCAGCGCCACCGCCCTTGCCTGTTCGGCAACGGGCGCCTGGTTGAAAATCGCCGTGAAGTAGCGGTCGAGGTTCTGCTTGACGATGACCTCCACTGCCTTCTTCGCGGTGTTCGGGCCGGACAATGGCGGCGTGTTGACCTGGATCGTGCCCGGCGTGGCAAAATTGTTCGAGGTCGCGGACTGCGTGGCGGCGGCGATGATGGTCGGGTTATCGGAACCCGCGACTTTCTCGAGCGCGCCGGCATAGGCCGCGGCATCGGCAACGGCCTGCAGCTTGAGGCTGCTGTAATACCAGAAGGATGTCTCCACACCGAGGCCGGCGCCGCCAACCACGACCGGCAAGGTGAAGGCAACGATGACGGCAACGTTACCGTTCGTGGCGCGCCTTAGGCGGCTCAAAGCAAACCAAATCCGGGTGAACGCGTTGGATGCCATATGTATTAGAAACCACGAATAGATAAACGAATGTCTAAAAACTCCATTCCGATTCGACGTAGTCGAACGGGCTAGCTAGGCGCAAGTTGCAGCGACCGCGCAACATCCTGTCGGAGGTTCCGCCCCAATCGACGAATGCGAAATATGCCGCTATCCCGAACTTTGTTGTCGACCAAGTGACATTTAAATGCCCCCTCTGCGAAGAAGCTATCGAGAAGACAGGGGACACCGCGCTGCCGGTAAGGGGAAAGATCGGCTCACGCCGCCTCAGGAACTTTGTGCAATCCGTCCGGGGCTGGCTCTGAGGGCCACACACGCCCGAAACCAACCACTCCAGCCACGATCAGTCCGTGAGGCGCCCACGAAACAACGTGGTGCCGTCGGTCAGCTGCGACCTGGAGATATCCCGGAACCCAGCCCCGGCCATCCACCCGCGATACTGACCTTCCGTGTACGATTCGCCTGCGCGGTAAAGGTTCAGGAAGGTGAGATTGAGAAAGACACCCTCAGGCGGGCCGAGACGGTCGTCATCGACGACACCCCACCCCGCAATTGCGATCTCGCCTCCTTGGGTGAGGCAACGCGCCGCGTTCAGGATCGAACTGCGCGCCTGGTCCGGCGGCAGGACCTGGACGACGGCCTTCAGGATTGCCAAGTCATGCCGGCCGGTCGATGGCGCGACCGTTATGTCGCCTTCTTCGACAACCACATCGCCGGCACCGTATTCCGACAGGATCGCTGGTGCGACCGCTGCGACCGTCGGGAGTTCCATCAAAGTCGCCGCAATATGCGGCCATCGCTCGCGAAGTCCGACCAGAATGGTCCCGGCGCCGCCGCCGATGTCGATCACCGAACGGACCGCCGAGAGGTCCAGCTCACGGGCCAGATTCCGGCCGAAAATCACCCCTCCCGGTGCGAGCATGCGGCTGAAGGCCGCTGCGGATTCTGGCCCCGCTTCAGAAAAGTCGTGCAGCGCGGCCGGCCGGTTCTGCCGCAGCGACTCTGCGGTCAAAAGGTCGGCTCCCCAGAGTTCGCGCAGCAGCACATGATCGCCGCCGCGATAGGTCGACTTGGACGCGTCGAGAAACTTCGACGCTTCGGCTCCGTTGCGAAACTGACCATCCTCGACGTCGAGGAGACCGATGCTGGCGAGCGCGTAGAGGAGCCGCGACAGACGAGCGGGCTCGACTTTGAGCGCTGCCCCAAGGCTGTCGGCAGTCGCAGCATCGCCGCCGAGCCGGGTGAAGATGCCAAGGTCCAGCCCGGCACGAAGCGCCAAGGCGGGGGGCACCCCTGCGATCAGCTTGTCGATCCGATCGGAATCCACCATGTCATATCCCGTTGTGCGATCCAGGATCGACTTTGAACAGCTCGGCCAACCTCGTCAAATCAGTTCGCCAGCGCGCCGCTCTCCGCGTCGAGCAGGTTCAGCTTGGCGGTATCGGGTTCGACGTAAAGCGTATCTCCGGGGCCGGCGCTGATCCTACCAGCGCCCGCGACCGTTGTGCGCCGGCCCGGCATACCTCAAAAATCCGGCTGTGATAATGGCTGGTCGCGCCTTCGGACGCTACGCAGGCAAGGCCAGCAGCGCCAGTCCGGCCAGCGCCGAGCCGGCCAATGTCGGCAGCATGCCGATCCTCAGTTTCAGCATGGCGACCATGGCGGCCGCCGCCAGCAGCGCGGCGCGCCAATCCAGCGACGACAGCACCGGTAGCTCCATCCCAAGACCAAAACGGTGCAACGCGCCGAAGACGACATGCAGTGCGAACCACAGCGCAAGGTTCATCACCACGCCGACCACAGCCGCCGTGATCGCACTCAGCGCCGCCGACAGCGCCTTGTTGCCGCGCAGCGCCTCGATGTAGGGGGCACCCAGAAAGATCCAGAAGAAGCACGGCACGAACGTCACCCAGAGCGTCAGCAATGCGCCGAGCGATCCGGCCACAAGCGGTCCCATCGCACCGGCGTGACGATAGGCGGCGACGAAGCCGACGAACTGCAGCACCAGGATCAATGGTCCCGGCGTCGTCTCGGCCAGACCAAGCCCATCGACCATTTCACCCGGCGCCAGCCAGCCGAACGAGGTCACCGCTGCCTGCGCGACATAGGAGAGCGCAGCGTAGGCGCCGCCGAATGTGACCACCGCCATCAGGCTGAAGAAGCCGCCAAGCTGTGCCCAAACACTGGCAGGGCCGGTCAGCGCCAGGATCAGTACGACCGGCCCGAGCCAGATCGGCAGCCAGATCGCGATGGTGCGCGGCGCGTGCCATTTCGTCGGCTTGGTGTGAGCGAGGTCGCCGCGTTCGAACATGACGTCGACGGCGCCCCTGACATCGGGCAAATTGTCCTTGCCGCGTGCGGCTCCGGAAAAACGCGCCGGTGCCAAGCGGTTGCCGATCCAGCCGGTCAGCCCTGCAACCAGGATGATCAGCGGAAACGGCAGCCTGATGACATAAATGGCAAGGAACGCGGCCACCGCGATCGCCACCATCACCCGGTTCTTGAGCGCCCGTTTGCCGATGCGGAGGACCGCCTCGACGACGACGGCCAGCACCGCCGCCTTGATGCCGAAAAACAGCGCCTCGATGACAGGCGCATCATTGTAAAGCACGTAGAAGATGCTGAGGCCCAGCATGACAAACGCACCGGGCAGCACGAACAGGATGCCGGCGACGAGGCCGCCGGCGGTCCGGTGCAGCAGCCAGCCGATATAGATGGCGAGCTGCTGTGCCTCGGGGCCTGGCAGAAGCATGCAGTAGTTGAGCGCATGCAGGAACCGCTGCTCGCCGATCCAGCGGCGATCCTCGACCAATTCCTTGTGCATCAGCGCGATCTGTCCGGCCGGCCCGCCGAAGGAGAGCAGGCCGATCCTTGCCCACAGTTTCGCGGCTTGGCGGAAGGTCGGGACGACCGGAGCCTCGGTAGCCTGTGCATCGTCGTCCGCGGCGAGGGCGCTCATGGCGCTTTGCCCGCGCTGGGCCAATTGTGGGTTTCGTCAGTGGCATCGCGGCACCATCTGAAGAACGCATCGTAGAGCAGCATGCCGGCATCAAGCTGTTCGAGATCGTCGCGGAACATGCGCGACAGCCCGAGCGATGCAGCGAGGAACCCGGCCGCCTGCGGTACGAGATCGAGGCGCGCCGTATCGGCTGCACGCACGATCAGCGCAAGGCGATCGAGCGCTTCGGACCGCAACCCGAACTCTTCGATCATCGTGTCGAAGGTGCAGCGCTCGCCGCGATGGCTCCAGAACACGTCGTCGATGTCGAAGGCAACCGCCCCAAACCGATCGGCGGCCGCCAGCACTTCAGACGGCTCGACAAACAGGAACACCGCCGAGGGATCGACGAAGCGGCGGATCAGCCAGGGACAGGCGATGCGGTCGACCTTGGGGCGGGCACGCGTCACCCAGACCGTGCGGCCCTTGTCGTCGCGGGGCGGTATCTTGTCGGCCTTGACCAGAAGTCCCTTGGCCGCCTGCCACGCCTCGAAGCCGCCTTCAAGGGATTCGGCAGCAATGCCCTCATGGCGCAGCCATGCGGCAACGCCTTGCGAGAGCTTCAGCCCCTTCTGGCAGATGACGACAGCATGAGCCCCCGTGAACTCGGCCGCCCAGCTCGAAACAGACTTGAAGTCGCGCCGGCACGAGGCCGGAAGCAGCCGCGGATCGGCGTCGTAGTCTTCGTCGATGCGGACATCGACAAGAACAGGCGCGTCGGACAGACCGACAAGGCGGGAAAGCTGCGCTACGGTGATTGCGGTTGTTGACGGCATGGCGTCCACCTCCAGAGTGAGAGTTTGGACGCGATCATTGGGCTGACGCCTCACGGGGTCGTCGCGAAGGAACCCCTTGCCACAATGCTGGATTGATCCTTCGTCTTTGTCAAGGAAAGAGCGGCGCCGGGGGACCGCGCCTACTGCGCCGTCCAGCCGCCATCCATAGGCAAAGTCGTGCCGGTAATCTGCCTGGCCGAGTCCGAGCACAGAAACAGCGTCAGCGCGGCGAGCTCCTCCACGGTGACGAATTGCTTCGTCGGCTGTGCCGCCAGGAGCACGTCGCGCTTGACCTGTTCCTCGGTCATGCCGCGCGCCTTCATCGTGTCGGGGATCTGCCTTTCGACCAGTGACGTCCAGACATAGCCGGGCGCGATGGCGTTGACGGTGATGCCGTCCTGCGCGACTTCCAGCGCTACCGTCTTGGTCAGACCCGCTATGCCGTGCTTGGCCGAGACGTAAGCCGACTTGAACGGCGAGGCGACCAGTGCATGCGCCGACGCGGTGTTGATGATGCGGCCCCATTTGCGCGCCTTCATGCCGGGCACCACGGCCTTGATCGCGTAAAAGGCGGCAAGCAGATTGATGCGGATGATGGCTTCCCACTTGTCGTCGGGAAACTCCTCGATTGGCGCGACATGCTGTATCCCGGCATTGTTGACCAGAATGTCGAGGCTGCCTAAGGCCTGCTCGGCTTCGCGCACCATGGCGGTCACCGCTGCGCCGTCCATCATGTTGGCGCCGGAGTAGCGGCACTGGACGCCGAAATCCTTCTCGATGCCGGCGCGCTCCTGTTCGATCGCCGCGGCTTCGCCAAGGCCGTTGATCGTGACGTTGGAGCCCTCGCGGCAAGGGCGCGGGCAATGGCCAGGCCAATGCCGCTGGTCGATCCGGTGACGAGCGCATTCTTCGAAGAAAGGGAACCCATGGAGATCTCGCGACTGTTAGGAGGACTACAAAGGCACATAGTTTGTGCGCCGCAACATGACAATGCCATAACCATATGCCGGCGCCATCACAGCCCTAAAACGCGCTTTGCCGGCCTCGCCGAGCGCCGTCTCAAGGCTGACACGTCAAGGCTGGCACGGCAGTGTTATGGTGCGGCGCAACATAGTCGGCCGCGCATTCGCGCAGTCATTCCTGAAGCATCGATCCAACGAATCAGGGGGCTGTAGCTTGAAATCGCCGATGTCGTGATGCGTGCCTATGCCATGCCGCTCACTAACCGTCCTTTCCGCCCGGCCCGTATCGCTTCTTCGACCGCGACGCCCTAAGCTATCCCGCAATCTCCAGTAGGGCCGATACCAGCAAGTGGCGTTCGTCGGCGGACAGCACGTCGGAATCGAAGAGGTTCATGCTGCGCAGCCCTTCGATGGCCAGAAAGCAGACCAGCAGCGTCTTGAGGTCCGGCGTCTCGCTCTTCAGCCGCTGCAGCAGCTGTGACTTGAAGGCTTTTATCGGCGTCAGGAAATCCGGATCCTCGGCGATCGCCGAGAATATCCACGAAGCCGTCGGCTTCGGCTCCTCACAATCATCCGCCGAGAGCCGGATATAGGTGGCGAGCAGGCTCTCGCCGCTGGCGCCGGCGACACGGCCCGATTCCAGCGCCAGCTCGAACGCGCGCAGGTAATTCTCCACCAGGCCCTGCATCAGTTTGGCCTTGGTCGGAAAGTTATATAACAGGCCGCCTTTCGACACGCCGGCGCGGCTGGCGACGGCGTCAAGCGACAGGCTGCCGGGACCGGTCTCGCGTGCGACATCGGCGGCGGCGGCGAGTATCTTGTCGCGCGAATTTGCCCTTTGGGTCTTCATCGATCCCTTCCCCCGCACCAGCCTAGGCGGAATTGACAAGACCGTCCAGACGGTACAGTAAGTTCGCCGTCATTTGTAATCGGGACCTGGCGTCGATAAGTGTCCCGCTATTCGGCTATTTTGCCGGACACCGGCCGAGGGGACAGTTCGTGAAGCGCTTCATCTCTATCACCGCAATTCTGCTTCTGCTCGCTCTGGTGTGCGTCGGCGTTGTCGGCTTCAACCTGTTCCGCGACAACGCTATCAAACAGTATTTCGCCACCATGAAGCCGCCGGCGACGACCGTATCGACGGTTGTCGTCAAGCCTTCCGACTGGACGCCGGGCGTCGAGGCGATCGGCACGGTACGCGCCGTGCGCGGTGTCGACCTTACCGTCGAGACCAGCGGCATCGTCAAGGACATCCTTTTCCATGCCAACCAGAAGGTGCCGGTCGATTCGGTCCTGCTGCAGCTCGACGATGCCGTCGAACGCGCGGATCTGGTCGCGGCCAAGGCGCAGTCCGTGTCCGACAAGACGGCGCTCGAACGCGCGCTGGAGCTGCAGCGGCGCGGCGTCGGAACGGATGCCACGCTCGACACCGCTCAAGCCGCTGCATCGGCCTCCGCCGCGCAGGTCAACAAGCTGCAGGCCGTGCTCGATCAGAAGCAGCTGACGGCGCCGTTCGCCGGCACCGTGGGCATCCCCAAGATCGACCTCGGCCAATATCTCTCGCCCGGCAACGCAGTGGTGACCTTGCAGGATCTGGACACCATGCGGGTCGATTTCTCGGTACCCGAACAGCAGCTGCCGCTGCTCAAGATAGGCCAGGCGGTGCGGCTCGGCCTCGGCGGCACCGGCGGCGGCGCCGACATGCCGTTTGCCGGCTCCATTCGCGGCATCGATCCCAAGATCGACGCTTCAAGCCGCCTGGTGTCCGTCCGCGGCGAGGTCGCCAACCCTGACGGCAAGCTGACGCCCGGCCAGTTCGTCCAGGTTCGCGTCGAGCTGCCGCAGGAGAAAAACATTCTGTCCTTGCCGCAGACGGCATTGACGTCGAGCCTCTATGGCGACTTCGTCTTCGTCGTCGTTCCGGCGAAGCCGGCGGAAGGCGCCCCAGCCGCGAAACCCGAGGAAAAGCCTGCCGCGGGGGCCGACGCAGCAAAGCCGGCGGCAGATGCAAAGCCGGCAGACGCGAAACCGGCTGCCGAAGACGCCGCGGCGAAGCCCGCGGACAAGCCGGCTGTCGACCCCGCGAAGCCCGCGGCAGAACCGGAAAAGCCGGCGCTCGTGCTGTCGCAGGTGTTCGTGAAGCCCGGCCGCCGCAACGACGGCATGGTCGAGATCATCGAGGGCATCAAGACCGGTGACGAGGTCGTCACCGCCGGTCAGAACCGTCTCTTCAACGGCATGTCCGTCGCTGTCGACAACACCATTGACCCCAGCAAGTCGGCTAACCAGCAGGCTCAGCAATGAACTTTTCCGACATCTTCATTCGCCGGCCGGTCCTCTCCACCGTCCTCGCCTGCATGATCCTGCTCCTGGGTTTCCAGGGCATCTTCAACCTGTCGATCCGGCAGTATCCCAAGGTTGACGAGACGGCGATCACCATCACCACCGCCTATCCCGGCGCCAGCGCCGACCTGATCCAGGGCTTTATCTCCGCCCCGATCGCGCGGGCCGTCGCCTCGACCGAGAACATCGACTACGTCACCTCGTCCAGCCGGCCGTCTTCGAGCACTGTGGTCGTCCAGATGAAGCTCGGCTCCAATCCGGATGTCGCGCTCACCGAGGTCCTGTCGAAGGTGCAGGGCGTACGCGGCACCTTGCCGGATGCATCCAAGGACCCGGTCATCGTCAAGGGCACCGGCCAAGAGTTCGCGATGATGTACATCTCGATGCAGAATCCGAACATGAGCAAGGAGCAGCTCACCGAATATATCGAGCGCGTCGTGCGGCCCCGCATGTCGACGGTCGAAGGTGTCGCCGACGTGCAGATCTTCGGCGCCGAGGAATATTCGATGCGGGTCTGGATCGACCCGGTCAAGCTTGCTGCGCGTGGCGTCACCGCCGCCGAAGTGCTGGCGGCGATCAACAACTCCAACTTCCTGTCGGCGCCCGGCAACACCGAGAACGAATATGTCGTCTCCTCGATCACGGTTCGCTCGACGCTGCAGACGCCTGAGGCCTTTGCCGAGCTTCCGCTGCGCTCGACGGACGGCCAGGTGGTGCGCTTGCGCGACGTGGCGCGAGTCGAGCTTGCCGCCGAGAGCACCGACACGAGGGTGAGCTTCAATGGCAAGCCCGGCACCTTCCTCGCCATCTTCCCGACGCCGGCCGCCAACCCGCTGACAACGGCGGAGGCGATCCACAAGATCGTGCCTTTGATTCAAGAGACGCTGCCGAAAGGCATGACCATCGAAATCGTCTACGATTCCACCGAACAGATCAGCGCCTCGATCGATGAAGTGTTCAAGACCATCGCCGAAGCCGTCGCCATCGTCGTCGTGGTCATCCTGTTGTTCCTCGGCTCATTCCGCTCGGTGATGATGCCGATCGTGACCATCCCGCTGTCGCTGGTCGGCGTCTGCTTTCTTTTGTTTGCGGTCGGCTATTCGATCAACCTTCTGTCGCTGCTGGCCATGGTGCTGGCCATCGGCCTTGTCGTCGACGACGCTATCGTGGTGGTGGAGAACATTCATCGCCACATGGAGGAGGACCACATGTCGCCGATGCAGGCGGCCTTCAACGGCATGCGCGAGATTTTCTCCGCCATCGTGGCCATGACCATCACGCTCGCCGCCGTGTTCGCGCCGCTGGCCTTCACCGGCGGCCTGACCGGCGCGCTGTTCCGCGAGTTCGCGGTGACGCTCGCCGGTTCGGTGGTGCTGTCCGGCCTCATAGCCGTCACCATCACGCCGATGATGGCGGCGCGTCTGCTCAAGGCGGGATCGCACAGTCGCTTCCAGCGCGTCGTCGACGGAACCTTCAGCCGTGTCGAGCATGTCTATGAGCGGGCGGTCACCGCCTCCTTGAGAAATCGACCGGTGACGCTGCTGATGGTCGTGGCGCTGGTTGCGCTCACCGGCTTCATGTTCACCAAGACCTCGAGCGAACTGGCGCCGGAAGAGGACCAGGGCTTCCTGTTGTCGATCGTGACGGCACCGCGCTACGCGACCTCGGACTACACCGAGACCTACGTCAACCAGATCCTCGGCCTGGTGAAGGACATTCCCGAAACCAGGGCGCAATTCTCTGCCGTTGCCTTTGGCGGCGCCACCAACGGCGCCTTTGTCGGCTTCGCCTTCAAGGATTGGGCCGAGCGCCAGCGCAACTCAAAGGAGCTTCAAGCCGATATCCAGGGACGCCTCGGCAAGGTGGCCGGCGTCGAGGCCTTCGTCTTCGCGCCGCCGACGCTGCCGGGCTCCGGCGGCGGCCTGCCGATCTCCATGGTGGTGCGCTCGACCGGTGGCTCCGCCGAGGTCTACGAGGCGGCCGAGCAGATTAAGAACAAGGCGCAGGCCTCCGGCCGCTTCATCGTCGTGCAAAACTCGATGTCCTTTGACGCTCCGCAGGTGACGGTGACCATCGACCGCGACCGCGCGGCGGCTCTCAACCTGCCGATCGCCGACATCGGCCAGACGCTGACGCTGCTGGTCGGCGGCGCCGAAGTGGCTCAGTTCGACCGCGACTCCAACAGCTACGACATCATCCCGCAGGTGCCGAAGGAATTCCGCGACAATCCCGAGAAGCTCGGCGAATATTTCGTGCGTAGCGTGACCGGCGAAATGGTGCCGCTTTCAGCGGTAGTGAAGATTTCGACCAACGCCGCGCCGGCCGCGATCGAGCAGTTCAACCAGCTGAACTCGGCGACGATATCAGCGCTGCCGCTTCCCGGCGTCACCACGGGCGACGGGCTGCAGACCCTGGAGAACCTTGCCAAGGAGAGCCTGCCCGATACCTTCTTCATCGATTATTCCGGCCAGTCCCGGCAGGAGAAGGAGCAGGGCAACACGATCCTTATCGCGTTCGCAGCCGCCGTAATCGTCATCTATCTGGTGCTGGCGGCGCAGTTCGAAAGCTTCCGCGACCCGCTGATCATCATGATGGCGGTGCCACTGTCGATCTTTGGCGCCATCGTGCCGCTCAATCTGGGGCTTGGAACGCTCAATATCTACACGCAGGTCGGCCTGATCACACTGATAGGTCTGATCACCAAGCATGGCATTCTTCTGGTCGAGTTCGCCAACCAGCAGCGCGAGCTGCATGGCATGAGGCGGCGCGATGCGATCGTCGCCTCGGCCAAGGTGCGCTTGCGGCCGATCCTGATGACGACAGCGGCGATGGCGCTCGGCGTCGTGCCGCTGATCGTGTCCAGTGGTGCTGGTGCGGCGGCGCGCTATTCGATGGGCCTCGTGATCTTCACCGGCATCCTGGTCGGAACCATGTTCACCCTGTTCGTGGTGCCGATGTTCTACACCTTCATCGCCAGCAAGGACCTGCCGCACCACGCCGAAAAGCCAGACCCGAAGCTGATGCCGGTGCACGCGGACTGAGCTGCGAACGGCGTTAGCGAACAAACGAAAAGAGGCCGGAAATTTCCGGCCTCTTTTTTGACTGGATTGATTTACCGCGAAGCTCTGATGGAGCTTCAGGCGGGAACTTGCGGTGCGGCATGACCTGGCCGGCTGCGCTGCACCATCGCTCCAAACGCAGTCTGCTACTTGACGATGACGATGCTGGTGTTGGTCGGGCCGAAGGTTTCGACCAACTGGTAGAAGTCGGCGGCATTGTCGGGATGCAGCCGCACGCAGCCATGCGACGCCGGCCGTCCCAGCCGCTTGATGGCGTTGGTCGCATGCACGGCGTAGCCGCCGCTGAAGAAGACCGAATGCGGCATCGGCGCGTTGTCGTATTTCTTCGAATGCCACATCTCGTGCATGCGGGTCGGCTTGAACGAGCCGGTCGGCGTGACATGCGCACTGTCGCCGGTCGAGACCTTCCAGGCGAAAGTCGGCCGGCCATCGACCAGCACTTCCATGGTCTGCTGCGACAGCGAAACACGCGCCACGATCTGGTTTGCCGCGGCATGGGCGGTGCTGTTGGCGGTGCCAAGCAGAAGCGCGGCGCCGCCGGCTGCGGCGGTGACGTTGATGAGTTTGGCGGAAATGGCTTTGTACATGATGGCTCCTCTTTGCCGGTCCTGCCGGCGTCAATTCGGTGGCCGCCTTATCCCCGCGCCATGTTTCAGACTGACTTCGCTGAGGCTCGTTTGTGTTTCGAATCTGTTTCCTCTGGTTAACAAGCAAGGTGGACAAGGGAAGCGTGCTCCGCCTTCGCTGCGCACTCCCGATCACGCACCGCGCCCCCAAACGAAAGTGCTGATGTCCTTATATGAAAGAAGATTGGCTTCGCTCGAAACCGACTTGCAACAAAGCGCGGCCTGGGCGGCATGATCTGGTTACAGGCTCGCGGCACAGTCATCCCAACGAGAACAGCCGGCGCCAACGAAAATGAGCATCAAATCGACCACCCTGTCCTGGCTCTTCAGGATAAGCATCGCCGCATTTGTCGTCGGCGGCATCGGCACAGTAGCCGGCACCCCGATGACGAAACTGGCGGTGATGAATTCGGGTGAGATTTCGACGCTGCATGCCGCGCTGTTCATAGCCTTGGTCTGGATTGTCTCCAGTCTGCGCATCAGCCGTCTCAGGGCCCTCTGGCGGGTCGGCCTCGGGTTGAAGTGGATGCGCGGCCCCTCCGGCAACTTGCTGCCGAGAGGACCGAAGGCCCGCGTCGCAACGGGGGGCTCCGTGGGCGACGCGGGCACTTCGGGTTTATCCTGAAGCACCCGCGGTTCTGATTTTTGGGGACAACCGATGAAGACGAAATCTGCAGCCTCCGTGCTTTCGGTACTGCTCTATGCACAAGGCCTGCTCGGCTTTGCCGGTCTCGCCACGGTTCTCCTGAAGGACCGCGCGCATGCCGCCAGCGAAATCGTAGTCGCCAGCGAATTGCCGTCGGGACCATCGCTTCTGGTGGTGCGCTGACGCCTATGCATGGCGCCCGAGATTGCGCAGCTTTTTTGGGCGAGCCGAGGAACAATCCAGCCTCCCGACCCTCAGTCGGCGCGCTGCGTCGGCGGGTCGAACCGGTAGCCTGCGCCGCGTATAGTTGTGATGGTTTCGGTGTCGAGCTTGCGGCGCAGCCGCACGATGCGCGAATCGATCGAGCGGTCGAAGGCATCGGCATTTTCGGCGGGCGCCGCCGCAATGATGTCGTCGCGCGTCAGCACCTTGCGCGGGCTGGCCAGAAACAGCCTGAGCAGCGCCACCTGGCCCGGCGACAGCTGTTCTTCCGTACCCGAACGGTGCATGACGATGGCCGACCGCAAATCGACGGTGGCATTTTCCAGCACGATCAGTTCCTGGGCGGACCTGCCGCGCCGCGTCAGCAGGCCGCCGATGCGCGCGGCAAGCTCCCTGACATTGAGCGGACTTTCGACGACATCTGCGGCGCCAAGCTCGAGCGCCAGCACCTTGTCGACCAGATCGGCCGGCCGGCAGATCAGGATGAAATCCGGCCCCGCCTTCCCGTCCGCGCTCTGGCCGCCGCCATAACGCCTGAGCAGGTCCCGCCCCTCCGCCTGGCTGAGGCTGTCGCCGACGATGACGATATCGATGCCTCCGGCCGAAAGCAGGGATTCAGCTTCCCAGGGCTGCCGCGCCTCGCGCACGTCATGGCCGCGCCGGTCGAGATGATCGGCAAGATCGCCGGCCACCACATCGGCGACGGAAACCAGCGCGATGACGGATCGTGCAGCCATGTTTTTCTTCCCGTTCCCCCGCAACCGGATATGAGTGCTGGACATCATGTTTATACCCAATCTACTTTCCGCTGAAAGCGGGAGCGAGGCCATAGTGCGGGCACGGATTGTCATCGTCGAGGACGAGCCCGATCTCCGGGACGCGGTCGCCGAGTATCTCGGCGCCAACGGCTACGATGTG
The DNA here is from genome assembly GCF_030323145.1 of Mesorhizobium sp. C432A. NCBI lineage: Bacteria > Pseudomonadati > Pseudomonadota > Alphaproteobacteria > Hyphomicrobiales > Phyllobacteriaceae > Mesorhizobium > Mesorhizobium sp. C432A. The sequence goes on along the minus strand of NZ_CP100470.1, from coordinate 1,837,086 downwards.
ACCCAGGCCGGAAGCGCGGCCGAGGCGCGCGCCTTGCTGGAGACGGAATCGTTTCATTTGGCCATTCTCGACATCGCCATGCCGGGCGAGGACGGACTGTCGCTCGGCCGCTGGCTGCGCTCGAAAATACCGGTCGGCATCATCTATGCCACGGCTGCCGGCACCGCACTCGACCGCATTGTCGGGCTGGAGCTTGGCGCCGACGACTACATCGTCAAGCCCTACGAGTTGCGTGAGGTGCTGGCTCGTGTGCGCAGCGTGCTGCGCCGCGTTCCGCAGCCGAGCCCGCCCCAGGCGGCGAAGACACAAGCCGATGGCGGCCGCCGCCTGACCTTCGGCCCGTTCCAGGCCGACCTCGACGGCAGGCTTGTCACCGGCGCCAACGGCGCCGTCATCGACATGGCCAAGAGCGAGTTCGATGTGCTGGAGGTTTTCCTGACCCGCGCCAACCGGCTGTTGACGCGATCGGCGATCTCCGAGGCGATTGGTTTTGTCGAGGATCCTGAATCGTCGCGCGCCGTCGACATTCGCATCATGCGGCTGCGCAAGAAGATCGAAACCGATCCGGCCAATCCGAAATTTTTGCGCACAGTGCGCGGCGAAGGCTATATCTTCTCGCTGCCGACCGGTGACGGGCACTAGAGCAATTACAGGAAAAGTGTACGCGGTTTTCCGCCCGGAATTGCGTAAAAACAAAGAGATAGAGGCTTCTCCGTTTCCGTGAAACGGTGAAACGCTCTAGCAATTCCAGGAACAGTGCGTAGCGATTTCCGTTCGGGATTACATTGAAACATGGAGCGTTTCACCTTTTTCGTGAAATGCTCCATAGCTGCCTAATTCGACGGCCCTTTACTGATGGCTGACATGACCGCTGAACCAGCACCACGTATGGACCCGCAAGGCGCTCGCCAGAGCGCCGCGATGGCGGCTGTGCGCGTCGTCCGCCGGTTGCGCGATGCCGGCGACTGGCAGCGCGAGATGGAAACCATCCTCGAAACGCTCTGCAGCGCCATGAATTGCCAGCGCGGCATCCTGTTCAGGCTGCGCGAATTGCCCGGCCAGGGCTTCGCCCAATCGGTCGCCGCCTACTGGATCGATCCTCGCTTCGGCGGCGAACTGGCTTCGCCGACGGTGATCATGCAGTCGATCGTCGATACCGATCCGCTGCTGGAGCGGATTGGAGAGGACGAGCGGCAAGGCAAGATCTTCGCCGGCCATACGCGCGATCTCGACGGGTTCCTCAGGGCCGATTTCGAAAAGCAGCACATCAAGTCGTTCCTGTCGGTATCGGTGTTCGCGCACGGTCATCTGTGGGGCACGTTCGCGGTCAACGACTGCCTAAACGAGCGCGAATGGACCGAAGAGGAAGAGGCGACGATGCACATCATCGCGCTCGCCATCGGCGACGCCATCGAGCACTCGCCGTCCGACGCCCATGCCAGCGAAGTCATCCGCCGCACCATGCTGCAGGCGTCGCTCGACGCCATCATCGTCATCGACGAGACCGGCTCGATCATCGAATTCAATCCGGCCGCCGAAAAGATGTTCGGCTATCAGCGCAGCGACATCCTCGGCAAGGACCTGCTCGATACCGTGGTGCCGGAATATTACCGCAAGGGCTATGTCTCGGGCGCCGAATACATGTCTGGCCGCGGCGCGCCGATGGTTGGCCAACGGCTTGAGACCGTGACACAGAATGCGGCCGGCGAGGTGTTTCCCATCGAATTGACGGCGACCGAGATGCGGGTGGCTGACCGTCAGCTCATCTTCGGTTCGATCCGCGATCTGCGCGATAAGCTGCGCGCCGAAGAAGAGATCAACCGCCAGCGCGAAAAACTGCACCAGAACGAGAAGATGGCGGCGATGGGTTCACTGCTGGCCGGTGTTTCGCACGAGCTCAACAACCCGCTCGCCGTGGTCGTTGCGCAGTCGACGCTGCTGCATGAATTCGCCACCGACCCGCAGACCAAGGTTCGCGCCGAGAAAGTGCGCGCCGCTGCCGAGCGCTGCGGCCGCATCGTCAAAAGCTTCCTGTCGATGGTGCGCCTGCATCCGGCGGCGCAGGCCGAGACCGATCTCAACCAGGTGATCCGCGCCGCACTCGAAGTAACCGCCTATGGCGCACGCTCGAGCGGCATCATCATCGACACCGATTTCGCGCCCGGCCCGCTGCTGGCGATGGCCGATGCCGACCACGTCACGCAGGTGGCCGCCAATTTCCTGATCAACAGCCAACACGCTCTGGCCGGTATCGGCGGCGACCGCCTGATCAAGGTGCGGACATTCCGCAGCGATCGCGGCAACCCCGGGTTTTCGGTCGAGGACAACGGACCGGGCATTCCCGAGGCGATCCGCAGCCGCATCTTCGAATCCTATTTCACCACCAAGCCGGTCGGCGTCGGCACCGGCATCGGCCTGTCGATCTCGAAATCGATCGTCGAGCGCCACAACGGCAATATCTGGTTCGAGGAGGTGCTGCCGCGTGGCGCGCGCTTCGTCGTCCAGCTGCCGGTAATCACCGGCGGCGCGGCAGCAGCCGGCGACAGCCCGGCTCGTTCCAGCGGCTTGCGCCATGCGCTGATCATCGACGACGAACCCGACGTCGCCGGCTCCCTCTCCGACATCCTGGAACTGATGGGTATCAAGTCGCGGGTCGTGCCGGCCTGGACGTCGGCGGCGGCGACCTTGACCGGCCACATGCCGCCAGACATCGTCTTTTCCGACTTGCGCATGCCCGGCACCAGCGGCATTGCCATCTACCGCGAATTGCTCGCCGACAACCTGGCGCTGGCCAAACGCTTCGTGTTGGTAACCGGCGACCTGATCGGCGCCAAGGCCGAGATCGAAGCCTTGCCGGCGCCGCAGCGCCCGCAAATCCTGGAAAAGCCGTTCTCGACGCTGGACGTCCGCGGCGTACTCTCGGCAATAGCCGACCAGGTCGCCGCCGCCGGCTAAGTTTTCCGAAGCACCCACGTAGGGTCTATCGAGATTCGGGTCAGGCGGAGTCGAGAATGGTGGTTCCCGAGAACCGGAGCGGAGCGTACTTGAAGTACGCGAGCACCGGAAGCGCAGGGAACCTCCATGCGCAGGCCGGCCTCACCCGAATATCGATAGGCCCTAAAAAAGAGGCTCCCGACCGAGGGAAGCGGCGGGAGCCAAGAACGAGCGCGGGAGGAAGCGCTCGGGAGGTTCAGAAAACGTTGGGTGTCGTGGTCAGCGGCGCTGCGTTGGCGATCATGCGGACGGAACGCGCCTTGTGCACGCCGGACTGGGCGGCGATGACGCGCAGGCACTCCGCGCTCTCGGCGCCCCAGGCCTGACCCTGGCAGGCAAAATCGATTTCCGGCTCCGGCAGCCGGGCGGTCTTGATGGTGGTCGGCGCGCCCTGGACAACATTGGCCGGCGGGTTGAGCGAAGCAAAAGCCGGACCGGAAGCCGGTGTCAGGAACATGACGGCCAGAGCGCAGGCGCCCAGCATGGAGAACATCGCAACCGGATGGTCGCTGGCGCGCTGACGCAGTGCCAGTTTGGCGCGTCGTTCGTTGCTAGTGATCTCGACTTTCGTATGCATTGCTGCTCCCCTTCGTTTTCTTATGAAACGAACCTAAGCGCGCCTGGTAACGGGCGAATGATGCGCTTGGCTTGCCCGCGTAACAGGTTTGAAACAAGAAATTCGGGCATATCCGGACAGATCCGGTCATGTGCCGACGGCAAGATGCGTTTGCGAAGCTGTTTCATCCGGGCAATCAAATGTTGACGACAGGCGGGCCGCGAACGCACCAAGCCCGCTTCCTGTCGGCCGCACTATGAACAAGCTCACACTGCGGATCGAATTTGCGGACGCCAGGTATTTTCGTCTCGGAGCGGGCCGTGTTTGCAAGCTCGGCACGGCCAAATCCGCATGCCGGACAGCTATTTCACGCCCCCGGTTAACGCCCGGATATTCCGGGATTTTCTGGCTTTCAGCTGGTCCTGTTGTGCCGACTTGAAAAGTTGTGATTTCTACAAGCCATTGCATTTCAATGTAAAATATGGTTTTATTGAATGAGTATTCAATAAAAGAAGAGCTTTTTTATGAACCCGCATCTCCGTGACGTGGCGATCCCCAATGATTGGGACCGGCGGGGTCTGCCGGGCTGGAGTTATCACTCCGACGCGCTTCTCGAACTTGAGAAGGAATACGTCTTCCGCAACCATTGGCAGATCGCCGGCCATGTCTGCGACGTGCCGAATGCCGGCGACTATCTGACTATGGACGTGGTCGGCGAGCGGGCGCTCATCGTGCGCGGCAAGGACGGCGTCGTGCGCGCCTTCAACAACATGTGCCGGCATCGCGGCAGCCGCGTCGTCGCCGACAGCCAGGGCACCTGCAAGAACGCGCTGGTCTGCCCGTTCCATGGCTGGGTCTACAATCTCGACGGCACGCTGCGCGGCGCCGCCCGGCCGCGCTCCTTCCCCGAGCTCGACAAGACCGAATTCGGCCTGATGCCGCTCGACCTTGAGATATGGATGGGCTTCATCTTTGTCCGCTTTCGCAAGGGCGGCCCGCAGCCTTCGGTGGCCGAACTGTTGAAGCCGATCGAGGCCGAGATGGCACACTACAACGTGGCCGAGATGGTGCCGTCCTGGGGCATCTGGACACAGAAAACGCCGGTCAACTGGAAGTCGGTGCGCGACGTCGACAATGAAGGCTACCACGTCGCCATGGCGCATCCGGCGCTGCAGGATCTCTACGGCTCGACCTATTTCGACGAGCCGTTCATCAACGGCGTGTCGCGCTCGTTTGCCACCTACAATCCGCATGCCGGCCGGCGCTGGAGCGTGCGCGAATACATCAAGCTCACGCCCGATGCCTCACACCTGCCGGAGCATCTGCGCAGGGCCTGGATCTATTACGGCATCTTCCCCAACAACGCGCTGTCGATCATGCCGGAATCGGTGCAGTTCTATCAGGAGTTCCCGCTGTCGGGCGGCCAGTCGATGGAAGGCATCCCGGCCAACCGCCGGCCGACCAACATGGTGTTCCAGAGCTATGCCATCTTCCCGCATCTCAATGTCGAGCAGAATGTCGCCTATGGGCTGAAACGGCTCAGGCTGGGAGGAACGGAAGAAAAGCGCCGCGTCGAGGAAGCGCTGGCGCAGGTGTCGCTCACCGGCCTCGGCAAACGCCTCGCCACCGAGCTTTCCGGCGGCCAGCGCCAGCGCGTGGCGCTCGCCCGCGCCTTGGTGATGCGGCCCAAAGTGCTGCTGCTCGACGAGCCGCTGTCGGCTCTCGACAAGAAATTGCGCGAGCAGATGCAGGTCGAACTGCGCCGCCTGCAGCAGGCGGTCGGCATCACCTTCGTGCTGGTCACCCATGACCAGTATGAGGCGCTCGCTATGTCCGATCGCATCGCCGTAATGTTCGGCGGCAAGATCGCCCAGGTCGCCTCGCCCAAGGAAATCTACCAGCGGCCGGTCAACCGCCAGGTCGCCGACTTCCTCGGCGGCATGAATTTCGTAAAAGCTGAGATCGTCGAGGAGAATGCCGCCTCGCTGGTCGTCGGCACGCTGGGCTTCGGCCGCGTCCGGACCGACAAGCCGAAAGCCTTCGTGCGCAATGGCGGCGGCGCCACGCTGGGCATCAGGCCGGAGCGATTGCGCGTGCTGTGGGACAACGCGACGGCGAAATTCGAAGTGGCCGGCAAGGTGGTCGAACGCCACTATTTTGGCGAGATCACCCATCTCATCGTCGAGATACCCGGATTGGAAAAGCCACTGTCGGTCACCGAGACCAACGACTTCGGCGCCGACGATATCCCCGTCGGCACTTCGATCCGCCTCGGCTACGATCCGGAGGCCTTGGTGGCGATGGCGGACTGAGCATGATCCCGAAAAGTGGAAACCGGTTTTCGGAATAAGATCATGCTCCACTAAGAATTTTAAGTTCCGTCGCGATCTGTTTGGCTGCGATCCGCCCCATCACGATGGCGCCTTCGACATAGCCCGGGAATGACGGCGACAGTTCCGACGATGCGAAATGAACAGGATCTGCGCCGGCACGGATCGTGCGCTCGGCATCCCGTGCCGTCACATCGACAATAAGGTCGCTGTAGGCGCCGCCGCTCCAGCGGTCATCGATCCAGTCGCGCTGGCTGAAATCGATAATATCGGCCGCCTCCGGGCCAAGGGCATCAACGAGCCTTGCCGTGACCTCCGCACGCAGCGCCGCGTCCGCGAGCGGACGCCAATGCAAGGCCAGCGGTCCGCCGACGAAGACGACCAGCGCGGCATGTTGCGCATCCTTGCTGGCGTCACAGGCGAACAGGCCCGGCAGGTCGCGCCACATCACCATGCCGCACAGGTCGCGCTCGCGCCAGAACGGCGTGGGATAGCGCACCAGGATCTTGATCACCGCACCGCTTTCCCAGACACCGAGCGCCTTTGCGAGAGCCGGCGGCAGAGCGGGCGCGAAATCCAGCTTCGCGGCCGTCGCCGGCGGCAGCGCGACCAGCACTTTTCGCGCTTCGATGGAGTTGCTCGCCGAGACGGCACGAACCCGTTGCGGCCCGTGCTCGATGCGCGTAACCGGTTCGTTCAGCCAAACCCTGTCGCCGAGATCTCCCGCCATGTCCTCGGCCAGCGACTGCATGGTTTCGAGCAGCGAATATTGCAGCTCGGGCATCTCGTTGGTGATGCGGCGGTCATTGTCGATGAGGTACCACAGCGGCACCTTGTCCATCGCCAGGCACCACAGGCCTTCGATCATCGAGCGGAAAGCCGTCTTGGCGTCAGTGGGATCAGGCTGGCGTTCGAGCCAGGCGGCAGCGCTCATGCCGGCGATCGAGGGATCGTCCGGCTCGATCGCATTCATCCGCTCGCGGATTGCCATCGCGCCATGATAGGTCCGTTCGGCCTCTTCGACCGACAGCGATGGATGGGTGATGAAATCGCCATTCACATAGGTTTCGACGAAGGCCTTGCCACGGGACGCGGCCAGCGCCGTCACCTCCGGCATGTCTTCGCAGAAAAACTGGCCGCCGCTGTCGATGCGCTCGCCAAGCCCGTTGCGAATAGCCTCGACCCTGCCGCCGACGCGGTCGCGTGCTTCGAGCAGCACGACATCGATGCCGGCCTTTCTCAGCTCAAGCGCAGCCGACAGGCCGGTGAAACCGGCGCCGACGATGACGACATCGGTTCTTTCAGTCCTGTCGCTCAATAGCCGGCCTTGATCTTCTCGAATTCCGTGACCATGCGCTGCTTGAGCTCAGGCGGCACCGGCTGCTGGAACAGCGTCTTGTCCAAGAACTTGTCGAGATTGTCGAAGCCACGGTCGCTCAGCACCTGATGGTCGATCGCGGCCATCCCGGCGCTGTTGCCGTGGCCGTAGCCGAAGGTCTTGACCAAGTAATCGGACACGGCATGCGCGTTGACCGCACTGAGGAAATCATAGGCCTGATCGAGCTTGCCCGGCGCATCCTTCATCAGCACATAGCCGCACACCCAGGTGGATATGCCTTCCCTGGTGTCGCGGTTCATGGCGATCGGCATGCCTTGGCCCTTGAGCGTCACGAAGGTCTCATTCCAGCCCCAGACTAGGTCGACCTCATTGCCGGTAAAGGCCTGGTTGAGGTCGGTGTCGTCGGTCCAGTAAAAGCGGATGTTCTTGTGGACGTCACGCAGGAAGGCGGACGCCTCCTGGAACTGCGCGTCGGTCATCTTGGTCCAGTCCTTGAGGCCGATGACCAGGCTGGCCAGCGCATAGGCGTCATCGACATTGTCGCCGATGGTGACGCGGCCCTTGAATTTGGGATCGGCGAAAATCTTCAGCGACTGCGCTTCCTCCGCCGTGACCTTGTCGGTGCGGTAGAGCAGCGAAGTGTTGCCCCAATCGAACGGCATGAACCAGGCCTTGCCGTCGGCGGTGACGGCGAGATCCTTCATCGCCATGATGCCGGGATTGAGATCCTTCCAGCCGGCGATCCGCGAGGTGTCGAGCGGTTGCAGAATGCCGGCCGCGCGCCACTTGGTCACGCTTTGCGAGCAGGGGTGGGCGATGTCGGCCTTGAAGCCGGCGCGCATCTTCTGGAACGCTTCCTCCTCGTCGCCGAAGAAAGCAAAGGTCGGCTCGGCGCCGTATTTGGCGGTGTAGTCGGGGTGCAGCAACGGATCTTCATAGCCTGACCAGTCGAACACGACGAGGTCGCCGCCGCCTTCGGCATAAGCAAGCACGGCGCCGGCGCCGACTGTAAGAGCAGCGGCAAGGGCGAGGCGGCGAAGCATGGAATTCATGGCGCGAAACTCCTCATCGCGAAAAGCGGCCGGGCGACGTTACGGAATTTCAGCGGCCTTGGCGAGACCGTCTGCCCGGCGCACTGACAGGCAGACGGAGGAGGCCGGACAGAGCTTTAGTAGCCTGCCTTGATCTTCTCGAATTCGGCGATCATCTTGAGCTTGAGCGACGACGGCACGGGCGATTGGAACAGGGTCTTGTCGACGAATTTCTGCACGTCGTCATAGCCCTTTTCTTTCAGGATCGCCGGGTCGACGCCGGCCATGCCCTTGGCGTTGGCCTGGCCATAACCCCAGTCCTTGACCAGCACCTTGGCGGTCTCGGGATCGTTGATCGCGTTGAGGTAGTCATAGGCCTTGTCGACATTGCCGGGTGCGTCCTTGAACAGCACGTAGCCGCAGACCCAGGTCGAGATGCCTTCGTCCGTATCCTTCTTGGACTTGATCGGCACACCGGCAGCGACGGATTGTACTGTGGCATCGTTCCATGCCCAGGCGAGATCGACCTCGCCGCCGCTCAGCAACTGCACGACGTCGGTGGTATCGGTCCAGTAGGAGCGGACATTTTTGTGCACCTGACGCAGGAAGTCGGAAGCCTGCTTGAACTGGTTGTCCGTCATCTTGGTCCAGTCCTTGAGCCCGATGGCAAGGCTGGCCAGCGCATAGGCGTCGTCGACATTGTCGCCGATTGAGACCCGCCCCTTGAACTTGGGGTCGGCGAAGGCCTTCAGCGACTGCACATCCTTCGCGTCGATCTTGTCGGAGTTGTAGGTGAGCTGGGTGTTGCCCCAGTCCCACGGCATGAACCAGGCCTTGCCGTCCGAAGTGGTGGCCAGATCCTTCATCGCCATGATGCCGGGATTGAGATCCTTCCAGCCGGTGATCCTCGAGGTGTCGAGCGGCTGCAGCAGCCCCGCCTCACGCCACTTTGTCACGCTCTGCGAGCAGGGATGGCCAAGATCGGCCTTGAAACCGGAGCGCACTTTCTCGAAGGCTTCGTCCTCGTCGCCGAAGAAGGCGAAGGTCGGCGAGTCGCCGTTCTTCTCGACATATTTGGGGTGAAAGCTCGGGTCCTCATAGCCCGACCAGTCGAACACGATCAGGTCCTTGTCGGCGGCGACCGCAATCGCCGCGGCCGAACCAGCCAGCGTCGCCGTCAGCGCCAATGTCAGTGTCAGGCGTCGGGTTATTCTTTTCATGCTGTTCCATCCTCTTTGTTTTTGATTGTTCGCTCCGGCTTGGATCTGCCGGTTGTTGTCAACGTCCGCTGCCCGGCCGGTAGTGTTTCGGAAAGGCGGCCGACAGGAATTCGTTTGCCGCCTGCAGCGCGCTCTCACGGGTGACGTCCTCGGTCCCCATCATCAGCCGCAGCCACAAGCCCTCCAGCATGGCGCTGAGCGCGAGCGCCATCACCTGCGGCTCATAGGCATAACCACCGCCCTGCTTGAGCGTGGCACAGAGGTCGATGAAGATCTTCTGGTAGGCCGCGTCGCGTGCGCCGCACAGCGCCTGGTAGGTCGGCCGCGACTTGGCCTCGCCCCAGAACGCGCACCAGGCCGCGAGCTTGCGCTTGTTGCAGATCGAACGGTCGAAATCGGCGGCGACCAGCGCCCGCAGCTGCCGGGCTGGATCCTCGCCGGCCTTGGTCAGCGCGACGCGCCAATGCGCCGCATATTCGTCGGCCATATAGGCAAGCGTGGCGACGAGCAGCTTCTCCTTGCTCTCGAAATGGAAGTTGACGATGCCGCGCGACAGGCCGGCGCCGTCAGCGACATCGGCCATCGTCGTTTCCGAATAACCGCGCTTGGCCAGCGAATCGATGGTCGCTTCGATCAGCTGCTGTTGCCTGACCTCCTTCGACGCCTTGCGGCCGCGTTTTTCCGGTTCGGTTTTTCCAGACGTGTCGGAGGATCGCTCTTCGCGCGCTGCAGCTTTCATCGGTGCCGTCATGCTCCACATTGCCGGCTATCCCACCACAGCCGGCTTCCACCCGCGAAGATGAGTGGGACGGTGCTCGCCACTGTCAAGCACCTTCTGCATGGCCTCCCAGGTTCGTATGTTCTTGTCGATATAGGCCGCTCCGACTGCGGCTGCCGCCGTCTGGTAGAGCGGGCCTTTCAGCCTTTCCAGCTCGCCGCGCGCGACCTTGCGATACCAAGAATTGCGGTCTCTGACGGCGACATCGGCAAAGCCGGCGCTGCGCATCGCTTGCGCATAGCGTGCCGGCGAGGCCATGGCGAAGGACAGGCCTTCGGCCGCGACATAGGCCTTCATCTCAGATGACGGCTCGCCGTCATGGCCGATCAGCCAGTCGGAGGCGGCAAAGACGCCGCCCGGTTTCAGCACGCGGAAGATTTCGGCAAACAGCGCGTCCTTGTCACGCACATGCAAAAGCGCGTCCTTGGAGAACACAACATCGAAGGCGCCATCGGTGAAAGGCAGCGCTCCGGGTGACGCCTGGATGAAGCTGGCGCGGTCTGAGAGCCCGCGTGCAGCAGCCCGCGTTCTGGCCGCCTCGATCACCGGGCGTCGATGTCGAAGCCGGTGGCATGGGCTGCACCGTGGCGCTCGATCAGATGCAACGCGATGCCGCCGGAGCCGCAGCCTATGTCGAGGATCGTCTTGCGCGACAGGCCTTCGACCACCCGGTCGACCTCGTCGGGTCGGCCCGGCGACAGATAACCCTCGCCCCACAGCGCCTCGAGGAAGCGGATCGCGGCGTCGTCATATTCCGGCTCGCCATCTGCCGTTTCGATCATCAGACTTTAAGTCCCATCAGCCGAATTGCGCAGGTTCGAATGCCGGCAAAGCGTAGCGTATTAACAGGAAAACGCAATATCATTTGTTGAACATTCATTCAGAACGGCTGGACAGAATAGCCGCTGCCGTGCCAAATTCCGCGCATTCGGCGACAAATCACGCGAAAAATGAAGGGTCGAGCACCATGAAGGCTGGGCGCGAATGAAAGCTTGGGATGCGATCGTCATCGGCGGCGGACACAACGGCCTGGTCAACGCCTGCTATTTGCAACGCGCCGGGCTCGACGTGCTGGTGGTGGAAAAGAACGACTGGGTCGGCGGCGCCGCCACCAGCCGCGAGCTGACGCCGGGCTTCCTCTACTCCAACTGCTCCTATGTCTGCTCGCTGTTTCGCCCCGAGATCATGCGCGACCTCGAACTGCCGCGCTTCGGCTTGCAGGTGATTTCCTATGAGGGCGGCGCCGTGTTCACGCGCGATGGCGACTACCTCGCCAACTACCGCGATCACGATGCGCACCGGCGCGAATTTGCCCGCTTCTCCAGGCGCGACGCCGAGGCCTATGACCGTTATTCGCGCGACGTGACGCGGCAGTGCCGCTTCATCCAGCCGCTGCTGATGCGCACCGCACCGGACCCGACCAGTCTCAAGCCGCGTGACCTCGGAGAGTTTCTCTATCTCGGCAGGAAATTCGCCGGCCTGTCATCAGAAGAAATGGCGCTGACGCTGCGCTTCTGGACCATGTCGATCTCGGAATTCCTCGACGAATATTTTGAGACCGATGTCATCAAGGCGAACTTCGCTTTGTCCGGCATTATCGGTACCGCGCTCGGGCCGATGTCGCCCGGCACGGCCTACGTGCTGCTGCACCACTATATGGGCGAGGTCGACGGCTCGGTCGGCGCCTGGGGCTATGCGCGCGGCGGCATGGGCGCTGTCACCAAGGCGCTCGCCGCTTCCTTCGAGGGGTCCGGCGGCACCATCCGTACCGGCGCCGAGGTCGACCATGTGCTGGTGAGCCGAGGCAAGGCCAAGGGCGTGGTGCTGGCCGGCGGCGAGGAGGTCTACGGCAAGCTCGTCGTCTCCAACGCCGACGCCAAACGCACATTCCTGAAACTGGTCGAGGAGAAGGAACTGCCCGATATTTTCCTGCGTCGGGTCAGGAACTTCAAGGTCCGCGGCTCGTCCGGCAAGGTCAACATCGCGCTGGATTCGCTGCCCGATTTCCCGGCACTGCCGAAGGATTCGCCCGTTTATCGCGGCGACATGCATTTCACCGACTCCATGGAGCGCATGGAGCGCGCCTATGACGACTGGAAGGCCGGTCGCTGGTCGGCCGACCCATTCCTCGACATGGTCATCCCAACGACGCTCGACCCGACCATGGCGCCGCCGGGCAAGCATTTCATGAGCTGCTTCGTGCAGTACGCGCCGCCCAAGGTGAACGGCCGCGACTGGACCGATACCGACCGCGACGGCTTCGCCGAAAGCGTGGTCGCGCAGATCGCGGAATACTCGCCGGGCTTCCGCGACCGCATCGTTCACATGGAGGTTCGCACGCCGCGCGAGATCGAAGCCGAGGTTGGGCTGACCGAAGGCAATATTTTCCAGGGCGAGCTGACCTTCGACCAGCTGCTGTTCAACCGGCCGGTGCCGGGCTACGCGCAATACCGTTCGCCGGTCGGCGGGCTCTATATATGCGGATCCTCGACCCATCCCGGCGGCGGCGTCATGGGCGCGCCCGGCCGCAATGCGGCAGCCGAAATCCTGCGCGATCTCGCCAAATCGACCTCCCATATGAGCCCGGCCCATGACGTCATTTGATGCCATCATCATAGGCGGCGGCCATAACGGCCTTGTCGCTGCCGCCACTCTGGCGAAAGCCGGCCGCAAGGTGCTGGTGCTGGAAGCCGCTGGCGATGTCGGCGGCGCGGCGCGCACCGAAGAGTTTGCGCCGGGTTTTCGGGTCTCCTCGATCGCGCATGTGCTGAACCGCCTGCACCCCGACGTGGTGAAGACATTGGAGCTGGAGAAACACGGGCTGCAGGTCACCCGTACAGACTTCATGCCGTCGGTCGCCTTGGCGAAGGACGGCCCGCCGCTTGTCCTGCATGGCGCCTATGGCGAAGTGCTGACCGGCTCCACTCCGTCCGAGCAGTCCGCCTGGAAGGAATTGCGCGCGCAACTCATGCGCTATGCCGGCATCCTGAAACCGTTCCTGTCGCGGCGCCCGCCCGATCTCGGTGGCATGTCGCTGCTTGAAACGGCAGCGCTCGGCCAGACGGCCGTGGCGCTGAAAAAGCTCGGCAAGGAAGACATGCGCGACTTTCTGCGCGTTCTCCTGATGAACGTCGCCGACCTGCTCGACGAGCAGCTTGCCGATATCAGGCTGAAGGGCCTGCTTGCCTTCGACGCCACGCTTGGTAGCCATCTCGGCCCGCGTTCGCCGACCTCCCTGCTCGGCCTCTACTATCGGCTGGCCGGCGAGACCGACGGTGCGGCAGGGGCACAGATGCTGCCGAAAGGTGGCATGGGTGCGGTCGTCGCCGCGATCCGCGCGGCGGCGGAGAAAGCCGGCGTCACCATCCGCACGGCAGCGCCCGTGGCCAGAATAGTCGTCGAGAAAGGCCGCGCCCTCGGCGTGACCCTCGACGGCGGCGAGGTGCTGCACGCCAGAACGATCGTCTCCGCCGTCAACCCCGCGACGACCATGCTCGATCTCGTCGGTCCGCGCGAGATCGACACGGGTTTCGTGCGCAAGGTAAAAAATATCCGCATGAAGGGCGACGCTGCCAAGCTCCATCTGGCGCTCGATCGGCCACCGCAATTTTCCGGCGTCGACGCCGATAATCACAAGGGCCGTCTGGTCATCGCGCCCTCGGCCGACCATGTCGAGCGCGCCTTCAACCCGTCAAAATATGGCGAGTTCTCAGCCGAACCGGTGATGGAGATCACACTGCCCTCGCTCTCCGACCCCTCGCTCGCGCCAAGCGGCGCCTGCGTGCTGTCGGCGAACGTGCAATACGCGCCTTACGCGCTGAAAGAGGGTTGGGATGCCGGCAAGCCGAAATTCCTCAAGGCTGTTATGGCGCAGCTCGAAGCGTACGCCCCCGGTATCGGCAAGTCCGTGCTGCATGCCGAGCTTTTGACGCCAGCCGGTATCGAAGCCAACTACCGGATGCCGGGCGGCCATTGGCACCACGGCGAATTGCAGGCCGACCAGATGCTGATGTCGCGGCCCGTCTCGGGCTGGTCGGGCTACGACACGCCGATCGAGGGGCTGTTCCTGGCCGGCGCCGGTTCGCATCCAGGCGGCGGCGTTTCGGGTGCTCCCGGTTTTAATGCGGCGCGGCGCATCATAGCGATGAAGGGATGATCGGATGTTTCAGCCAGTCAACGCCGCACTCTACGGCGAAGGAATGCCGTCATGACGAGTCGGGTCAACAACGCCGCCCGCACCACAGCGCAGGGCCATTTCCGCACCTTGCGTCTCGGCACGCCGTTCCAGCCGCGCATCGATGCGGTGGCCAAAACTCAGGACTGGTACAATTGGGCCGGCTATCGCGCGCCGCATTCGCTGTGGGACGAGGAACTCGAATATTTCGCCATCCGCAGCCAGGCGGCTTTGTTCGACATCTCGCCGATGACCAAATACCGCATCGAGGGGCCGGATGCCGAAGCCTTCCTCGATCGCGTCACGCTGCGCGATGTCACCAAGCTGAAACCCGGCCGCGTCCACTACACCGCATGGTGCGACGACGAAGGTTTTGTCCTCGATGACGGCACGCTGTTCCGGCTGTCGCCGACCCGCTTCCGCCTGTGTTCGCAGGAGCGGCACCTGCCCTGGCTGCTCGACAGCGCCATCGGTTTCGAAGTGACCGTCGAGGAAGAGACCGAAAACGTCGCTGGTCTCGCGCTGCAAGGCCCAACCTCCTTCGCCGTGCTGCGCGAGGCGGGTTTCGCCGGCGTCGAGAAGTTGAAGATATTCGACCTCGCCGAGTTTCCGCACGACAGCGGCACCGTAACCATCTCGCGCACCGGCTTCACCGGCGATCTCGGCTACGAACTGTTCGTGCCGGCCGAAAAAGCGCTCAGCCTCTGGGACCGCCTGATGACGGCAGGCGAACTGCGCGGCATCCGCGCCATCGGCTACGCCGCCCTCAACCGCGCCCGGCTGGAAGCCGGCCTGATCGTCGCCAATGCCGACTTCACCACCGCAGACCATGCCATTCGCGCCGACCGTCTGCGCATGCCGGACGAGATCGGTCTCGGCTTTATGGTCGATTTGGGAAAAGGCCATTTCAACGGCCGCCGCGCCATCCTCGAAGCCCGTGCCAAACGCAGGCTGCGCCACATGCTGGTCGGGCTGGAGATCGAAGGCAACATCCCGGCCGAGCACGCCATCGTCTACCACAAGAAGCATCAGGAGGTCGGGCTGGTCAGCGCCGCCATCTGGTCGCCGATGGCCAAGCGCAATATCGCCATCGCCTCGCTGACGCGTCCCTATGGTGATACGATGGTGGAAGACCTCTGGGTCGAGATCTACGCCATGCGCGAGTTGCAGTACCAGAAGCTGATGAAGCGGGCCAAGGTGGTGGCCCGTCCTTTCATCAAGCTCGACCGCCGCACCGCCAATCCGCCGGCGGATTTCTGATCATGGCCGACGAACCGGATGATGATACGGAAGCCGCCGAACAGTGGCAGCTGGTCAACACGCCGCTCGGCGAAAAATGGTCGGGTCGTACCCGCTATGCCGCCGCCATGTACTTCTACAAGCGCGGCGAAATGAGCGCCGAGACGCTCGAAGTCTACCGCATCTGCGCGCGGTTGGACTGGGAGAACCCGCTGCCGATGATCAGGGATCGCGGCGGCCAGGATTGGCTGAAGCGCATGGGCGCTTAAGCCTCAGCCTATGGTTCTTTCGAGAACGTTCAGCCAGTTGCGATAGGCGATCTTCTCGATCAATGCGCGTCCGAATCCGCGCGCGGCCAGCGCATCTATCAGCTTCGGCAAGCCGGCAACGTCGCCGATGACCGCCGGAATCATCGCGCCGTCGAAATCGGAGCCGAGACCGACGCCGTCCTCGCCCAGCGCCTGCAGCAGCGAGTCGACATGGCGCACCATGATGTCGAGGCTGGTGTCCGAGTTCATCCGTCCGTCTTCGCGCAGGAAGCCGGTGGCGAAGTTGAGCCCGACCATGCCGCCGGTCTCGCGGATAGCGCCGAGCTGCCAGTCCGTCAGGTTGCGCGAATGGGTGCACAGCGCATGCACGTTCGAATGGGTGGCGACCAGCGGCGCATCGCTGAGTGCGGCGACATCGCGAAAGCCCTTTTCGTTGAGATGCGACAGGTCGACCATGATCTTGAGCTGATTGCAGGCCTTGATCAGCGCCTTGCCGGCATCGGTCAGCCCCGGTCCGGTATCGGGCGACGACGGAAAGCGGAACGGGACGCCGTGGCCGAAGGCGTTGGGGCGGCTCCAGACAATGCCGAGCGAGCGCAGGCCGGATTCGTAGAGCACGTCGAGCAAGGTAAGTTCGGGATCGATCGCCTCGACGCCTTCAATATGAAACACCGCCGCGATCGAACCTTTCGCCATCGCCTCGCGAATGTCACCGGCACTGCGGCAGACGGTCAGCGCCCCCGCTCGCTCCAGCCGAAACAGGATCGAGGCCATGCCGATGGTGGAATTGAGCGCATCAGCGCGCGGCAGTTCCGGCGGCAACGGCTCATTGTCGCTCGGCGCCGGCGGCACCGCAGAGCGTTTGCTCTTCTCGACCGGCGGTGGAAAGATCGCGAACATGCCGCCGGCAAAGCCGCCCTTCTTGGCGCGCGGCAGATCTATATGACCGCCCTGCGTCCCCTCGATGAACAGCTTTTCGACGTCGGTGTCTTTCGACTGGTACAGTCGCAGCAGCGTGTCGTTGTGGCCGTCGAAGACGGGGACGAGATCGGATTCGGTCATCAGGAAGCCATTCGGTCAGTTGGCAGGAGCGGACGAACCGCAGCGAACTGTGTACTTAGGCAAGAAGGCCGAACTGCGCAAATGCCAGAGAGGCGTTCGCTCTTGTGGCTGAGCGACTCCGACCACCTGCCGGTCCCCGCTGCTTCGCAGCGTCCCGGCGTTCGCCGGCCTTTCATCATGCCACCGGCACGATGAATTCGCCTGCGGCGAACCGGCTGCTCACCCCACAAGGGGAGAAGGGAAAAAGGTCATTGCTTCAGCACATCCGCCCATTCCGGATGGCGGCGGAACTGGGCGTTGGCGAAGGGGCAGAGCGGGATGATCTTCTTGCCCACTGCCCGCGCGTCCTCGACGGCGCGTGTGACAAGCCGAAGGCCGGCGCCCTGGCCGCGAAACACGTCCGGCACTTCGGTGTGATCGATGATGATCTGGTGCTCGCCGACCTTGGTGAAGGTCATTTCCGCCTCGGCGCCACCGGGCCCGCGCAGGACATAACGTCCCTTCGAGCCGCGGTCCTCGAGTTCGATCTCAGGCAATTCGTCAGGCATCGCTTGCTCCTTCAACCGGCGCATCGGCAAAAAGCCGCCTCGCCGCTTCGATCTCGTTTGGTCGAATTTCGTGGCCGCCATCGTGCCACTCCACTGTGACATCGGCGCCATCGGCGCGCAAATAGGCCTCCAGCCGGGATGTCAGGTTGGGCGGGCAGATCGGGTCGCGCTTGCCGGCGGTGACCAGGATGCGGCGTCCGGCAAGGCTGCCCTGCACCTGCGGTTCGAACGGGATCAGCGGGTGCATCAGCACCGCCGCATCGAACAGCTCGGGCGCGGCGAACATTACGGACGCCAGGATGTTGGCGCCGTTGGAATAGCCGAGACCCAAGACCGAAGATGGCCTTGCCGCTATCACCTGCGCCTTGATGAAACCGGCCATCTTGGCGGTCGCCCGCGCGAGGTCGTCCATATCGTAGACGCCCTCGCCGGTGCGGCGGAAGAAACGCGCCGCACCATGCTCGGAAACATCGCCGCGCGGCGATACGATCGTCGCCTGTGGCGCGAGGTCGCGCCCGAGCGACAGCAGCTGGCTCTCGTCCGCGCCGGTGCCGTGAAAGACGAAGAGCAGCGGGCCGCCGGGCGAACCCGGCAGCGTCTTATGGATGTAAGCTTCCTTGCTCATCGTCTCAGCCTTCCAGCTTCTGCAGATGCTCTTCAAGATAGGGCCGCAGATGCTGGTGCTGCGTCGGCAGTTTCAGGGCTTCGCCGAGATGGGCGGTGTCCTCGTCGCGGTCGAAGCCCGGCTCATTGGTAGCGACTTCGAACAGCACGCCGCCCGGCGTTCGGAAGTAGATCGCCCAGAAATAGTCGCGGTCGATCACCGGCGTTACGCCATAACCCGTATCGATCAGCGCCTTGCGCACTTCGAGTTGCTGGGCGCGGTTCTCCACCGCGAAGGCGACATGGTGGACCGAGCCGGCGCCGAGATTGGCAAAGCCCGCGGTAGGCAGCGATTCGATATCTACGACATCAGCGCCGTTGCCGTTCTTGATGGCGAGCCGGCTGACACTGCCGGACTTGTCCACTTGCTCATAGCCCATGAACTTCAACAGCTCTTCCGTGGCGCCACCATCCTTCAATCTGAGCGAGACCGAGTGGAAGCCGCGTATCGCCTCATCAGCGGGAATGCCGCCTTTCAACCATGGCGCGCGGCTGTCCGCCTTGTCTTCAACCAGCGCGAAACCGTCGCCGTCGGGACCGGCGAAGGCCAGCCGCTTCTCGCCGAACGTCTCTTCGCGGGAGACACCCGCAACGCCTTCATCGGCGAAGCGCTTTTCCCAATAGCCGAGCGTGCCGGCCGGCACCGAATAGGCCGTGGTACCGACCTCGCCTACGCCGTGGCGGCCCCTGGCAATGTCCGGGAACGGAAAATAGGTCATCACCGAGCCGGGCGTACCGTGCTCGTCACCATAATAGAGGTGATAGACATCTGGCGCGTCGAAGTTGACGGTCTTCTTGACCCGGCGCAGGCCGAGCTTGTGCGTGAAGAAATCATTGTTCTGGCGCGCATCGCCGGCCATCGACGTCACGTGATGCAGGCCCTTGATCTGGTCGAGCATTGTCTTGCTCCTTCCCTTGGGTTTGCGGCCGTTGCCGCTGTCCACGCCTATATGAGGGGCCGCCCGGCAACGGCAAAGGCGGCAAACTCAGAATGGACTGTATCTTAATAGTGAACAGCAGGAAATTTTCGTTCACCATTTAAGCAAGACTGACAGGCTTGCGCTGCCGCCAAATTCCGGTTCATTGAACGTCTTCCCGACGTGACAGGATAGAGCATTGGCCGCGAAAAGCAGACGCCCGAACATCCTATTGATCTCCTGCGACCAATGGCGGGGCGATTGCCTGTCGGCTGCCGGCCATGCCGTGGTGAAGACGCCGAATGCCGATGCGCTCGCCGCCGAAGGCGTCCTTTTCATGCGGCATTACGGCGGCGCGGCGCCTTGCTCGCCGGCCCGCGCGTGCCTCTACACCGGCCTCTACCAGATGAACAATCGCGTCTGCCGCAACGGCACGCCGCTCGACGCTCGCCACGGCAACATGGCGCTTTCGGCCCGCGCCCTCGGCTATGATCCGACTTTGTTCGGCTACACCGACGTCTCGCCCGATCCGCGCACGATGGCGCCGGGCGATCCCCGGCTGAAAAGCTATGAGGGCGTGCTGCCCGGCTTCAGCGTTCGCCAGTTCCTGCCTGAGCATCAGAAACCATGGCTGTCATGGCTGAAGGCACGTGGCGTCGACACCAGCGCGGGCTCTCCCGGCATTCACCGCCCCGTGGGCGGGGAAGCGGGCGACGCCGTGACCAGCGCGCCGCCTGTCTATTCCAGGGACGAGACGCCGACCGCTTTTCTTGCCGGCGAATTCATTCGCTGGCTGGACGAACAGGATTCGCCATGGTTCGCGCATGTCTCCTTCATCAGCCCGCATCCGCCCTTTGTCGTACCGCGGCCCTACAACACGCTGTATGATCCGGCGGACGGACCGCCCTTCCGCCGTGCCGAGACTTGGCAGGCAGAGGCGCAAAGGCATCCCTATCTGGCTTACGACCTTGGTCGCCGGAAGCGGAGAAGCTTCCGCCCCGGCACCGACGGCCACGTGCGCGACTGGGGCGACGACAACATCCGGGCCATCCGCGCGATCTATTACGGCATGATCTCGGAGGTCGACGCGCAGCTTGGCCGCATCTGGCAAGCGATCAAGACGGCGAATGCATGGGATGACACCATCATCGTGCTGACTTCGGACCACGCCGAGATGATGGGCGACCATTTCATGCTGGGCAAAGGCGGCTTCTTCGACGGCAGTTATCACATCCCATTGATCGTGCGCGACCCACGACGCGGCAATGCAGCCGGCTCGATCGTCAACCACTTCACCGAGGCAGTCGACATCTTTCCGACTTTGCTCGATCTGCTTGACGCCGACGCCCAGCTGCATCTCGACGGCCGCTCGCTAAAACCGTTCCTGCAAGATGAACCGCCTAAGGATTGGCGCGACGCGGCGCATTGGGAGTTCGACTTCCGCTCGATTGCCAGCGGTGAGGCCGAACGGCATTTCGGCATCGGCTCGCGCCAGTGCAACCTCGCCGTCATCCGTACGGAAAAATTCAAATACGTGCATTTCGGCGGCGGCCTGCCGCCGCTGCTCTTCGACATGGAGAAGGATCCGGGCGAACTGGCCAACGTTGCCGCCGACCCGGCCTATCTCAGCGTGCGGCTTGAATTTGCCGAGCGGCTGCTTGCCTGGCGCGCCGAGCATCTCGACCAGTCGCTGGCGCTTGCAGAGCTGACGGACGAGGGGGTGGTGGGTATGTGGGTAGGCGGTAGGCAGTAGGCAGTAGGCAGTAGGCAGTAGAATGTTCCTGGCGGCCTGGTGCCTGATCGCCTAGTTTTCGCCTACTGCCTAATCCCTACTGCCTATTCCCTTACTGTACCATCATCCGCTGCTGGTCGCGCTTCTCGGCATAGCTGCCCTTGTCATAGGCGGCCTGCGCCTGCAACTGCTCCTTGGTGAAGTTGGTGTAGAGATATTTGTTGCCGTCCTTGTCGGTCATGAATTTGAGCTTGTCCATGCCGACCGCGACCTCCTTGGCGCCGATGCCTAGAAAGCCGCCGACATCGATGATGACGGCATCCGGCTTGCTGTCGGGCGTGAGCACGACGTCGCCGATCTCGCCGACCTTGGCGTCGTTGGCGCCATAGACGGTGGTGCCCTTCAGGTCGTCGCCTCTGATGTTGCCGACCGGCATTTCGGTCAGTGTCGACTTGTCGATCGCTGCCGTTTGCGTCGGATCGGTGGCTTTTGTACCGGCCGGAGCTTCCGCGGTCTTGTCCGCTGGCTGAGCATTGTCAGCCGGTGCAACGGCCGTCGGGGCAGCGGGAGCAGTCGGCTGCGTTGCGTCGGAGGTTGTCGTCACCGGCGCCGGATCATAGGGCTTGCGGTCGAAATCAGGCTGCGCCTGCAGTTCCTCCTTGGTCGTCTGCGCCACCAGCCAGCGATCGCCGTTCTTTTCGGCCCACCGCGCCTTGGCGAAATCATAGGTGACGTTCTTTTCACCCATGCCGAGGAAGCCGCCGACGCCGATCACCAGCGACTGCGCCTTGCCATCCTTGGTCAGCACGATGTCGTTGACGTCGCCGATATTCTGGGCATCGTCGCCAGTGCCATTGTAGACATTCTCGCCGATGATGTTGGTTGCGAGATTGCCGTCAGCGCGTTTCACCGCGGGTTCTGACGGCGCGGCGTTGAGATCAACCGGCTTCTGCGGGTCGTTCTGCGCCGTGGAAGCAGGCGCCGAGGCCGGATCGTAGGGCTTACGGTCGAAGTCGGGCAGCGCCGTCAACGCTTCTTTCGTCGTCTCGGCGACGAGCCAGCGGTCACCATTCCTCTCGACCCATTGCAACTTGCCGTAGTCGAAGGCGACGTTCTTGCTGCCTATGCCGAGGAAGCCGCCAACGCCGATAATGGCGGATTTCGCCTGGCCGTTTTCATCGAGGACGACGTCGCTGACGTCACCGATCTTCTGCGCATCGTCGCCAGTGCCATTGTAGACGGACTCGCCGATGATATTGGTCATCAGCGCGCCGTCGGCCTGTTGCGGCGCCGGCGCGATGGTAGCAGGGGCTTCAGCCGGCGCTGGGGTCGTCGCCGGGGCCGTCGTTGACTGCGCAAACGCACCGGTAGCGATCAGCGTTGCGAGTGCAGTCGTCGCGAACAGTGTGCGGATCATGATTAAGTCTCCTCTTGCGTGATCTCATGCGCGCCGCAATCGGCAAACCACTTGCCGGGAGACCGAAGGCGGCGCCTCCAATGGGATCACAACGTTGTGACAAGGCGCTTGTTCCGAAAAAACGGGAGCATCGAAATACCCTGGGCAAGTCCGCGGAATCGCCCGACATTCCCGCCCGGCCGATGGAACCTTTGCCAAGCTTGCCCGTTTCAGCCTGCGGCTGGCATTCCGGCCTTTAAAAAAGAATACGGAGCGGGGCATGCGATTTGCAGCGGTGCTGAACCGGGACGGCGGCACCTTGCGGACCACCGATCTTTCCGCGCTAACGGACCGCATGCGCCAGACGCTCGAGGCGGCTGGTCACTCCATCGATATCGACATCGTCGCCGGCAAAGAGATTGTCGCGGCGCTCGACAAGGTCGCCGCGCGGCGCGACATCGACGTCGTGCTGGCCGGTGGCGGCGACGGCACCATTTCGGCCGCCGCGGGGCGGCTGATGAATGGCAAGAAGGCGCTGGCCGTCCTGCCTGCAGGAACCATGAACCTGTTTGCCCGTGGCCTTGGAATTCCGCAGACCATCGATGGCGCGCTAAAGTCCTTTGCCGACGGCGAGATCATGGCGGTCGATATCGCGAGCGCGAATGGCCGGCCTTTCGTGCATCAGTTCTCGATTGGCCTGCACGCCAGAATGGTGAAGCTGCGCGACAATATGGAATTTGCCTCGCGCCTGGGAAAGATCCGCGCTTCGGCCAAGGCCGCTTGGACGACGATCAACAATCCTCCAGCCATGAAGGTGACATTGACGGTCGGCGAAGCCGAAATCGTGACCCGCATCAGCGGCATCGGCATTTCCAACAATCTGTTTGGCGAAGGCCATCTGCCTTATGCCGACAATCCTGCCGGCGGCGTGCTCGGCATCTATGTCACCGTGGCGCGGCAGCGTGGCGAGCTGGTCAGGGCGCTCTTCGACATGGCTCGCGGCAGGTGGCGCGACAGCGATCATGTCGAAACCCATCAGGCCGACAAGGCAATCGTGAAAATCCATACAGGGAGCAAGAAATTCGGCGCCGTCATCGACGGCGAACTGGTCAAGCTGGAGCGTGAAACGACAATCCAGATCCACCCTGGCGCACTGAACGTCCTGGTTCCGGCGCAAGCCGCCCAGGCGAAGGCCGCCTGATGCGATTACGAATGACGAGGAAAACCCTAGCCGCCCGACTGCCCCTCGCCGGCTGGCGCGCTCTGGTCGGCCGGCGCGGTCTGGCCGGTGGGCTGCCCCTGGCTTTCAGGGGTATCTGGATCGATCTTTTGGCCATAAATCTCGGCCGCTCCCCAAGCAATGAAAGCCAGGAGCAACGCGGCGACCAATATGCGCAGGCCGTGCCAACCCCAGCGCCCCTGACGGGCTTTGTTTTCAGGGGCGATCTTGGTCATCGGCGGCGTTCCTATCGCGCAACCGGGATGGTGGATAAAACCATCGCCGGCGAAACATGGTGGGGTAACGATTGCTTGCTACAAAAGTTCCGGCGCGACGGCCGCGCAAGGTGCGCGCCACCGCGGGTGGGGCCTGCAAGCGAGGGGGCTTGGTGGATAGCAAGGTGACGAAGCAGGCTGGTTTGCCGGTTGAGGTCCGCCGCGCCGTGGCGGCGCCGGAGCGGCTTGCCGTACTGCACGGGCTTGACGCGATCGACACCGACTCCGATCCCGACTTCGATCGCATCACCGGCCTTGCCGCCGCCGTGATGCAGGCGCCGATCGCGCTCGTCACGCTGCTCGACACCGAACGACAGTGGTTCAAATCCTGTGTCGGCTTCAACGAGACCGAAACCGCGACCGACATATCGTTCTGCGCCCATACCATTGCCGCCGGCGACGAGCCGATGGTGGTGCCGGATGCCAGCATCGACCCTCGCTTCTCCCGCAACCCGCTGGTCACCGGCGAACACCATGTCCGCTTTTATGTCGGCGCGCCGATGGTGGTCGCCGGCGCGCGCGTCGGTACGGTGTGCGTACTCGACCGGGAGCCGCATGAATTTCCGTCCGCTGCCGCGCTCGATCATTTGAAATCGCTGGCCAGCCTCGCCGCCAGCCTGTTTACCCTCAAGGACGCCACCCGCAGCGGCGCCATTGCCACGGCTGCTTTGGCGCAGGAGGAAAAGCGCCGAGCCATAGCGCTCGACGCCGCCTCGCTCGCCAGTTGGGCCTGGGATATCCGCACCGACATGATCGAATGCGACGTGCGTTTGTCGGAGCTGTTCAACCTGCCGCGTTCGAACCGGCTGCGGGCGCGCGACATTTTGGCCGCCATCGACCCGCGCGACGTCTACCAGACCGAGACGCGCTTTCGCGATGCCCTGACCGGCAGCGACGACTATTTCGGCGAATACCGGGTCAAAGGCTTCGATCCGCCGCGCTGGATAGTCACCCGCGGCCGCGTCATCGAGCGCGACGGCGAAGGCAAGCCGACGCTTATCTTTGGCGTCAACTACGACATCTCGGAACGCAAGCTCGGCGAGGACCGGCAAAGGCTGCTGCTGCGCGAGCTCAACCATCGGGTCAAGAACACGCTGGCGACCGTGCAGGCGCTGGCCACACAGACCGTTCGCCACGCTCGCCGCCCAAGCGAATTCCTGGAAGCCTTCGGCGCCAGGCTGCAGGCGCTGGGCGCTGCCCATAACCTGCTGTCGGATCGCGAATGGCGCGGCATCGGTATTCGCGAACTGATGCAGATCGAGGTGAAGCCGTTCGATTCGGCAGAACGGCCGCGCATCGTGATCTCCGGTCCGGAGCTGCTGCTTTCGCCCGACCAGGCGGTGGGGCTCGGCCTGATCATGCACGAACTGGCCAGCAACGCGCTGCAATACGGATCGCTGTCGGTTGGCTCGGGGAAGGTCGATGTCGACTGGAAGGCGGCGGGCAAGAAAGGCGCGCACCGCCTTGTGCTGACCTGGAGCGAAAGCGGCGGGCCGAAAGTCGACCCGCCGGAACGCCAGGGCTTCGGCTCTATCCTGATCCGCCGCAGCCTCGCCAAGGTTTTATCGAGCGAAGTGACCCACGAATTCCGCAGCGAAGGCGTGTTCGCCGAAATATCGATGCCGCTTGAAGATCTGCCGGCTTAAAGCAATTTCAGAAGTGCGAAGCGGTTTTCCCGGGAACAGCGTATCAGCGCGACGCGCTTTAGTCGGCTTCGCTGTCTGGATCGCCCGGATCCGGTTTGACGTTCTCGCGGTAGATGGCATAGGCCGCGAGCGCGATCATCGGGCCGAGAATGACGCCCTTCCCGCCTTTCCCCTTGAGCAAGGCCGGCAGCACGGCAAGCGCCGCGGTGATACCGAGCGCCTTCAGGTCGGCATTGCGCCTTCGCGCACGTCGGCGCGCACGCGTTCCGGCCGCAAGTTGATGAATGAGCACGATAAGCCCGGCCGTTACCAGGAAACCGGCCGCGAAGCCGAGACAGGCGGCCATCGAGCCGTAACGGTCAGCCGCCCAGATGTAGGCCGCCCCCAGGAGAAACCCGAGGCCGCACAGGGCAGCCACGGCGGCGAGCCCATAGACGATTGCCGCCGTGCGCGCGCGGCGCATGGCGGCAATGGCTTCACCCGAGGCCAAGGCCGAGATAAGCGGTGCCAGCATGCCCATCTCTGTCGAAACTAGCGCCGGGCAAGAAGCGCAAACAGGAAGCCGACGCCGGCCGCGATCGCCAGTGAAGTGACCGGCTTCTCGCGCACATTGGCCGTGATCTGGGCCTCAAGATCCTTGGCGTTGCCACGCAGGCTGTCGAAGACGGCTTCGCCCTGCGCGCGCAACTGGTCGACGCCTTCGGCAGCAGCGCGCCGCGCCGTGCCGTAACCATGTTCGCCGGTCTTGGCCAATTGCTTGGTCAATTTTTCGATATCCGCCTTCAACTGCCGAATGTCGGCTTCCAGGTCGGCGTTCGTCTGACTTTCGTTGGCGGTTTTTCCTGCGGCAGTTGCCATTCTAAACTCCTTGCGTTTGCTTGGCTTCAAACGCCCGACACACATCATGGTTCCGAAATCGGAGACCGTATCCATGAAAGGGTGTTTGCAAGTGCGAGTCCAGCCCCAGATGGAGGCCTGCCTGTCAGATCAGCGGCCGACGGCCTTCGCTTAGGCCCTCCCAGCGCGCGAGATCCTTCAGCCCCTCCCCGTCGATCACTTCGCAACCGCCGTCGCGCCAGGCGATCAGCTTGCGATCGATGAGCTTGCGGATCGTCTTGTTGGTGTGGACCAGCGACAGGCCGAGCGTATCGGCGACATGCTGCTGGGTAATCGGGATTTGCACCGGCGCCTTGCCGTTGAGCCCGACTGCCGCCGCGCGGCTGGCGATGAAGGCAATGAGATAGGCGGTGCGCTCGACCGCCGTGCGCCGGCCGACGCTGAGCAGGTTCTCGTCCAGCATGCGCTCCTCGCGCGACGCCAGCCAGGTAATGTCGTAAGCAAGGCCCGGATGGTTGCGGTAGAGCTCGTGCAGGTTTTCACGCTCGAAGACGCACAACAGCATGGGCGACAGCGCCTCGACCGAGTGCTGCATTTCGCCCATCAGGCTGCCCTGCAGCCCGATAAGATCGCCGGGCATGGAGTAGTTCAGGATCTGGCGCCTGCCGTCCGACAATAGTTTGTAGCGGAAGGCCCAGCCCGAAAGCACGGTGTAGAGATGAGCACTTTGGCTGCCTTCGACCAGCACTGTGGCGCCCTTGTCGACGGCCAGTTCGCCCTTCTTGAACATGCTGACATAGGCAAGCTCCTGCTTCTCGAATTCCCGGAACACCGGCAATCGCCGAAGCGGGCAGATCTCGCATGGGTACTGACGGCTGGAAAACGAACGACCATTCTGGCCAGACATTTCGATCCCTCTTTCGAAAGTCTCTTGCCAGAGACTGAGTGCTACGCCTTTGCAAGGCCGCGGTTCCGCTGCCGATGGCATGTCTTTTTTAAATGACAGGATGGCAAATAGCGATCATGACTCGCTACACTCCACTGAGGCGAATTCGAAGCTCGCTTGTGGAGTAGAGCCGGTGGGCGAACTTTTCGGATTAAGGCCTGACCGATCCCCCAAGGTCCGCGATGCGGTTGACTGGAGTCACTGTAGCCGATGCTGCAAGAATTGAGGAGAGATTGCCAAGTGCCGCCATTGCTTGAGGGATTGCGAATTCTTGTCTTGGAGGATGAATTCCTGATCGCCATGGATGTCGAGCAGCTTTGCCGCGACCATGGCGCGAACGACGTAGTGATTGCCCGCGCTCTGGCCGAGATCGATGAGCAGAAGGTCGTTGGCGAGTTCGACGCCGCTATCGTGGACCTCATGCTGGGCGGAACGTCCACACTCGATTTCGCCGCGCGGCTGCGCCAATCGGGCCTGCCGTTTGTCTTTGCCTCCGGCTATTCGGACCCCGATGAGATCAAAGGGTCTTTTCCCGGCATCCGCCTGGTCACCAAGCCTTATTCGGGGACCGATCTCGTCGAGGCTCTGGCGGCGGCCTGCGGCCGCGCGCCAGTCTGAGATATCTTCGATGCGTATGTGTAAAGAGCCCAGGCCCGCAAACGGGCCTCCGCCGTCAGGCAGCGTTTGAACCCGTCACCTGGGACGAGATTGCGTCCGGCCCGTATTCGTCTTCACCGGAGATTTTCAGGATCTCCTGCAACCGCGTGCGGGCCCGGCTGACCCGGCTTTTGATCGTTCCGACCGCACAGCCGCAGATTTCGGCGGCCTCTTCATAGGAAAAGCCTGAAGCGCCGATGAGGATGATGGCTTCGCGCTGGTCCTCGGGGAGTTGCTCGAGCGCGCCGCGAAAATCCTTGAGGTCAAGCTGGCCGTGCTGAGCCGGATGAACGGCAAGCCTGGCCGTCATGATGCCGTCGCTGTCCTGCACCTCGCGGCCGCGCTTGCGCATCTGGGAATAGAACTCGTTGCGCAGGATGGTGAACAGCCATGCCTTGAGATTGGTGCCGGGCTGAAAGCTCTCATGCTTGTCCCAAGCCTTGACCAGCGTCTCCTGCACCAGATCGTCGGCCTTGTCGGCATTCTGCGTCAGCGACACGGCAAAGGCCCGCAGGCTCGGGATCGAGCCGAGCAGGTCGGTCTTGAACCCTTGTGAGACAGCTGCCATGCCTCAGTCCTTCTTCTGTGCAGGTTCGGCCTTTTCCAGTTGGCTGAGCAACTGGGCAAAGCGATCCGGCACATTGTCCGAGACCAGCTCGTCATAATATTGTTTGAGTTTGCGGCCGATTTCCGAATTCGCCCCGAGCGGGTCGCCGGAATTGGCCCGGCGCCTGTCAGCGGCGCCAGCCAGCGTTTCTTTATTCATGTCCTTCATTTCGCCCTTAAATCCAGCGCCCCGAGCCGCCCCATTACACAACGCAAAGCGGCCCCCTCGTCTGGTTGCCCATCGCACCACAAACGTCGCCCGTACGGTTTCGTTCCACAAGTCTCGGAACTTTTTCGCAAAACCCGCGTTTGGGTGTTGGGGCTTGCAATCAGCTTGACCTGCAATCTATGCAATCACGTCATCTGAGGGAGACGTCTACCATGAGCCTTTCCGCAACCATCGCTCCGCACCTGCCGTTCCTGCGCCGCTTTTCACGCGCCGTATCCGGATCGCAGGAGAGTGGCGATGCGCTGGTAGCCGCGATGCTCGAAGCCATCATCGCCGACGTCGACATCTTCCCGCAAGCGTCAAGCGACCGCATCGCGCTCTACAAGGTATTCGCCAAACTGTTCACCTCCATTGCCATCCGCGTTCCGCAGGAGCAGGCGCAATCGGCATGGGAGCAGCGCGCCGCCGCCAATCTGAACGCCATTGCGCCACGGCCACGCCAGGCTTTCCTGCTGGTCGCGGTCGAAGGCTTCGGTGAAGACGAGGCAGCTGAAATTCTCGATGTCGACGCCAAGGAATTCTCCGAACTGCTTGCCCAGGCGAGCAACGAGATCTCTCGCCAGGTGGCGACCGATGTGCTGATCATCGAGGACGAGCCGCTGATCGCCATGGACATCGAGGAAATGGTCGAGAGCCTCGGCCACCACGTGGTCGGAACCGCGCGCACCCATACCGAGGCGGTGGCGATGTTCGGCAAGACAAGGCCGAAGATGGTGCTGGCCGACATTCAGCTTGCCGATGGCAGCTCGGGTATCGATGCGGTCAACGAAATCCTGTCGTCGACTTCGGTGCCGGTAATCTTCATCACCGCCTTCCCCGAACGTCTGCTGACCGGCGAGCGGCCTGAACCGGCCTTCCTCGTCACCAAGCCGTTCAATCCCGACATGGTCAAGGCGCTGATCAGCCAAGCGCTGTTCTTCGACCGGCAGGCCAAGGCCGCCGCGTGAAGTAGGGCCTTCAATCTCCAACTTTTCGCCGCCTCGCAGCGTTGGCGGCACTGGCGATCGCCTAACCCGGCGATCGGCGGCTGCCCGTCGCGCCGTATGGCGCTCACGCGCGCGAATCAATTCGCGTCCGGGCCTCTTCCAAAGACCTTCTTTTTCGTCAAATGGTGGAACAAACAGCAATCACTCACGTTCTTGATCCAGTATCGGAAGGAGACAGATCATGCTCTACTGGGCGCTCGTATTTCTCGTCGTGGCGATCATCGCCGGCGCGCTTGGTTTCGGCGGCATCGCCGGTACCTCGGCCGGTATCGCGCAAATATTGTTCTTCATCTTTCTCGCCTTCCTCGTCATCTCGCTTCTGGCCGGCCTGTTCAGACGGGCATCGTAGGAGCGGGCGAAGAACACTGGAAGCCGCACCCCTCAAACGGTTTCCAGCCACCGCCGGGCGATGTCCTCCAACGGGACATCGTCCGGCGGACCTTTTCTGGGGACCTACTCAGGAACTGAGTCCAAGTGAATCGTTCGGTCCCGATCAGGTGGACAGGTGATTGATGCGTTCCATTGGCGGAGGCGAGAGCGGACAGGGCGACGAGGTGATCGCACTGCACCCGGCTGAAAGCGGAATGCAGCTTGGCCGGGCCTTGCTTCACGCTCTGCACAATGCCGGCATTTCCGTCCTCTATCAGGATCGTGAATTGAAGACTGTATGGGCCCGCAACATGCGTGCGCCGTGGGTTTCCGACACAGCCGACAGCAACGGCGCGTTGCCACCGGCGCAAGCTGAGCAAATCGCCGCCGCCAAAAGCAATGTGATCGCTTCCGGCAATCCGGAACGCCTTGAACTGAGTGTTCCCACCGGTGATGGCATGCGCTGGTTCCAGGTATGGGTCGATGCCGATCGGGGCCATCGCGGCGACGTGCAGGGCGTCGTCACCACGATGGTGGAAACCACCGAGCAGAAACGCCGCGAACAGACGCTGAAGACGCTGTTGCGCGAAGTCAGCCACCGCTCCAAGAACCTGTTGGCCATCATCCAGAGTATTGCCACCCAGACCGGCCGCTATTCCGAGACACCCGACGATTTCCTGAAGCGCTTTCGCGGCCGCCTGCAGTCACTGGCTTCCTCCCAGGATCTGGTAACGTCGTCGAACTGGCGGGGTGCAGCACTTCGCGAGCTTATCCGCGGCCAGGTCGTTCGCTACGGCGCCGATCCCGCGCAGAGCCTGCGCTTCAATGGCGTCAACCCCTACCTCAATCCCAACGCCGCCATTCATATCGGACTGGCAATGCACGAACTCGCCGTCAATTCATTCAGCTACGGCGCCCTGGCGCGGCCGGACGGCTTTGTCGAGGTAACTGCCGATCTGTCGAACGTCGCAGAGGCCGCCGACAAGCCGGCTTTGTCGCTGACCTGGGTCGAGGCCATTGTCGCCAATGATAACAGACGCACCGAGAAACGCTTCGGCAGCGTTGCCCTCGAACGTGTCGTGCCGGCATCGCTGAACGGCACGGCGACGCTGGAGATCACCAGTGACCGCCTCGAATATCGCCTGGTGGTTCCGCACGGCAATTTCGAAACCGAATGAGCGGCGGGATTCCTTAACCGGCTGTTCACCATAAAATCCGATGCTGTGGTTCCCAGAGATTGCTGGATCTTGACCGATTCAACCGATGTTCGTCCGCGGCCTGCAACGCAAGTATGGGAGGAATGATCATGACGGTGGCCGATATGAACAGGCTGGAGCAGGCCGCGCGGGTCTCGATGAGCGGCTTTCAGGATCCTGATGCTTCAGCCTCGCCTTTGCAGCACGCCTGGCACCCCTTGCTTCGCTTCGCCGCTGTTGTGCTGATCGTGGCGTCGCAATTGGCCTGAGCCAGATGCTCAGGTTCACGCTGCTCCCAAGCAGCCTGGCTCAGAAGCTGTCCAGCTCGTAGCCGACCAATTATTAACGCCCCTTTCGGCACAGGAACTTTGACGGCTGTGGACCGTTCTTATGGCGAGAGGACGTATCGCCGTGGAACACATCGCCGCTTTGCTTTTGGTAATTGGCTGTTCGAACAACATGACCGAATGTCGTGAACTGCCGGTGCCGGTCAGTGTTTTCGAAACCGCCGAAGCATGCACGGCAGAACGTCCATTCGCTGCCGGCGACGTGCAGGGTCAGGCCGAGCACGTCGTTGCCAAATGTCTTACGGTCGACCCCGCGCTGGAGGATGATTACGACCAGATCGTCTGGAACGTGCGCCCGGACGGCACCCTCGACGCGTCTTTGCAGATTTCCAGTGTCGTGGTCGCGTCGAACGCCACGCGCCGCGAAAAAGACTCTCTTAGCCAACAATAAGATCGAGCGGGCAAAGGCTGCTGTTTCGTGCTAAATAGCGGCTGGAGCTTACTAAAGTGAGGACAAAAGTGAGGAGAGATTCTATGCGGAAATTGATTATTGCCATGGTTACGGTGGTCGCCGTCAGCGGCTGCAGCACGACCGAGCAGGATGTCGGTGTCGGCGCCGGTGTCGGTGCTTTGGCCGGCGGACTGATCGGCGGCGGCAAGGGTGCGCTGATCGGCGCAGCCGTTGGCGCCGGTTCCGGCCTGCTGGTGCGCAACCTGCGCAACGGCTATTGCCAGTATCGCGACAATCGCGGCCGGCTCTACACCGCTCGCTGCTGATCCGCTTCAAAAGCGTCAGACAATCGCGACGGAGACCGGTCAGCCGGCCTCCGTTTGTTTGACTGCATCAGGCTGCGGGATCCTGATTTCCACCGTAAGCCCATCGATGCGAAAATCTCGGGCAATCGTGCCGCGCAATTCGCGCGTGACATTGAGGTCGATCAGCTTGGTGCCGAAGCCGGTCTTCGCCGGCGCTTCGAGTTCCTTCTGCCCGGCCTCGCGCCAGTTCAGAACCAGCATCCGCTCGGACCCGCGCCCCTCGAACGACCAGTCGACCTTGAGCGCACCCACGGAATTGCCGGCCTCGCCATATTTCAGCGCATTCGTCGCCAGTTCGTGAAAGGTCAGGCCAAGCGCCTGCGTCGTCCTCTCGTCGAGCAGCACCTGAGGCCCTGACAATATCCCTTCCGGAAGCTCCTTGCCGAACACCTGGCCGAGCTCGATGCGCAGCAGGTCGCCAAGATCGGCCTTCTGCCAGCGCGAACGCGTCAGCATATCCTGGGAAGCCGCCATTGCCTGCAGGCGGGCTGAGAAGGAAGTTGAGAACTCCTTCACGTCGGTTGCTTGCGCTGCCGTCTGGCGCGCAATCGCCAGCACCCGCGTGATCGAATTCTTGATCCGATGCTTCATCTCCTGCAGCATCAAATCCTTTTCGAGCAGGCTTTTTTCCGTCGTTTCATGCAGCAGCGACTTGGCGTCGTAGGCGCGCTCCTGGTAGCGCGCCACCAACGCGATGGCCCCGGCCAGAAGCAGGCCGAACAGCCCGAGCATGACCGGAATGGCGCGCGAGGACGGTTGCGAAAATGCACTTGTCGGCCGAAACAGCACCGTCCACGGCCGACCGGCGACGATGATCTTGCGCGTCACCAACAGCCTGTCGCCAAAGCTCGCAACCGGCGGCGTTTCCGACTGGAACAGAAGATTGTCGGCGTCGGCCGTGCCGTCATAGACCGCGGTGTTGACCGGCAGCAAAGGCGTGCGGCTGAGCGCGGTCTGGAACAGGTCGCGGGCGCGGAAGGCCGCGTAGAGAAGGCCTGATGTCGATGATCTGGACGCATTGATACCATCCGGCGCGGTTTCGACATTGAGCCTGACGAAGACCAGGAAACCGGTAAAGGTCTGCGCCGCGCCAGTGTCCTGGCCGAGCTGGACCAGACCGCTTGCGTGCTGTGCGTCATCGGCCATCGCTTTTTCGATCGCCTCGCGCCGCACCGGCTCGGTGAACATGTCGTAGCCGATGGTGGATTCGTTGGCAGGGTCGAGCGGCTCGAACAGCACGACGGGCGTGCGCCATGGCTGTGTCGTGTCCGGATAGACCGTGTGGGCGGCGCCGCGGTCGCGCAACATGTCGCGCTCGACCGCCGCTTCGTCACCGGTCTTGGCCAGCCTGAGATAGCCGATGCCGCGCAGGCCGGCGAAATTGTTATCGACATCGAGGGCGCTGAAGAAGGCCTTGAATTCGCTACCTGAAATCTCGCCATTGCGGGCGTCGAACAGCGCCTGCGTCGAGCGCAGCAGTGACAGATGCAGATCGATACGGCTTTCGATGCGGTTGAGCGCGTCGTCGGCCGTCGCCTCGAACTTGATGCGCGCCGCTTCCTGGGTCGCGAAATAGGCGAAGCCCGCCATCGTCAGGCTGATCAGTGCAACGGCAATGAAGGCAAGGATCGGGAAAAACTTCTTCAACGCAGGCCCATGGACGGTTCGGGACCTTTATGGGCAAGTCGCCGCGGCAAGACAATGGCGCGGCCAAGCCATAATGACAGCTGGCATATCATGCATATTTAGCCGGCTTATCGATCTCGAGCATCAGTGAACATGACAGCTGACGATAGCGTGGTCTCAGGCCGCGATCTTCAGCGCACCCGGACCGGGAATGGCGCCGGGCGGGCACTTTCCCAGGATGATCATGCCGAGCACTTCGTCCTGCGTCACATCGGTGGTGAGCGCGGTGCCGACGACCTGGCCGTTCTTCATTACGCAGACCCGGTCGGCAAGCTCGAACACGTCGTGAATGTCGTGGCTGATCAGGAAAATGCCGATGCCGTCGGCCTTGAGCTGCTTTACCAGTTCGCCGACCTGCGCCGTCTCCTGCGGCCCAAGCGCGGCCGTCGGTTCGTCCATGATCAGGATGCGGGCGTTGAACAGGATGGCGCGTGCGATCGCCACCGACTGGCGCTGGCCGCCCGATAGCTTGATCACGGGCTCCTTGAAGCGCTGGAAGCGCGGATTGAGCCGGCCCATCACCTTGCGCGCCTCGGCCTCCATGGCGACATCGTCGAGTGTCCCCCACGCGGTCATCAGTTCGCGGCCGAGGAAGAGGTTGGCGGCAGCGTCGACATTGTCGGCCAGCGCAAGCGTCTGGTAGATCGTTTCGATGCCGTATTTCTTGGCGTCGCGCGGATTGGAGATCGAGGCCTCCTGGCCGTTGACCAAGATCTGGCCGGCATCGCGCTTGTAGGCGCCCGACAGGATCTTGATCAGCGTCGACTTACCGGCGCCGTTGTGGCCAAGCAGCGCCACCACTTCGCCCGGGAAAAGATCGATGGACGCATCGTCGACGGCGCGAATGCCACCGAACGCGATCGAGATGTTGCGCATGTCGATCAGTGGCGTACCGGTGGGAGCAGTTTTTTCCATAGTCGTTCCTCCCTAGACGCGCTTGCGGTAGACGGTGTCGAGCCAGACGGCGATGACCAGGACAGCGCCAACGACAATGCTCTGCAGCGGCGAGTCGATGCCGAGCAGCACCATGCCGGATTGCAGCGACTGCATCAGTAGCGCGCCGAGCATGGCGCCCATCACCGTTCCGGCGCCGCCCGCGAGCGACGTGCCGCCGATGACAGCGGCCGCGATCACCAAAAGCTCGTCCAGTGTGCCCAGCGCATTGGTTGACGCATTGAGACGGGCCGACGAGATCGCCGCGCTGATTGCAGCCAGCACACCCATGATCATGAACACCTTCATGGTCACCCAGCGCGTGTTGATGCCGGCGAGTTCCGCAGCCTCCGGATTGCCCCCGATGGCGAAGACATAGCGGCCGAAACGCGTGCGCTTGGTGATGAACGTCATGATGATGCCGACAATCACCGCCATTAGCACCGGTATGGCGATGCCATGCGCGATGAACAGCCCGCCTTCGGGAACGGTGATGCCGTTCTGCTGTGCGTACTGGCGCACGATGCCGATCGGCCATGGATAGGAATTGGCGATCCACACGGCGCCGAGGATGGCCGCGCAAGTGACCACGCCAAGCAAGGTCTCGGCCCAGACGGGGCGCAGTGGAAAGCTGAAGCGCTTGCGCTGTGAGCGACCGTTGAGCAGCGCGAAGGCGACCGCCGCGCAGGCGACGATGCCGACGATCCAGCTGGCAGCGGCGCCAATCGAGCCGCGTGGTCCGCCGCCCATCAGCTGGAAGGTGGCGTCGAGTGGCGCGACCGTGCGCCCGCTGGTGATGAGCCATGCCATGCCACGCCAGACCAGCAGGCCACCAAGCGTCACGATGAAGGCCGGAACCTGCATATAGGCGATGATGAAGCCCTGGAACGCGCCGATCAGCAGACCAAGCACCACGCCGGCGGCAAGCGCGACGACCCAGAGCCAGGGGTTTCCAAGCTGGAAGCCGATGACGCGAATCAGGAATTCGGCCTGTGCCACGCCCATGATCATGCCGATCACGCCTTCGACGGAGCCCACCGAAAGGTCGATGTTGCGCATCACGATGACCAATACCATGCCGGTCGCCATGATCGCGACCGAGGACGTCTGCACCGACAGGTTCCAAAGATTGCGCGGCGTCAGGAAAAGCCCACCCGACAGGATATGTATGCCGACCCAGAT
The DNA here is from genome assembly GCF_030323145.1 of Mesorhizobium sp. C432A. NCBI lineage: Bacteria > Pseudomonadati > Pseudomonadota > Alphaproteobacteria > Hyphomicrobiales > Phyllobacteriaceae > Mesorhizobium > Mesorhizobium sp. C432A. The sequence continues at coordinate 1,800,968 of NZ_CP100470.1, read as the reverse complement.
GACCAGCAGCGCGCCGACCATGCCGAGCATGCGCGTGTCGAGCTCGGTCGCTTTCAGGAACCGGGCGACCGCGCCGAGTTCAGACGCTCGTGCCGTATCGGCCTGCGGATTTGAGGTCGTGTCGGTCATGATGTCCTCCAGCGGCTTGCCGTCTGGCGCGGATGCCGGACCACAGCCTAGAAGTTTGCCGCCGATGGCGGAAACACACAATTCTCGTAGAGAAAACGCCGCGGCTTGACAGCCGCGGCGCCTCATTTCTTCAAGTCGTCGAGATCAGTTGCAAGCCGCGACGCTGCCGGCGGCGACGCCCGTGCAGACTTCGTCCTTCTTGATCCAGCCGGCGTCGATGACGACGTTGAGGTTGTCCTTGGTGATCGCGACGGGGGTCAGGAACAGCGACTTGACGGTGTTGCCGCCAGGCGTGGTGAAGTCCTTGGCGCCGGCAATGTCGCCCGTCTTCTTGCCATCGGCAAGCTGCGAGGCGATCTCGGCGGCGTTCTTGCCGAGTTCGCGCGCGTCCTTCCACACCGACACCGTCTGCGTGCCGAGCGCGATGCGGTTCAGAGCGGCATGGTCGCCGTCCTGGCCGGAGACCGGAACCGTTCCGGCAAGGCCCTGCGCCGTCAGCGCGGCGACAACGCCGCCGGCGGTGCCGTCATTGGCCGCAACCACGGCATCGACCTTGTTGTCATTGGCGGTCAGGAACTGTTCCATGTTCTTCTGGGCATTGGCCGGCAGCCAGCCATCGGTATAGGCCTCGCCGACATTCTTGATCTTGCCCGAGTCGATGGCTTCCTTGAGCACTTCCATCGAGCCCGAGAACAGGAAATCGGCATTCGGATCCGAGCCCGAGCCCTTGATGAAGACATAGTTGCCTTCGGGCTTCGCCTTGAACACTTCGCGGGCCTGCATGCGGCCGACTTCCTTGTTATCGAAGGTCAGGTAGAAGACGTCCTTGTTCTCGATCAGGCGGTCATAGCCGACGACCGGAATGCCTTCGTCCAGCGCCTTCTGCACCGCCGGGCCGATGGCCGAGGCGTCCTGCGCCAGGATGATCAGCGAGTTGGCGCCCTGCGAGATCAGGCTTTCGACGTCGGTCAGCTGCTTGCCGGGATTGGACTGCGCGTCGGCCGAAATGTACTTGTCGCCGGCAGCCTCGATCGCCGTTTTCATCGCCGCCTCGTCGGTCTTCCAGCGCTCTTCCTGGAAGTTCGACCACGACACGCCGATGACCTTGTCCTTCGCCTGCGCGACCGACATCAGCGCCAGCGACATGGCGACACCCGCCAGCATGGCGGCTGCAAATCTGTTCATCATAATCCTCCCTGCGCCGCGTGCGGCGCGACAAAACTGGCCCGAGGGCCGGCACACAGAGGCCCTATTTTTCGAGCCTCGAAAAAATACTGGTTCAATGATAAGGCGCTGTCAACATCGATTCTGATGGATTCTGATGGCCTTGCCGAATTTTTTCGAGGTCCGCAATAAACAATGACAGGGCTGCCGGCGTCTGCCAATATTTGGCTGGTGCCGTCGAACGCCTTCACTATCATGAGGCGCGAGGAGGCCGGGAGGAAACAAATGTCGGTTGGAATCCGCCACGACGATCTGCGCCGTCGCAACCGTGCCATGGTGATTTCGGCCGTGCGCCGGGCCGGCCAGCCGTCGCGGACCGAGATTGCGGCGACCACCGGCCTCAGCCACTCGACCATATCGGCAATCTCGTCTGATCTGATTCAAGAAGGCGTCCTGATTGAAGGCAAACCTGGCGAGACAGGCGCACTGAAACGCGGCCGGCCGCAGGTCGGCCTTGGCCTCAACCCGGAAGCGGCGGCGGTGATGACCGTCGTGCTGTCGCTCAATTTCCTGTCCGTCACCGTCATCGACTATGCCGGCCACGTCGTCGCCGAGGAACAGCGCCGGCTGGACACGCTGACCAAGCCGCGCGACGAGCTGATTGGCGAATGCGTAGCAATCGTCCGGCGGCGGCTTGAGGATCCCGACCTCGATGTCCAGAGCATCGCCCGCATTGCCATGGGCATCCAGGGCATCACCGATTCGCAGGCGCGCGCCATGCTGTGGTCGCCAATCACGCCACTGACCGACATTGCCTTCGCCGACATGTTGGAAGTGGAATTCGGCATTCCGGCCACCATGGAGAACGACTGCAATATGATGGCGGTGGCGCTGCAATGGCGCCAGCCCGAGCGCTACCGCGACAACTTTATCGCCATCCTCTTGTCGCACGGCATCGGCATGGGACTGGTGCTGAAAGGCGAACTGTTCACCGGCACCCATTCCTCGGGCGGCGAGTTCGGCCACATGATCCACCGTCCGGGCGGCGCGCTCTGCCGCTGCGGGCGGCGCGGCTGCGTCGAGGCCTATGCCGGAAACTACGCCATCTGGCGCAGCGCCAAAATGATGGGCGAGGATGCCGAGCCGGTCGATATCGGCGACGCTGATATGCGCGCACTCGCCGCGCGCGCCCGCGAAACCGATGGCCCGGAGCGCGAAGCCTATCGCAGGGCCGGTGAGGCGCTCGGCTTCGGCCTCGGCAGCCTGTTTGCTCTGATCGATCCGGCACCCGTCGCCATGGTCGGCGTCAGCGCCGCCGCCTTCGACCTGATCGAACCGGCATTGCGCGAAGCGATCGCCCAGACCGCCGGCGGCCAGCACTCGAAATCGATCTCCTTCGACACCGAGCCCAACGAGCTGCCGCTGATCCGCGAAGGCTGCGCCATGCGCGCGCTCGGCTTCGTCGACCAGGAGATTTTCGCGCCGGGCATTCAGGCGAAATCCGGCAAGCATGTCGCCTGAATGGCCGGCAACGGCGCGACGCGCAGCATCCTAGTCTTCCCTGATAGCGTAGCCGGCGCCGCGAATGGTACGGATGACATCCGGCATGCGGCCGTTGTTGACGGCCTTGCGCAGCCGCCCGACATGCACGTCGACGGTTCGCTCGTCTATATAGATCGTCTCGCCCCAGACATTGTCGAGCAGTTGGCTGCGCGAGAACACGCGGCCGGGATGGCGCATCATGAATTCGAGCAGCCGGAACTCGGTCGGTCCGAGCCTGATCTCGCTCTTCTTGCGGTAGACACGGTGCGACTCGCGGTCGAGCACGATGTCGCCGACCTTGAGCACGCTGGACAGCACTTCCGGCTTGGCCCGGCGCAGCAGCGCCTTCACGCGCGCCATGAACTCCGGCGTCGAGAATGGCTTGACCAGATAGTCGTCGGCACCGGTGGACAGGCCGCGCACGCGATCGCTTTCCTCACCGCGCGCGGTCAGCATGATGATCGGCAGCCGCTCGGTTTCGGGCCGCACTCTAAGCCGCCGGCAGAGCTCGATGCCGGAAACAGCGGGCACCATCCAGTCGAGCACCAGGAGATCGGGCACGTTTTCCTGCAGGCGGATCTCGGCCTCGTCGCCGCGTGTCACCACCTCGACGTGATAGCCTTCGGATTCGAGGTTGTAGCGGAGGAGCACGCCTAGCGGCTCCTCGTCCTCCACGACCATGATGCGTGGCGCGATCATAGGCAGTTCACCCTCATCAGGCCGGCGTGGCCATCGCCGTCTCGTCCTGCTTCGGACGATTGGCGGGCAATTGCTGGCCGGTCAGCACATAATACGCATTTTCGGCGATGTTGGTGACATGATCGCCGATGCGCTCAAGATTCTTGGCGCAGAACAAGAGATGCGTGCAGGCGGTGATGTTGCGAGGGTCTTCCATCATGTAGGTCAAGAGCTCACGAAACACGGACGTGTATTTGACGTCGATGCGTTCGTCGTCATTTCTGAGTTTTGCAAGAGCTGCCGCATCGGTGGCGGCATATTCCTCGACGACGCCTTGCACCTGGATCAGCACCAGCTGCGCCATGGCATCGATGGAGTGCGAGAGGTCGCGCGGCGTGACGCTCAAGCCCACGGTGCCGACGCGTTTGGCGATGTTCTTGGCGAGATCGCCGATGCGCTCGAGGTCGCCGGCCATGCGGATCGAGCCGACCACGGCGCGCAGATCGTTGGCCATCGGCTGGCGCTTGGCGATCAGCGTGATGGCGCGGTCGTCCAGTTCGCGCTGGCGCGCATCCATGATGGCGTCGTCGGAAACGACACGCTGTGCCAGCGCATTGTCCGAATTGAGCAGCGCCCTGGTCGAGCCGCTGACCATCGAGCCTGCCAGATCGCCCATGTCGCGGATCAGCTTGCTGATCTGCCCGAGCTCTTCATCGAAGGAGGCGACGGTATGTTCACCCATGATCTTGGTCCTCGTGCCTGAAAATTCACCCGCCGGACGGCTCAGCCGAAGCGGCCGGTAATGTAGTCCTGGGTGCGCTTGTCGTCGGGGTTGGTGAACATCTTGTCGGTGGCGCCCTCCTCGACGAGATAGCCGAGATGGAACATCGCTGTACGCTGCGACACGCGCGCCGCCTGCTGCATCGAGTGGGTGACGATGACGATCGTGTAGTTCTGGCGCAGTTCGTCGATCAGCTCCTCGACACGGGCGGTGGCGATCGGATCGAGCGCCGAGCAGGGCTCGTCCATCAGGATCACCTCCGGCGACACGGCGATGGCGCGCGCGATGCACAGGCGCTGCTGCTGGCCGCCGGACAGGCCGGTGCCGGGCTCCTGCAGGCGGTCCTTGACCTCGTTCCAGATCGCAGCCTTCTTCAGGCTCTGCTCGACGATCTGGTCCATGTCGGACTTGCGCTTGGCCAGCCCATGGATGCGCGGGCCGTAGGCGACGTTCTCGTAGATCGACTTCGGGAACGGGTTGGGTTTCTGGAACACCATGCCGACGCGGGCGCGCAGTTCGACGACATCGATGTTCTTGTCGTAGATGTCGTCTTCATCGAGCGTGATCTTGCCGGTCACCCGCGCCGAATCGATGGTGTCGTTCATGCGGTTGAGGCAGCGCAGGAAGGTCGACTTGCCGCAGCCGGACGGGCCGATCAGCGCCGTCACCTGGTTCTGGCGGACGTCGAGATTGACGTCGAACAACGCCTGCTTCTCGCCGTAGAAGACGCCGACCTTGTCGCCGCGCATCTTGATGACTTCGTTCGACTTGGCGTTCATTTTGTCGCCCACTGCATTCTCAAGGGACTGTTCGGTCATGATGTTCATACCAAATTGCCTTTTTTCTACCAGCGCCGCTCGAACCGGCGCCGAAGCACGATCGCGGTGATGTTCATGGCCATGAGGAAGACGAGCAGGATGATGATGGCGCCGGACATGCGCTCGACAAAAGCGCGCTCAGCCTCGTTTGCCCACATGTAGATCTGCACCGGCAGCGCGGTCGCCGGATCGAAAGGCGTCGTCGGATAATCGGCGACGAAAGCGACCATGCCGATCAAGAGCAGCGGTGCTGTCTCGCCGAGCGCACGCGCCAGGCCGATGATGGTGCCGGTAAGGATGCCTGGGGCGGCAAGCGGCAGGATGTGGTGGAACACCATCTGCATCTTGGAGGCGCCGAGCCCGAGCGCTGCCGAGCGGATCGACGGCGGCACCGCGGCAAGGGCGGCGCGCGTCGCGATGATGATGGTCGGCAGCGTCATCAAGGTCAGCACCAGGCCGCCGACGAAGGAAGCCGAGCGCGGCATGCCGAGGAAGTTGATGAACACGGCAAGGCCAAGCAGACCGAAGACGATCGACGGCACCGCCGCGAGATTGTTGATGTTGACTTCGATCAGGTCCGTAAAGCGGTTCTTCTTGGCGAACTCCTCGAGATAGATCGAGGCGGCGACGCCGATCGGCAGCGCCAGCAAAAGCACGATCACCATCATGTAGAACGAACCGATGATGGCCACGCCCATGCCCGACGTCTCGGGCCGGCTGGAGGCGCCATAGCTGAACAGGCCGGTGTTGAAATGCTCGGCCATCGCGCCTTCGGCTTTGAGCTTGTTCATCCAGTCGATCTGCTGGTCGGACACCTTGCGGCGCGCTTCATCGACGCCGAGGTCGATCTGGCCCTTGAAGGCCGAGTCGAGATTGGCGGCGGCCAGGATGTCGACGTCACGCGTCGTGCCGATCACCGACGGATCGGCGGAGACGATGTCGCGCAGCTGGACGCGGGCGCCTTCCGACAGGAAGCCCTTGAGCTTCAGCATCATCGGCTTGTTGGCCGGATCGATGCCGAGCTTGGCCACCAGCGCGTTTTCGGCGAGCTTGGGATAGTTCGCCTTGATCAGCACGGTAGGGTCGGTCGCGCGCTTGCCGGAGGGATCGATCACCTTCTCGTCGAAGGTGACCGGCAGCGTCACCGTCGTCTGCCAGAAGGCGGTGTAGCCTTTCGAGACGATGGTGATCAACATGATGGCCAGGAACGCCAGGCCCACCGAGATCGCAATCACGCCATAGATGCGGAACCGGCGTTCGGCGGCGTAGCGCGCCTTCAGCCCGATGTCGCGGCGCGGTCGCGCGACGGCGCCCGCCATCGTGTCCAGGGGGATGTCGGTCATTCGTACTGCTCCCGGTACTTGCGCACGATGTAGAGGGCGACGATGTTCATCACCAGCGTCAGCGCGAACAGCGTCAGGCCGAGCGCGAAGGCGACCAGCGTCTGCGGCGAGTTGAACTCGAGGTCGCCGGTCAGCTGGTTGACGATCTTGACGGTGATGGTCGTCATCGCCTCGAACGGATTGGCCGTCAGATTGGCGGCGACGCCCGCCGCCAGCACGACGATCATCGTCTCGCCGATGGCGCGCGACGCCGTCAACAGGATGGCGCCGACGATGCCGGGCAGTGCCGCCGGCAGGATCACCCGCTTGATCGTCTCGGAGCGGGTGGCGCCGAGGCCGAGCGAGCCGTCACGCATTGCGCGCGGCACCGCGGTGATGATGTCGTCGGACAAAGAGGACACGACCGGGATCAGCATGACGCCCATCACCAGACCGGCGGTGAAGATGCTCTGGCCCTGGATGAAGGGCGAGCCCCCGGTGAGTGCCGCCGACAGGTCGCGCAAGAACGGTCCGAGCGTGACAACGGCGAAGATGCCGTAGACGATGGTCGGAATGCCGGCCAGCAGTTCCAACGCCGGCTTGACCACCGAGCGCACACCGCGCGAGGCATATTCGGACATGTAGACCGCCGACATCAGCCCGACCGGCACTGCCACCAGAAGGGCGACGGCGGCGATGTAGAGCGTGCCGGCAAGAAGCGGGATCAGGCCGAACTGACCCTGGCTGCCGCCGGAACCGGCGGCGGCGAAACGCGGATCCCACACCGTGCCGAAGAAGAAGCTCATCGGCGACACGCTCTCGAAGAAGGTGATGGTCTGGAACAGCATCGACAGCACGATGCCGACCGTGGTCAGGATGGCGATGGTCGAGGCCGCAAGCAGCCCCCACAGCATCAGCTTCTCGACATTGTTGCGCGCCCTGGCGCGCGGCGCGATCTGCCTCAGCGCATAGAAGGCGCCGGCGACCGACAGCGCGAAGGTCAGCACGGCGCCGAACAGGCCGAGCCGGTCCTGGACCTGGTTCGCCTCGACCGCGATCGGGATCATATAGTCCTGTGTGTCGCTGGCCAGTGCCACGCCCTTGGCGGCGAGCAGCGGCTGCAATTCGGCGAAAGTAGCGGGAAGTGCGGTATCGCCATCGAGCCGGCGCAGGCCCTTGGCCAGGCTCTTCACCAGGCTGGCGTCGAGCGCTTCGCTGGCCACCTTTGTGTCGGCGGTGCGCTCGGGCAAAGCGGCATGGATGTGCCGGTCGAGATAGAAGGAAGAGCCGATATCCCAGACGGCGAGCAGCAGGACGGCAGGCAGGACCGCGAGCAGAAAGGCCCACCAGCCATGATAATGCGCGCGCGAATGCGGCTTGACCTTGCCGGTATCCTGCGCCGCTGCGCGCTGGCGGCCGATCACAAAAGCGACCACGCCTATGGCGATGACTATGGCGAGTACGAGCAAGGACGACATCACCCACCCCAGGGAAAATTCAGATCGCCGCCACCGTTGCGGCAAGCGGCGAAATCATGGCGCGGATTTGGTCCGCGCCCTGATCCGGTCGGTTGATTACATCGTCTTTCCGGCGGCGAAGGCGTCGCGCTGGCCCTGACGTTCGGCGTCGGGAGCGGAAACCAGGCCGTACTGGGCGAGCGGGCTTTCCGGGCCGATCATCTGGTCATCAAGGAAGAACTCGACATATTCCTTGAGGCCGGGAACGACGCCCAGATGCGCCTTCTTGACGTAGAAGAACAACGGCCGCGACACGGGGTACGTGCCATCGGCGATGGTCTGCGTCGAAGGCACGATGCCTTCCACGGTAGCGACCTTCAGCTTGTCGGCATTGTTCTCGTAGAAGGCGAGGCCGAACACGCCAACGCCGGTCTTGTTGGAGTCGATGCGGGCCAGCGTCTCGGTGTAGTCGCCATCGATGTCGACAGCCTTGCCGTCCTTGCGGATGGCGATGCAGGTCTTGCCGATTTCCTTGTCGTCGGCGATGCCGGCAGCCTTCAAAGCGGCCTTGTCGCAGCCGGCGTCGAGCAGCTTGGTCTCGAACACTTCACGGGTGCCGTGCTTCTCACCCGGGATATAGGCGGCGATATCCCAGTCGGGCAGCTTCGGATTGACCTGGTTCCACTTGGTGTTCGGGTTGTCGACCAGCTTGCCGTCGACCACTAGCTTGGCGGCGAGCGCCTTGTAGATGTCGGCGGGAACCAGCGCCCAGTCCGGACCCTTGATGCCGGTGGCAAAGACGATGCCGTCATAGCCGATGCGGACTTCCTGGACGTCCTTGACGCCGGCGTCGGCGCAGGACTTCAGCTCGTCCTTCTTGATCGGGCGCGAGGAGTTGGCGATATCGATCGTGTCTTCGCCGACGCCCTTGCAGAACTCCTTGATGCCGGCGCCGCTGCCGCCGGACTCGACCACCGGGGTCTTGAAGTTGGTGAAGGTTTCGCCGAACTGCTCGGCGACGATCTTGGCGTAAGGCAGCACGGTCGACGAACCGGCGACCTGGATCTGGTCACGCGCAGCGGCGACACCGGACGATGCGGCGAACGCTACCGCCACGGCCGATGCCGTAACGAGGAATTTCTTCATGTGGCCTGCTCCTGTTCGGAAGATGGTCTCTTGGCGCCCTCTTCAAACCGGCGCCCGCTGAGGCCAATAGCCTTCGATTATTACAGTCGCATGACAGTTTCGTGTCAGCCCGGTAACGTCGCACAGACGTCTTGTGGGCCGCACCCTTTAAGCCGGTTTGTGGGAATGGAAGTTGCCGCTGGAATCAGACGCTTGCGCAATTCGTGCTGGCATCAAGTCCCGGCACACCGCAGGCCGCGATGCCGAGAAAGAAAAACCGGACGGGAGCGCGTTGCCCGTGACCAGAGCGAATCTTGGCCGAGCCATCGCCAAAAACAGGTCCGTTGGGGTAGATTCGACGCTGTTTCTTGTCGGCGGTCGCTTGCTCCCGCCCGTAACTGAATGAGCGGTTTCGTTGCGACCATTGTCCTGACTGGGCGCCAGCTTTGATATGGTGCGATCGCACCATATCCTTGGCTGTTGCGGCGCGGCCGAATCCCGGCGGCGCCGCAGGTTGCTATCCAGCGTCTCGTTGGGCTTCGCCTGATATGCCGACCCAGCGCTCGACCTTTTCGAGCAGCGCCCTGGGGCTGATCGGCTTGGGCAGATAGTCGTCCATGCCGGCTTCCAGGCAGCGCTCACGGTCGCCCTTCAAGGCATGCGCGGTGACGCCGACGATCGGGATATGCATACCCGTATGTTCTTCCAGCCGGCGAATTGCGGCGGTGGCCTCGAGCCCGTTCATCTCCGGCATCGAGACGTCCATCAGGATCATGCGCGGATTAAGCCGGCCGAAGGCGTCGAGCGCCTTGCGGCCGTTGCCGACGATTTCGAAACTGTAGCCGGTTTCGCCGATTATCTGGGTGAACACCATCTGGTTCACCTCATTGTCCTCGGCAACGAGAATGTCGAGCCGGCGTTCATCCCCGGCGGCCCGGGCGCGGGCACGAACCGGCGGCGGTTGCAGCAAGGCGCGTTCCGATGCAGCGAGCGGCGGCTTTGCCGGCGACGGTTCGTTCCTGCCGCCGCCGGAACCGCTGCTTGCCGCCGGCAGCACACGGCCGTCCGTGATATTGTGATGGTGCCGCTGGATGGTGGCGACCAGCGTTTCCAGAAGCACCGAGGAACGCGCCGGCTTGATCAGCTGGGCGTCGATGCCGAGATCGCGATAGCTGGTGTTGGCGAGCGACTGGTCGACCGAGGTCAGCATGATGATCGGCGTGTCGGCCAGCCCTGCGGTGTTGCGCACGACGCGCGCCATTTCGGCGCCGCTCATCCCCGGCATCTGATAATCGAGCACGACGCAGTCGACCGGCACGCCGTAGGCAGCCGCGGCGACCAGCACCTTGAGCCCTTCGGGTCCGCTTTCGGCGGCGCAGGAATCGAAGGTCCATGACGCCATCTGCTCGCTCAGGATCGATCGGTTGACGGCATTGTCGTCGACGATCAGCACCCGTGAGCCGGTCACGTCGACCGGCATGATCCGCCGTCCGGTCTGTTCCTCGGCCCTGGGCAATGTCACGGTGAACCAGAAGGTCGAGCCCTTGCCTTCGGCGCTCTCGACACCGATCTCGCCGCCCATCAACTCGACCAGCCGCGAGGTGATGGCGAGCCCGAGCCCTGTGCCTTCGTGGCGTCTGGTCGACGAGGTGTCGGCCTGACTGAATTTTTCGAAGACGAGCTTTAATTTCTGCTGCGGAATGCCGATGCCGGTGTCGGTGACCGAAACGGTAAGCTTTGTCCCCGTCGGCCCCCTTTGTCCGGTCACGTCGACCAGCACGTGGCCTTCGTCGGTAAACTTCACCGCGTTGCCGACCAGATTGGTGACGATCTGCCTGACGCGACCGACATCGCCGACGAACAGGCTTTCCAGGCCCGGCTCGACGCGCACGATGAGCTCGAGGTCCTTCTCCTTGGCGCGCGTCGATATCAGCGTCGCCACATCCTCGATCGCTTCGGGCAGGTTGAAGGGCGCAGGGTCGAGCACCAGCTGTCCGGCATCGATCTTGGAGAAGTCCAGTATGTCGTTGATGATGGTCAAGAGCGCGTTACCCGACTTGACGATGATATCGGTGAACGTCTTCTGCTTGGGATCGAGGTCGGATTTGGCCAGCAACTCGGCCATGCCGAGTACGCCGTTCATCGGCGTGCGGATCTCGTGGCTCATATTGGCCAGGAATTCCGACTTGGCGCGGTCGGCCAGCACGGCGCGCTGGCGCGCCTCGCGCAGTTCGGCCTCGCGCAGCTTCAGTTCGGTGATGTCGGTGGTCGACCCAATCAGATAGAGCGAACCGTCGGACGCGATCATCGCGCCCTTGCGGGCGAACTGGTGGCGCACGCTGCCGTCGGCAAGCGTCACCGTTTCCTCGATCTCCTGTGTATCGCCTGTGCGCAGCACGGCGAGATCACTGTTGACGAAGGCTTCGCCGTCTTCGCCGAAAATCTCGATGTCCGTCTTGCCGATCGCGTCTTCCCTGCGGAGGCCGGTGAGGTCGCACCAGCCCTTGTTGACGTAGAACTGCCTGAGGTCGGAGCGCTTGGCGTAGATCGACACCGGCACGTTGTCGATGAGATTGCGGAACACCTCGTTCTCGCGCATGCTCTCTTCCAGCGCCTGCTCGCGCGCCTTGACGTCGGTGATGTCGGTGCTGGAGCCGACAAGGTGCACCGACCCATCGAGCGCCACCAGCCGGCTCTTGCGCGTCATCAATTGCCGCACCGTGCCGTCGCGATGGGTAACGGGCTCCTCGATCTCGCGGCCGCGGCCGGTGACGACGACCTCGGTGTCGTCATGGGTGTAGGTTTCGGCGTCGTCGATGCCGAAAAGCTGGAGATCGGTCCGGCCGATGACTTCCTCCTTGGGGATGCCGGTCAGCGCGCACCAGGCCTTGTTGACGAATTCCATGCTCAGATCCTGCGCCTTGATGAAGGCGGCGACCGGCAGTTCGTCCATGACGTGGCGGAACAGGTCGATCTGGCGCATGCTTTCCTGCAGCGCCTTTTCGCGGCTCTTGATCTCCGAGATGTCGACGCGCACGCCGATGAAGGTGCCGTCCTCGGTGCGCATATCGTAGACCTGATACCAGCGGCCGTCCGCATTGAGGCGCTCATAGGACGAGTTGGGCAGGCGATAGCGGGCGAGGATGGCATTGAGCCAGACATCGGGGTCGCCTTCATAGAGCCTATCGATTTCTCGATCGCCGCTCGATCGGAAATAGCCGACCGAATGTCCGAGTTCCAGGGCCTCGCGGAAGCTGCGGCCGGGCTGCCATGCCGGTTTCAGCTCCGGCAGCGTGTCCTGCAGCTTGCGGTTTGCAAAGACGAACTTGTCGTCGCGGTCATAGATGATGACGGCCGCCGGCAGCGACTCCAGCACCGTGGTGAGGTTCTTGCGGGCGTCCTCGGCTTCGGTCTCGCGGCGCTTCATGTCGGAGATGTCGAACAGGAAACCGGCGACATAGTTGCGGCCGCTGGGCATGCCGACGCGGTTCTTGCGCACGATGCGCGAGCGGCTGGCGCCCTCGGCGTCGAAAGTCTCCTCGACCTCGTAGGGCGTGCCGGTCGCCAGCACGGCGCGTTCGCTGTCTTCGAATTGCGCGGCGTCCTTTTGCTTGAGGAAGTCGCCGCCGGGCCTGCCCAGCATCGCTTGCGGGCTCTGTCCGAACAGTGCCGAAAACGCCTCATTGACGAAGACGAAACGCAGATTGTCGTCCTTGACGAAGATCGGGTCCTTGACGCCGTTGATCACCGCCTCGGCCAGCCGCGATTTCTCCAGCGCTTGGGCGAGTTCAGCCTCGCGATCCTTCATGTTGGTGACGTCGACATAGGAGATCAGCCTTTTGCCGCCGGCGAGCGGCGCCAGCGAGGCAATCAGCGTACGGCCGTCATTGCGTGGCAGTTGCCTGGAGCCAACCAGGCCGGCCGAGATTTCTGCTTCGCGCTCGGCGATGTGGCCCTGCCATTCGGCATCGTCAGCACCGTAAGGGTCCATATCGCGGCTGGCCTGCATCAGTTCGCGGAAGCCGCAGCCGATGCCGGCGCGTCGGGGATCGATTTCCCAGAAATCATAGAAGGCGCGGTTGATCACCTCCGCGCGCATCTCCGCATCGAGGACGAGCACGCCGATCGGCATCTGGTCGACCATCGTGCGAAGATTGGCGAAGGTCTCCGTAATTTTGGCGTTGGCACTCTCGATCTCGGCGTCGCGACGCTTGAGCTCGGAGACGTCGTAGTAGGTCAACAGCCGCTTGCCGCCGGACAACGCCGTCACGGAGAACATCATCGTCCTGCCATTGGCATGGAGAAATTCGCGTGGCGCAACCGAGCCGGCGCTGATCTCCTCGATGCGGGTGGCTAGGTAGTGCTGCCACTGCTGTTCATCGAGATCGCCGTAGATGCCGTTGCGGCGGTTGAGTTCCATCAACAGGCTGAACGGCGCGCCGACCGTGACGGCGCCGTCGGGAATCCTGGAGAGCTCGCGATAGGCCTTGTTGACGATGAGCGTGTCGAACTTCGCGTCAAGCACCACGACGCCCATATGCATGGCATCCATTGTCCGCTCGAGATCGGCGAGGTGCTGCGTAGCCTCGCCGGCCGGCGGATCGCTCTCGTCCTGCCGCAGTTCGTCCAGCGCACCGGCCAGTGCCGTGACGTTGCGGCCGATGCCGCGATAGCCGATGAATTCGCCTTCGCCGTCGAACCGCGGGGAACCGGTGATCGAAACCCAGCGGCAGCCGGGACGGCCGCCCTTCAACTCATAAACAAAGTCGCGAAACGGCCGATGCGCCTGCAGATCCTCCAGATGCGCGGCGGCGTGTCGATTGCCGTGCACCATCTGCTTGAGGAAATCGAAGCGGAAACGGCCAAGAATGCTGGCGGGATCGATGCCGGTGGCGGCCTGGTAGTTCTCCGAAAGCCAGGAAAAGCGCAGCTCGGCGTCGGTCTCCCAGACCCAGTCGGCGCCGGCCCCGACCAGTTCGCGCAGCGCTTCGGGCGAACCCCCGACGGACGTATCCTCGCCGTTCACCACCCCTTTTCGGGAACCGCGTCCGCCGCGTGTTCCAACAGTCCCGTCAGCCATCCCGTTCCCACCCCGAAAGCCAAGGCCGAACCCCCTCAGCGGTTCGCCGGCGGAATGTGCCCGAGAAGCATTAATGATCCGCTAACCATAACCAATCCAGACTGCGGCCAGAGCCACATTGCCCTGCGGTATTCCGCCGGTTGTCGGCGGAACCCCGGCCGGGCTATAAGTCGGCGGGGGTGTTGCTGATGACCGGTTGGATCGTGCCTTGTTTCCTGTGCATGGCGCTGCTTGCGGGCAGCGGCTGCGCACGCAGCTATGACGGCACGGTGGTGATCCCGAAGCCGCTCGATATCAGGCGGGTCTGGGATCGCGATCCGTCGCAGACTGAGGCCAGCCGGATGCAGGCGGCAGCCGGTGTGTTTCCGACGCCGCCGCCGCAGGAGCCCTACCGGCCCGCGGCACGCAGGCACACGACACAAATAGCTGCGCCAAGGCGGCACGTCAGGTCCAGCCCTCCCAGCATGGCTTCCGAACCGGCCAATCCGCTCACCTGCAAGAATGTCAGCGAACCCGGCAAACGCTACAGGATGGTTTGCGAATAGCTGGTACTAGTGCAATTCCAGGAAAAGTGTGAAACGGTTTTCCGTCCGGAATTGCGTAAAACAAAGACATAGAGCGGTTCGCCGTTTCGGTGAAACGGTGAAACGCTCTAGGCGCAGGTTACTCCGCCGGGAAGAAAGCCGGCCCGACCACCCTGACCGGCCGCGAGCCGGCCAATGGCTCGACCGATTGTCGCTGGGCGGCGCCCCTGGCCTCTGCAGCGTCTGCGCCAGGCTGGAGAAGTTGCGCCACGGTGCCAAGATCCGGCTTCGCTGACGGCAAAGGAATGATCGCGTTGGCCATATTGGCTGGCGTCACCGTGCGCGCTCTCAGCTCGGCAACGCGCCGGTGATAGCGCTTGAGGTCGCAGGCCCTGAAGTTCGCATCATTGCGATATTTGAAGGCCGTCGGCAGGTCCTTGTAGGATGTGCGCGTATCGAGCGCGACCATCTCTTCGGTTTCAAGGCTTGGATCACTGAGCGTGTACAGGTCGACGCCGGCATCGTCGCAGATGTAGCGGCACTGATCGACCATCTCCTTGACATCGCCGCCTTGCACGAACTGCGATTTCGGCGCCGGGAAGAAATAGCCGTCGGAGAGACGAACGCAAAACAGCATCGAATTGCTGCCGATCATGGCGCCAGCCGGACGCTGTCTTTGTTGCCCGGCGGCGGGCGTGCAGCCGAGCGCGACGAGCCTGGCCTGCAGTCCGGACGCATCCCGGCGCGAAATCGCGGCGCCGGCGATCTGGCGTTGCACCTGTGTGCGGCTTTTGGCGAGGTCGGCGCAAGCATTGAAGAAGCCCCCCACCGCACTTTGCGCCGTGCACCGGCGTTGCCTCTCCAGCCCCTGGATCGCCGCAAGCTGGCGACGCAGCTGCGCAAGCTCGGAGCTGATCCCGCCGCTGCGGCCGGACGGTGCCAGCTGGCTCCTGAGCGCGGCGCATGGATCGGCAAGGGAAGCCGAAATGCCGAGGACGCTTGCCGACACCAGTGCAAAGGTCACGACAAGCCACAAACACATCATCGGCGACACCTGGTCCTTGTACCCCTGTGGAGCCGATCGCCGCTCCAGCCGATTGAGCCTCAATGCGTGAGGTAAGTCTAATTCAAGAGACGCCAGCAACCGCCAGGTATTTTATGCCGAGTGTATTATGCCGGTTCCTGTAAATTCGCTATTACACTTTTGTTTCAAGATTGCGACGAGGCCAGGCTCGGGCGAGCCCGGGCCGCCGCAATCATCGATCCCGCGTTATCGGGCCCTTGCGGATGAAACCTTTCTCCGGTGTCTCGCGTTGTGTCGGGCAAAGGAGACGAAGATGTCTATTCACTTCACTGTCTCTGGCCTGACCAGGAACCTGTTCCACTCGCTGGGGCTGGACCATGAGCGGGCGCCGAGAGCGCTCGATCCCGAACAGAGCCTGTTGCTGGAATGCTATCTGGCCGGACAGATTCCGGAATCCGCCTGGGCCGACTACGTCTTCGAGACGCCGGAACTGCAGCGGCATGTCGATATCAGACGCCCGCACAACTGATCAGAGCAACTTCAGGAAAAGTGTGAGTCGTTTTTCCGGGAAAAGCGCGTAGCGCTTTCCCCTGGGAATTGCGTCAAGACAACGAGAGAGGGGGTCGCCGTTTCTGTGAAAACGGTGAAACGCTCGCCCGCTCGCCTACTGCTTGGGCGAAGCGAATTGCACGGTGAAGACATTGCCCGCGACGCCTTGCGCCAGCGTCGGCGAGAAGCTCAACGGGAGGCACTTTTGCAGGGCAGTGGTTGCGGCGTCGACGAATGACTTCCTGGTATCGGCATCGCCATCGACCTTGATCGCCGTCGGCCGCGGCGGACCGATCAGCGTGCCGTCGCGCTTGAAGCTGAAGCTCAAGGTGACGCTGGCATTTCCAACACCCGCCGGCGGCGTCCAGCACGCCTGGATGGCATCGCCGACCTCCGCCATCGTGTCGAGCGGCGCGGCATTGCACGGGTAGCCTCCGACCAACACAACACCGGCAATCGCAAACACTCTCGCTACGCCCTTCATCGCAAAGCTCCTCGTGTGTCGTCCGCCGACCATGATGGTAGGGTCGAAGCAGACGATGGCAATATGCCTGATGTCGGACTTTACAGCATGAGACGCGCCTGATGGCGCATCGGCGAAAAGCAAAAGGCCGGCATTGCGCCGACCTTTCCCTTCACCCTTGCGCCAGTACATCCGTGGTCGCGCGGTGCCTTCAATAGACAGCGTTCTGGTTAATGAATCCTTAGCGTTGCGCGCTGGCCTGCGACTTCACATAGGCAATGTAGCCTCTGACATCGCCGGCCGGCTCGGCATAGGCCTGGCCGAGTTTCTTCTCCATCGCAGCGACATACTCCTTGGCCCATTTGGGCAGCGCATAGTCGATGACGGCCAGGAACTCCAGCGTCGATGCCAGGCGTATGTCGGCGATCGACGGGTGCTTGCCGCCGATGAACGGCTTGCCGTCCCTGAAGAAGGAGTGAAACACCTCCAGCGGCTCGGCAATCGCCGCCATGGCGGCCTTCTGCGCCTCGGACTTCTTCTCCGGATGAGCGTCGCTATGGCCGACCTCGCCGGCATAGTGCGGGAAACCCAGCGCCGGATAGGTGGCGCGCGCCACATACGGGTAGAGCGTGCCGATCAGGTAGAACATGGCGCTGTCGACCATCGCCCGCTTGGCCGGCGCCTTGGGATAGAATTTCTCCAGCCCGTGCTTGTTGGCGAGATACTGCATGATGGCACAGCTCTCCCAGAGCACGCCGCGCGGCAGCCCCTTGTCCTCGATCATCGGCGTCAGATGCGCCGGATTGCGCGCCATATATTCGGGCGAGCGCGTGTGGCCCCAGGCGTCGGTCTCGGCGGCGTCGAACCCGGCCGCACGGGCAAACACCCGGACGGTCATGTTGTTGACGCTCGGCTTCAGCATCGAGAGCTTCAGCGCCGGTTTTTTCGCCGCCTTGACCTTCGGCGCGGATTTCTTGGCAGCCGGCCTCGTCGCGGCTTTCGCGGCCGGCTTTGCGGCTGCCTTCGGCGCGGCCTTTACGGCCGCCTTTGCGGCCGGCTTCGCAGCCGCTTTCGCCGCAGGCTTGGCCGCTGATTTCCCGGCGCTCTTGATCACTGTCTTTGCCATTGTGGTCCTCCCCTTTTGCTGGCCGTCAGTATGGATTCTTCGGCGTCCGGTCGTCCGACAAGGTCGCGCGCGACCACTCGACCAGCGTCTGGATCGCGTCGGCAAGGTGCACTTCGGCGATGTTGTAGTCGCCGCGCGCAACGCGCAGCTTGTGCGCCTGCATCAGCACGTCGGCATGGGTGAAACCTGCCGGCGGATCGAAGCGATAGGAGGCGAGTTCGATCAAGAGGCCGAGCGGATCCTCGAAATAGATCGAATCCATGAAGCCGCGATCCTTGACGCCGCTGTGCTTGATGGCGCGTTCGTCGAGCCGGGCGACCGCCTGCAGGAAAGTGACGCGCGACACCGAGAACGCAATATGATGGACGCAGCCCGGTTCGGTGGGCGTGCGCCGCTTGACCGGCGTGCGGCTCTCGTCGGTGAAGACGGTGATCAACCTGCCGTCGCCGGGATCGAAATAGAGATGACTTTCGCTTGGCTTGTCGAGGTTGGGCTGCTCGAAGATGAACGGCATGCCGAGCACGCCCTCCCAGAAATCGATCGAAGTCTGGCGCCCGGCGCCGACGAGGGTGATGTGATGGACGCCCTGCGACTGCAGTTTCTGCATCGGTCTCCTCCTCGCCGACCCTCGCCTATGTTCCCCGGCGTCTTGCGCGCCGCAACGCCCTTTGGCGAATTCGTACATGATGCTAGTGCAATTGGCAGCGCCGCGCCAGAAGCTCGCGGAGACTGCCGGCGCTGGATGGTGAAAGGGGTTTGAGTTGCATGACCTGAGGCTATGCAACGGCTCTGAGATCGGCTTCCGCCAGCGTTCCCAGGCCCGCGCATTCGGCGCATGCCATCGTCTGCCCGGGACAGCCGGCCCGGTGCGTGCCTTGCGGGCAGCAATGCCCTTTCGACTCACGCCATTTCAAGCAATCGAAAACCTGCCCGCTGCCGTGACAGCACGGGCATATCATTTTTGCCGAATTCATGCCTGCTATGCCAAACCAAATCCGCGTTGCCGCAGATGCTATCCCCGCACCGCAAGTAACAGAGATCGCTACGCTTTCAAGCGTCGCGGCCTGACTTAAATTGGGTGTATTCGGGTGCGCGGACTTGCCGAATTTCGCTGATGCGCCGACCCTCGCGGTCACACGCGATCCGCGCGGCTGCTGCCCGAAATTTTCGATGATGCAGAAGGAAAGTCGTTGCTTGGTACGCCCAAGGGGAATCGAACCCCTGTTCCCGCCGTGAGAGGGCGGTGTCCTGACCGCTAGACGATGGGCGCGTTCAAGAACCGGCGATATAGGCTGACGGTTTGGAAAAAGCAACTGGGCTTGGAACGGCCGGACCGCTTCTGTGTAATGTCGCTTCGCGAACCTAGCGTTTCGGCTCGATCAGGTCCCACAGATTGCCGTAGAGATCGGCGAAAACCGCCACGGTACCGTAGGGCTCATGGCGTGGCGTTTCGTGGAAGTCGACGCCGTTTTCCAGCATGGTCGCATGGTCACTGTCAAAATCATCGGTTTCGAGAAACAAAACCACGCGGCCTCCGGTCTGGTCGCCGACGCGGCTCTTCTGCACATCGTCCAATGCTTCCGCCAGAAGCAGCCGGGGCCCTTGCCCGACCGCCGGCGTTACCGTCACCCAGCGCTTGCCGTCGCCGAGCTCGATGTCGTCGCAGAGGACAAAGCCAAGCTTGCCGACATACCAGGCGATCGCCTCGTCATAGTCGGCGACGACGAGCGTAACGGTTGCTATGCGGCGATGGTCGGCAAACCCGGTCATTGTTTCGGCCCGCTCATTTGTTGCGTATGGCGAAGCGGCCGATGATACGGCGCTCGGCGATGTCGTAGACGAAGATGGTGCGGCTGCCGTCGCTGATCTCGGCGTCGATCGAAATGCGATTGCCCGACAGAGCCTGGCTGATCACCTTGGCTCCGACCGGGAGCACTATGTCGGCCGCGAGCGGCTCGCCGGGCGGAACTGGAATGTCGTTGGCGAGCGGCGGGTTCGCGGGCGGCGCTTTGCGCGATTTGTAGACAATGGCCGCGATCACCACCATAAGGGCCAGCAAAAGCAGGCCGAGATTGATGGCCATGAAACGGATGAGCCTGCCGCGCACCTTTTCGATCTCGGGATCGAGCGGCTTTTCTTCTTCATCGGCAACGGGCCGGGCCATGGCAGAACTTCCGGAACTTTTTTCGATGAGCGCTCATAGCGAAGAGACCCCTGAATTGATAGAGGCTGGACAATTCATAGAGGCGGCGCCAACCGTGCTCGAAGCCGGCGCGGAAGCGGCCGGCCAGCGCCTCGACCAGTGGCTGGCGAGCGCCCTTGGTCCCGACATGTCGCGCAGCCGGGTGCAGATGCTGATCCGGCAAGGTGCCGTTTCGATCGACGGCAAGCCGGTCGACGAGACCAAGCGCAAGATGAGTGCCGGCGAGCGCGTATCGGTCGTCATGCCCGAGCCGGAACCGGCCGAACCGCAAGGCGAGGCCATCGTGCTCGACGTGCTTTATGAGGACGACGAGCTGATCGTCATCAACAAGCCGGCCGGCCTCGTCGTCCATCCCGGCGCCGGCAACTGGACCGGCACGTTGGTCAATGCCCTGATCCACCACTGCGGCGACAGTCTTTCAGGCATTGGCGGCGTCAGGCGGCCGGGCATCGTCCATCGGCTGGACAAGGAAACCAGCGGCGTCATGGTGGTGGCCAAGACCGACCGCGCCCACAAGGCGCTGTCGGAGGCCTTTGCCGACCACGGCCGCACCGGCGACCTCGAACGTGCTTATCTGGCGCTGGTCTGGGGAATCCCGTCGCGGCCGACCGGAACGGTCGACGCGCCGCTTGGCCGTGCCGCCGACCGCGTGCGCCGCGCCGTCGTGTCGGAAGGCCGTGACGACGCCCGCCACGCCGTGACCCATTTCACCGTCAAGGAGCGTTTCGGCGAAAACCAGCAGCCGTTCGCCGCCGCCAGCCTGGTCGAATGCCGGCTGGAAACCGGCCGCACCCACCAGATCCGCGTCCACATGGCTCATATCGGCCACCCCGTCATCGGCGACCCGGATTACGGCCAGGCCTTCCGCACCAAGGCCAACCGGCTGCCCGAGCCGCTGAAAACCCAGGTCAAGGCATTTTCCAGGCAAGCTTTGCATGCCTGGCTCCTTGCATTTCGGCACCCGGCTACCCATTTATCGATGAGGTTCGAGGCGCCGATACCGGGGGACATGGAGGAACTCGTCGGCGGCTTCCGCAAGCTCTGAACCAGCCAGCTAAAACCTGAGCGGCATTGTTCACTTCAGCGTGACACACTGTTTCGTGTTGAACAAATGCCTGTCTTTTCTGGTTTTGTTCCTATATAAATCAGTTGCCGCGGGCGAGCCTTTTGGTGCTCGCGTCACATGCCCGCCGCGTTTCGGGGGCATCACTCCAATAGAGAGGGGGCGCAATCATGGCCCAGTCACTACCCAGTATTGTTTCCGGCGAAGGCGGCCTCAGCCGCTACCTGGAAGAAATCCGCCGCTTTCCCATGCTTCAGCCGCAGGAAGAGTACATGCTCGCCAAGCGCTACGCCGAGCATGAAGACACTTCCGCTGCGCACAAGCTCGTCACCAGCCATCTTCGGCTCGTCGCCAAGATCGCCATGGGCTATCGCGGCTACGGCCTGCCGATCGGCGAAGTGATCTCGGAAGGCAATGTCGGCCTGATGCAGGCCGTCAAGAAATTCGAACCCGAGCGTGGCTTCCGCCTCGCGACCTACGCCATGTGGTGGATCAAGGCCTCGATCCAGGAGTACATCCTGCGCTCGTGGAGCCTGGTCAAGATGGGCACGACCGCCAATCAGAAGCGCCTGTTCTTCAACCTGCGCAAGGTGAAGGGCAAGATCCAGGCGCTGGACGATGGCGACCTCAAGCCCGACCAGATCACCGAGATCGCCACCCGGCTGAACGTGTCGGAAGCTGAAGTCGTGTCGATGAACCGCCGCCTGTCCGGCGACGCGTCGCTGAACGCGCCGATCCGCGCCAGCGAAGGTGAATCCGGCGAATGGCAGGACTGGCTGGTCGATGACCACGAAAGCCAGGAAGACATGCTGATCGAGCAGGACGAGCTGGAAAACCGCCGCGGCATGCTGTCGGGCGCTCTGGCCGTGCTCAATGATCGTGAGCGGCGCATCTTCGAGGCCCGCCGCCTCGCCGAGGAGCCGCTGACGCTGGAAGAACTGTCGTCCGAGTTCGACATCAGCCGCGAGCGCGTGCGCCAGATCGAGGTGCGCGCCTTCGAAAAGGTGCAGGACGCGGTCAAGGCCGCCGCCAAGCGCCAGATGCAGGCCCTGCGCACGATCGAGGCGCAGCCCGCGGCGTAAAGCTGGGTTCGGCTAAGGAACAGAAGGCGGCGTCGGGAAACCGGCGCCGCCTTTTTTATGTCTTACGCTTACGCTGGCGATTGGCGAAAGCATTCTTGACATCCAATCTCCCCCCTTGCGGGGGAGATCGGCAGCTTCGCCAACTGCCCTCTCAAAGCCCATCAAGCGGAAACTTCAGATACCGCCTCCCATTGGCCTCCGGTTCCGGCAGCCGTCCACCATTCATGTTGACCTGCAGCGCATGCAGGATCAGCCGCGGCATCGGCAGTGTCTTGTCGCGCGCTTCGCGCAAGTCGACGAACTCGGCTTCGCTGCGCGCCGCAACGAGGTGGATATTCTTTGCCCTCTGCTCGGCGACCGTGCTCTCCCAGCACGGCTCGCGGCCGCCGGCCTGATAGTCGTGGCCGACAAACACCCGCGCTTCGTCCGGCAGCGCCAGAATGCCCTGGATCGAATGCCACAGCCGCGCGGCACTGCCGCCGGGAAAGTCCGTCCTTGCCGAGCCGCTGTCGGGCATGAACAGCGTGTCGTGGACGAAGGCTGCGTCGCCAATGACATAGGTGATCGAGGCCAGCGTGTGGCCGGGCGAGAACAGCACCTTGACCGGAAGGTTGCCGATCATGAACGTTTCGCCTTCCCCAAACAGCCGGTCCCACTGCGAGCCGTCGGCGGGGAAATCCGGCCAGTTGTAGATCGCCTTCCACAGCGCCTGGACTTCGACGATCCTGTCGCCGATCGCCGTCGGCGCGCCGGTCCTTTCCTTGAGATAGTGCGCCGCCGAGAAATGATCGGCATGCGGATGGGTGTCCAGGATCCACTCGAGCTCCAGCCCGTTTGCCCGGACGAAATCCAGCAAGGCGTCGGCATTCTTCGTCGCCGTCGCGCCGGATTTTTCGTCAAAATCGAGGATCGGGTCGATGACGGCGCAGCGTCTCGTCACCGGGTCGGTGACGACATACTGGATGGCGCCGGTCGGCTTGTCGTAGAAGCCGGCGACCTCAGGTTTGGCCGAAGCGATGTCCAATGTCCGGCCCCCCTGCCCCTTGCCCGACAGGAACCGTTTTCTCCGTCGGGTTGAACAAGAGCATGGTCATCTGGCAAAGCGCGCCGGTCAAGCACGCCTTGCCACAAATAGGACTGAAGCCCCAAATAGCTCCGACGGAGAAAACCTAGGCTGACGGCTGCTTGGTCTTCCTGAGATAGGGCAGGATCGTCTCGAAAGCGCCAAAACGCTTGACCGCATCTTCGTTCGAAACCGCGGCGGTGATGATCACATCCTCGCCCTGCTTCCAGTTGGCCGGCGTCGCCACCTGGTGCTTGGCCGTCAGCTGCATGGAATCGACCGCGCGCAGGATCTCGTCGAAGTTGCGGCCCGTCGTCATTGGGTAAGTCAGCACCAGCTTGATCTTCTTGTCCGGCCCGATGACATAGACCGAGCGCACCGTGGCGTTGTCGGCCGGCGTGCGGCCTTCCGACGTCTCGCCGGCGCCCGCCGGCAGCATGTCATAAAGCTTGGCCACCTTGAGGTCCTTGTCGCCAATCAGCGGGTAGTTCACCGTCTGGCCGGTCGCCGTCTTGATGTCGGCCTGCCACTTGTCGTGGCTCGCAACGGGATCGACGGAAATGCCGATGACCTTGACGTTGCGCTTCTTGAACTCGCCTTCGAGCCCCGCCATCGTGCCCAGCTCGGTGGTGCAGACCGGGGTGAAATTCTTCGGATGGCTGAACAGGATCGCCCAGCCGTCGCCGATCCAGTCATGAAACTTGATCGGCCCTTGCGTGGTCTCGGCGGTGAAGTCAGGCGCGATGTCGTTGATACGAAGGCTCATGGCATTATTTCCCCAGCAACAGATTTCGTCAGGAGCGGCCGTGGACGGCGTCAACGCTCCGGCATTCCCGCATCTTAGCGCAAAAATCGCGGCTGCAGGACAATAGGAAACTATTATTGGCGACGGAACGAGCACTTTCGTTCTACGGACCGACGTTGGGCCGACAATCTTTCGTTTGTGCGGGAAAGGCTCAGGCCTTGTTGACCGCCAGCGACGTGGCCAGGTCTTCCATGCGCTGGGCGAGCGCGCCGAGCGCGCTGGTCAGCACGGTGTCGTTCTTGTCGGCCTTGGTCAGCGCTTCGTCGCGCGTCTTGCGCAGCGTCTGCACTTCGGTCTCCATGCCCTTGACCCGCTTCTGCAGCTCCGAAAGCTCGTCCATCACCATGATGCCGGCCATCACCGTCAGCCGCTGGTCGCCGATCTCGCCGAACGAATCCTTCAGATGCGAGACATAACGGTCGAACCGCTCGGCGAGGTCGATCAGGTGCTCTTCCTGACCCTCGTCGCAAGCCATGCGATACTGCTTGCCGTCGATGGAAACCGTGACCTGTGCCATGGCCTGCAGCTCCTACCTGTCCAGCACCGCGCGGATGGTTTCCATGGCGGTCACCAAGCGGCGCGACACTTCCTTGTTGGCATCTTCCAGCCGTTCGGCGCGGGCTTCGGAATTGTCGAGTTCCTGCGCCAGCCGTGAACGGTCGGCGTTCATGCGCTGCACCTCAGCCTCGGCTTCGGAATAGTCGCGCTCGTGCTCGAGCTTGGCCGCGACGGCGTTTTCCAGCCCCTCGATGGCCTTGCCCAGCCTGTGGATGACTTCCTTGAGTGTGGTTTCGCCGGTCATGGCCTTCGTCCTGTGCCCTGCCCATCACCGAATCGCTTCGCGTTCAGAACGCGTTAACAAGGAAACATTAGGCACCGGGTGAAGGCAACGTCAACAAAGCTCTCGCGACTGTCCCCCGCTAACGCTAATGTAGGTCGCCCCATAAGGTCTCAAAGCCATCACAAGACCGGCAAATGTGCAGCCGATTTGTTGACTAAAAGCCCGTGGCTGCTATGTGTCGCGCACTCTTTCCTGGGCTCTGCCAAGCCCACAAATCCCCACCCCGGAGGTACCATGACGTCGCGTGAACAACATGACCGGATGGCCAATGCGATCCGTTTTCTCTCCATGGACGCCGTCGAGAAGTCCCAGTCCGGCCATCCCGGCCTGCCCATGGGCTGCGCCGACATCGCCACAGTGCTGTTCACCCGCTTCCTGAAATATGATCCGAAGAACCCCCATTGGCCGGACCGCGACCGCTTCATCCTGTCGGCCGGCCATGGTTCGATGCTGCTCTACTCGCTGCTGCATCTGACCGGTTACGAGGACATGACCCTCGACCAGATCAAGCATTTCCGCCAGCTGGGTTCCAAGACCGCCGGCCATCCCGAATACGGCCATGCCACCGGCATCGAGACGACGACCGGCCCGCTCGGCCAGGGTCTCGCCAATTCGGTCGGCTTCGCGCTCGGCGAGCGCATCATGAACGCCGCCTTCGGCAACGACCTCGTCGACCACTACACCTATGTGCTGGCCGGCGACGGCTGCCTGATGGAAGGTGTTTCCCAGGAAGCCATCGCGCTGGCCGGCCACCTCAAGCTCAACAAGCTGATCGTCTTCTGGGACAACAACAACATCTCGATCGACGGTCCGGTTTCGCTTGCAGACAACACCGACCAGGTCGCCCGCTTCCAGGCCTCCGGCTGGAACGCCAGCCACATTGACGGCACCGACCCCGAGGCGATCGCCTACGCCATCGAAGCCGCCCGCCATTCCGACAAGCCGACGATGATCGCCTGCAAGACGACCATCGGCTTCGGCGCCCCGACCAAGGCCGGCACCAACAAGGCGCACGGTTCGCCGCTCGGCGCCGACGAGATCGCAGGCGCGCGGAAATTCTTCAACTGGGACTCGCCGCCCTTCGAGATCCCGGCCGACATCCTCGACGCCTGGCGCACCGCCGGCAAGGCCGGCGCCAAGCCGCGCACCGACTGGGAGGGCCGCCTGGCCAAGGCCCAGCCTGAGTTGAAGGCCGAGTTCGAGCGCCGCCTCGCCGGCAAGCTGCCGTCGAATTTCGATGCCGTCATTGCCGACTACAAGAAGAAGCTGTCGGCCGACAAGCCGAAGGTCGCCACCCGCAAATCGTCGGAAATGGCGCTGGAAGTCATCAATGGCGCGGTGCCGGAAACCATCGGCGGCTCTGCCGACCTCACCGGCTCCAACAACACCAAGACCAGCCAGACCAAGAACATCACGCCGGACGATTACGGCCAGCGCTATGTCCACTACGGCATCCGCGAGCATGGCATGGCGGCCGCCCTCAACGGCCTGACGCTGCATGGCGGCCTCATCGCCTATGGTGGCACCTTCATGTGCTTCTCCGACTATGCCCGTCCGTCGATGCGGCTGGCGTCGCTGATGGGCATCCGCTCGATCTTCGTCATGACCCATGATTCGATCGGTTTGGGCGAAGACGGCCCGACCCACCAGCCGGTCGAGCACCTGGCGGCGCTCCGCGCCATCCCCAACCACAATGTCTTCCGCCCGGCCGACGCGGTGGAAACCGCCGAATGCTGGCAGATCGCCATTGAATCGGAAAAGACCCCGTCCACCCTGGCGCTGACCCGTCAGAACCTGCCGACGGTGCGCACCGAGCACTCGGCCAGGAACCTCAGCAGCCAGGGCGCCTATGAACTGGCCGCGGCGAGCGGCGAAGCGGCGGTGACGATCTTCGCCACCGGCTCCGAGGTCGAGATCGCGCTCGGCGCCCGTGATTTGCTTGAAAAGCATGGGCACCCGACCCGCGTCGTCTCGGTGCCTTGCTTCGAACTGTTCGACCAGCAGAGCGACGCCTACCGCAAGGAGACGATCGGCAACGCGCCGATCAAGATGGCGATCGAGGCCGGCATCCGCCAGGGCTGGGATCACCTGATCGGCTCCGACGGCATCTTCATCGGCATGACCGGCTTCGGCGCTTCCGGCACCATCGAGCAGCTCTACCCGCATTTCGGCATCACCGCCGAAGCCGCGGCCAAGGCTGCGGAAGCCCGCCTGCACGGCAAGTAAGATCAGGGTCAGTCCCGCGCACCTCCAAGGCGGATTCGCGGGGCTGAACCAACCTAATCGATTTAACTTCGGCCTTCTGCGGCTGGATTCTTGTGCCATCCGCCGCTATGAAGCTGCGGACCCATCTGCCGCCTCCAGCTCCCAGGGAGAGTAAAATGACCGTCAGAGTTGCCATCAACGGATTTGGCCGCATCGGCCGCAACATCCTGCGCGCCATCCATGAATCCGGCCGCAAGGATATCGACGTGGTCGCCGTCAACGACCTCGGCCCGGTTGAGACCAACGCGCATCTGCTGCGCTATGACAGCGTGCACGGCCGCTTCCCGCACGAAGTGTCGGTCTTGGGCGACCAGATCACCGTCGGCAAGGAGACCTTCAAGGTCACCGCGATCAAGGACCCGGCGCAACTGCCGTGGGAGGAACTCGGCATCGACATCGCGCTCGAATGCACCGGCATCTTCACCGCCCGCGACAAGGCTGCCGCGCATTTGACCGCCGGCGCCAAGCGCGTCGTGGTCTCCGCGCCTGCCGAAGGTGCTGACCTCACCGTCGTCTACGGCATCAACCACGACAAGCTGACCAAGGACCACATCGTCATCTCGAATGCGTCCTGCACCACCAACTGCCTGGCGCCGCTGGCCGCAGTGCTGCACGAGACCGTCGGCATCGAAAAGGGCATGATGACGACGATCCACTCCTACACCGGCGACCAGCCGACGCTGGACACCATGCACAAAGATCTCTACCGCGGCCGCGCGGCTGCCCTGTCGCAGATCCCGACCTCGACCGGTGCGGCCAAGGCGATCGGCCTGGTGCTGCCCGACCTCAAGGGCAAGCTCGACGGCATCTCGATCCGCGTGCCGACCCCCAACGTCTCGGTTGTCGACTTCAAGTTCATCGCCAAGCGCGCCACCACCGTGCAGGAGATCAACGAAGCGGTGATCGCCGCCTCCAACGGCAAGTTGAAGGGCATTCTCGGCGTCACCCATCACCCGAATGTGTCGATCGACTTCAACCACGATCCGCGCTCGTCGATCCTGGCGCTCGACCAGACCAAGGTCATGGACGGCAACTTCGTTTCGGTGCTGTCCTGGTACGACAATGAGTGGGGCTTCTCTAACCGCATGGCCGACACCTCGGTCGCCTTTGGCAAGACCATCGCCTGACCTGAAGGCATCGTCTCGCAGCTTCGAACGCCCGGCTTGTCCGGGCGTTTTTCGTCAGGGCGGCGGGCAAGGCGCGCCAAGCCGCCAAACGCCGGAAAATCAGCGGCATCAGGCAAAAAGCCATCCTTGCGCCTTGCACCGGCCATGCCTTCGCCCCACTCTCCCGTGAATCGGTAGAAAGAGGAATTCGAGGGGCAAATCACGGATGGAGCATGCGATCTATCTCGTCACGCTGGTCGGCACAGCGCTAGTCGTCGCCGCAGCGTTCTCGAGCCTGATCGCCTTCCGCTTCGGCGCCCCTTTGCTGCTGCTCTTCCTCTGCATCGGCCTCGCCAGCGGCGTCGATGGTCTCGGCATCGAATTCGACAATGCGCGCGTGGCATATTTTGCCGGCTCGCTGGCGCTGGCGGTCATCCTGTTCGATTCCGGTTTCGGCACGCCGCTCAACGCGCTGCGCCAGGCGGCCGGACCGGCGGTGTCGCTGGCGACCTTCGGCGTAATCCTGACCACTGGCCTGTTCGGCGCCGCCGCCTATTACCTGCTCGACCTCAGCTGGCTGGAATCCTTCCTGCTCGGCGCCGCGGTCGCCTCGACCGATGCGGCGGCCGTCTTCTTCCTGCTACGCGCCGGCGAGATCAATCTGCGCGAACGCGTGCGCGCGACACTGGAAGTCGAATCCGGCACCAACGACCCGATCGCCATCTTCCTGACTATCACGCTGGTCGAGATCATCGCCGCCCACGCCAATCCCGAGACCCATGTGCTGGTCACCGACCTGATCCTCGGCTTCCTGCTCAATATGGGGCTCGGCGCCGTCGTCGGCGTGCTTGGCGGGCTCGGCATCGTGCGCCTCGTCGACCGGCTCAACCTTGACCATGGCTTGCTGCCGATCTTCGTGCTGACCCTGTCACTGATGGTGTTCGCCGCCGCCGGCGCCATTGGCGGCTCGGGCTTCCTGGCGGTCTATCTCGCCGGGCTCATTGCCGGCAACTCCGACATCCGCGCCGTCACCATCCTGAAGCGCTTCCAGGACGGCATGTCGTGGCTGGCACAGATCATCATGTTCCTGATCCTCGGCCTGTTCGCGACACCCTCGCAGTTTCCGGCGATCATGGTGCCGGCGGTGCTGCTCGGCCTGTTCCTGATGTTTGTCGCGCGCCCTGTCGCCGTCTGGCTCTGCCTTATCCCGTTCCGCCTGCCGCGTCCCGAGATCGCCTTCGTCTCCTGGGTCGGCCTGCGCGGCGCCGTGTCCATCCTGCTTGCCATCACCCCGCTGCTCGGCGGACTGGAGAACGGCCGCACCATCTTCAACGTCGCCTTCATCATCGTGCTGGTATCGCTGGTGGTGCAGGGCTGGTCGGTCGGTCCGCTGGCGCGCCGGCTCGGCCTGATCGTGCCGGCGAGGCTCGGGCCGCTCGACAAGGTCGAACTCGAACTGCCGGGCTCCGCCCATCACGAACTGCTCGCCTACCGCGTGGCGCCCGGCAGCCCGGTGGCGCGCGGCGAGCGTATCCCGCGCTGGGCACGGCCCTCGTTGGTGCTGCGCGACGGCCGCTCGATGCGTTTCCAGGACATGGGCCGGCTCGCGGCCGGCGACCAGGTCTACATCTTCGTGCCCGACCGCTATCCGCGCCTGCTTGACAAGCTGTTTGCCAGCCGCGCCGTAGTCGACCCCGAGGATGCCGACTTCTTCGGCGCCTTTGCCGTCGATCCCGCCCGCTCGGCCGCAGAGCTCGAGGCCGCATACACTCCGGGATTGAGCGAAGCCGAGCAGAAGCTCACCGTCGGCGCGCTGGTGACGGCGCGGCTCGGCGGCCATGCCGAATATGCCGACCGGGTGCTGATCGGCCCGATCGAATTGATCGTCCGCGACGTCGACGACAAGGGCAAGATCACCGGTCTCGGCCTCTCCTTCGAGCCGACCGCGCCGGTGGCGCGGGTTCCGGTGTTCCTGAGCGCCGGCGAGATCGGCGATCGTGTCTCCGCCTTCATCCGCAACTGGCGCAAGCCGACCGAGACGCAGACTGCAGAGGCGACAGCCAATGAGAAGGCCCTTGAGCCGACGGCGGAAAAGATAACGACAGAAGGCTGACAAGCGATCGGTTCACGCTGACGTCCCGCATCATCACGACAGCCTTCGCCTTGATCTCAAAATTTAGCTCGCACCCCGGCTCAAGCCTTGCATCGTCATCGATGCGAGGTATGGTCCCGGCGATTTTCCACGGAAAGGAACCCGCATGGCCGCCTTCAAGACACTCGACGATATCGGCAATATCAGCGGCAAGCGCGTGCTGGTGCGCGTCGACCTCAACGTTCCCGTCGCCGACGGCAAGGTCACCGACGCCACCCGAATCGAACGCATCGCACCGACCATCGCCGAACTGTCCGGCAAGGGCGCCAAGGTCATTCTGCTCGCGCATTTCGGCCGCCCGAAGGATGGTCCCTCGCCCGAATTCTCGCTGGAGCCGATCGCCAAGGCTGCCGCGGAGGTGCTTGGCCGCCCGGTCGGCTTTGCCGGCGATTGCGTCGGCGACACGGCGGGCAGTGCGGTCGCCGCCATGAACAAGGGCGATGTGCTGCTGCTGGAAAACACCCGCTTCCACAAGACCGAGGAGAAGAACGACCCTGATTTCACAGAGCGGCTCGCCGCCAATGGCGATATCTTCGTCAATGATGCCTTCTCCGCCGCCCACCGGGCGCACTCCTCGACCGAAGGCCTGGCGCGGCTGTTGCCGTCCTATGCCGGCCGCACCATGCAGGCCGAGCTCGAGGCGCTGGAGAAGGGGCTCGGGAATCCGGTCCGCCCTGTCGTCGCCATTGTCGGCGGCGCCAAGGTGTCGACCAAGATCGACTTGTTGATGAACCTGGTGAAGAAGGTCGACGCGCTGGTGATCG
Organism: Mesorhizobium sp. C432A; assembly: GCF_030323145.1. Taxonomy (NCBI): domain Bacteria; kingdom Pseudomonadati; phylum Pseudomonadota; class Alphaproteobacteria; order Hyphomicrobiales; family Phyllobacteriaceae; genus Mesorhizobium; species Mesorhizobium sp. C432A. The sequence continues at coordinate 1,769,842 of NZ_CP100470.1, read as the reverse complement.
GCGGCGGCATGGCCAACACTTTTCTCGCCGCGCGTGGCACCGCTGTCGGCAAGTCGCTGTGCGAGCATGACCTTGCCGCGACCGCCAAGCAGATCATGATCGAGGCCGCCGAAGCCGGCTGCGCCATCATCCTGCCTGTCGACGGTGTCGTCGCCAAGGAATTCAAGGCGGGTGCGGCCAGCGAGACCGTTGCCATTACGGATGTCCCGGCTGACGGCATGATCCTCGATGTCGGCGAAAAGACCGTGAAGACGATCGGTGAATGGATCGACCGCGCCGCGACGCTGGTCTGGAACGGCCCGCTCGGCGCCTTCGAGATCGAGCCTTTCGACCACGCCACGGTGGCGGCGGCCAGGCACGCGGCGGCCCGCACCAGGGCCGGCAAGCTGGTCTCGGTCGCCGGTGGCGGCGACACGGTGGCCGCCCTCAACCATGCCGGCGTCGCCGACGACTTCACCTATGTCTCGACCGCCGGTGGCGCTTTCCTGGAATGGATGGAAGGCAAGCCGCTGCCCGGCGTCGACGTCCTGAAGAAGCAGGCCTGATCGGGACGAGGGCGTCAAACGAGGCGCTGGAAACTTTCAATCGATTCGAGCTTTCCGATGCCATTCCTTTGGCGGTAGACTTCCCTTAAGCGCGGAACAACACCGTCAAGGAGAAGCAAAAATGAGCGAACGTCTCGAAGACATTGCCGCCGCAATGGTGGCCGGCGGCAAGGGCCTGCTGGCCGCCGATGAGAGCTCCGGCACCATCAAGAAGCGCTTCGACGTCATCGGCGTCGAATCGACCGCCGACAGCCGCCGCGACTACCGCGAGATGATGTTCCGCGCCAAGGACGCGATGACGAAGTACATCTCCGGCGTCATTCTCTACGACGAGACCATCCGTCAGAAGGCTGCCGACGGCACGCCTCTGGTCGACATCATCAAGGCGGCGGGCGCCATCCCCGGCATCAAGGTCGATGCCGGCGCCAAGCCGCTCGCCGGCTTTCCCGGCGATACCGTTACCGAAGGCCTCGACGGCTTGCGCGAGCGGCTCGCAGATTATTACAAGCTCGGCGCCCGCTTCGCCAAATGGCGCGCGGTGATCGACATCGACACCGGCAAGGGCGTGCCCTCGGTCAATTCGATTGCCTCCAACGCCCATGCGCTGGCCCGCTATGCCGCACTGTGCCAGGAGGCCGGCATCGTGCCGATCGTCGAGCCGGAAGTGCTGATGGACGGCGCGCACGACATCGACACCTGCTACGACATCTCGAAGGCAACGCTGATCAAGCTCTATGACGAGCTGCATGCGGCGCGCGTTTTGCTGGGAGGCACCATCCTGAAGCCGAACATGGTGCTGGCCGGCAGGAAGTCGGGCAAGGTGAGCAGCCCCGAAGAGGTCGCGGAAAAGACCATAAAACTGTTCCGCGAAACCGTACCGGCAGCGGTGCCGGGCATCGCCTTCCTTTCGGGCGGGCAGTCGGACGAGGAGGCTACCGCCAACCTCAACGCCATCAACGCCATCGGCCCGCATCCGTGGAAGCTGACCTTCTCCTATGGCCGCGCCTTGCAGGCCGCCCCGCAAAAGGCCTGGAGCGGCAAGGCATCGAACGTCGCCGCCGGCCAGGCCGCTTTCACCCATCGTGCCCACATGAACCATCTGGCGGCGCTGGGACAATGGACGGCGAGCCTCGAACAGGCCGCCTGAGCGCAGTCCTCCCGTTGTCATACAACCCGGGCCGATGCGCCCGGGTTTGTTTATGCAAAGCGCGGCTTGGACGGAGTTCGTCCATCCTTATCTCCTTTTCGGCAAAAGCTGACGGCGATGTCGGTTTCTGCCCACCCCAAACGTCCTTGGGTGAACAGACAGGGAGAACTTCATGACTCGCAGCAAGGTGGTTTCGCGTGAAGACTGGTTTGAGGCGCACAAGGCGCATCTGGCGCGCGAGAAGGAATTGACACGGTTGCGTGAGCGCATCGCCGCCGAGCGGCGTGAACTGCCCTGGATGAAAATCCGCAAGGACTATGTCTTCGAGACCGAGCAGGGTCCGAAGAACCTGGCCGGACTGTTCGGCGCCAACAGCCAACTGATCGTCTACCACTTCATGATGACGCCAGGATCGAACCACCGCTGCGAAGGATGCTGCTTCCTTGCCGACCATATAGACGGCGCCGATCAGCATCTCAGGCACCACGACGTGTCGCTGGTGGTGGTTGCGCGCGCGCCGCTGGCGGAACTGCTGCCTTACAAGCAGCGTATGGGCTGGAAATTCGACTGGGTGTCGTCCTACGCCTCGGATTTCAACTTCGACATGCAGGTCTCCTTCACCGACAAGCAGATCGCGGCCGGCGACACCACCTACAATTTCGAGACGCGTCCGCGCACGTCAAAGGACCTTCCCGGCACCAGTGTTTTCTACAAGGAAGAGAACGGCGACATATTCCTTACCTTTATGTCGCGCGCCCGCGGCGGCGAGGCCCAGATCGGCACTTACGACTATCTCGACATGACACCGAAGGGCCGCGGCGAAAATGGCCCTTATCATAGCCTGATGGACTGGGTGCGGCTGCATGACGAATATCAGGACAAGCAGGCGGACAAGCCGAACTGCTGCGACTAGAAGCTCGTTCACCTCAGGCGAAACTTGCGCTAAGGCTGCCGCTGATCTCTAAACGGTATCGCCATGCGCTTCCCGGCCCTTCTTACCTGGCTCGCCTACCCCGTTTATGTCTGGCAGGGCCTCGGCGTGCGCCGCCGCACCACCCGCATGCTGCCGGCACAAGGGCCGGTCATGCACGAAATATCGGGCAAGGCGCCGGCCATCTCGCTGCTGGTGCTGGGCGATTCCTCGGCCGCTTCCGTCGGCATCGGCAATTCCGAGAACGGGCTTGCCGCGCAGCTTGCAATGCTGGTCGCAAAACGAACCGGCCTTGCCGTGCGCTGGCGCGCCGCCGGGTTCAACTCGGCAACGTCGGGCCAGATCCGCGACCATGTGCTGCCCAATCTGTCGGCCGATCGGTGGACGCATATAGTGCTGGCCATCGGCACCAACGACACCAAGAATTTCCACTCGGTGCCGCGCTTCAAGAAAGAGTTCGGCGGCCTGCTTTACGCGCTGCGCGCCAAATGGCCGGAGGCCCGCGTCGTCTGGTCGCCGGTGCTGGAATTCACCCGTGCGCCGGCCATGCCGCCGCTGCTCGGCAAGATACTCGAAATCCGCGCTACCGCAATGAACCGCATGGGCGAGCGCCTCTGTTTCGAGCGCGGCGCCGTGCCGGCGCCACGGCTGCCGATCACCAACCCTGAGGCCGGCTTTGCCTCCGATGGCTTTCATGCCTCGGAAGCCGGTTACCGCGCCTGGGCCGAACATCTGGTCGGATGGGTGCTCGCCGATTGACCTGAGGGGGCACAAGCTCGGACTGGTGGGCTTCAGAGAACTGACGCGAGTATTTCCAAATACTGTTGATTGCAGCCTGCTTCCAATGGATCTGAGCCAGAATATAATCCAGCAGCAATGGATGAGCTACGGCCTGGATTCCGAAACCGGCAACGACACCTGCACGCTGACCGGCAACCGCGCCGAATCGAGCAAGCATGTCATTCCGGCCGGCCCGGCCAACGGCACGCCTTTTATTGCTGCGAACCTGCCGGAATTCATGACGACGCGCGGTGGCGATTATTTCTTCGTGCCCAGCCTCAACGCCATCCGGATGATTGCCATGGGAACGGTGGACCCGACCTGACCCTCAAGGCTATGCCCAGTGCCCCAGCGCACCCGCCAGCGCGATGGCCGCCATGGCGATCAGGGCCAGCTTCCAGAAATCGCCGCGCCGCTTCAGGCCCGGCCAGCCGAGCGGCTTGATCAGCTGAATGGCCATCATGCCGATGATGACGAGCGCGAGGAGTTTCGACATGCCCGCCTTTGAGCAGCATCGCGACAGGCTGTCAAAGCGGTTCTTGCATGGTCTCGGTCGACTTGGCCATTCCTGACAAAAGGCTCGTTTCCGAACCGACCGCCAAGCACCTCGCAGCTTTCTTCAACGAGCTGACATGCTCCTGACAGACTGCTGTCAGGAGGGGTATGCGATAGTGTCTCCATCAGAGAAGAGGAGATGGTCATGAACAGCTTTGGTATTTTGAACAGCGTACAGCACTATGTCGGCAAGATCCGCACGATGCGCAATGAAGTCCGTACCCAGCGCTTCCTGAACTCCTTGCCGGCGGACATCCGCAAGGACATTGGCTGGCCGGATATGTATGAGGGTCACAGCCGCATTCGCGAGATCTGAGGCGTTTTACATGACAATGCTTGGATGCGGACCCCGCAACGCCCGGATCATTGACATGGACCCCCGGGCGGCGACGCCTTGGGCTGGCGCAAAGACTTTTGGCGCCTGCTACGGACAATGCTGAAGGCTCCTGACAGAATGCTGTCAGGAGCACCATGCCATAAACGTGTCAGGAGACATGAATGGTGAAAAGCTGGAACGACAGGCTGAACACGCCGGGCGTCAACGGCGTGAAGCCGACGCCACGCACAATGGGCGACGTCGTCGAGGGCCAGCCGATGCTGGTGCCGACGCCCCGTCAGGTCGATGATTTCATCCGCACGATCCCCAACGGCGTCGAGATGGATGTACGCGCCTTGCGCACTGCGCTCGCCATCGAGCATGGGGCGCAAGTGACATGTCCGGTCACCATCGGCTATCATCTGCGCACCGTCGCCGAAGCCGCCAATGAGGATCTCGAACGCGGCATGACGCTGAACGATATCACGCCGTACTGGCGTGTGCTCGACGTGAACACGCCGACAACGAAGAAATTGTCCTTCGGCGCGGAATTCGTCGCCGTGCAGCGCAAGCGCGAAGGACTTAAACCATAATGCGTGTCGCCCAAAAGTGCGCAGCGGTTTTTGGGAGAACGACAAGCATAAAACAGGAGATGGATGTCACCCGGAACCGGTTTCGGGACCATGACATTCATAGAAAAGCAGCCGAGGGACCATACGATGCGACGTGCCGACAGGCTCTTTCAGATCGTGCAGCACCTGCGTGGCGGCCGGCTGGTCACCGCCCAGAAGCTCGGCACATGGCTCGAGGTTTCCGAGCGGACCATCTACCGCGATATCGCCGATTTGCAGTCGACCGGAGTGCCGATCGACGGCGAGGCCGGCGTCGGCTACATGATGAGGGAAGGTTTCGACCTTCCGCCGCTGATGTTCACGCGTGACGAAATCGTCGCGCTGGTCGCCGGCGCCCGCATGGTGCGGGCCTTTGGCGGCGCGGCCATGGCGCGTGCGGCCGACGAGGCGCTGGTCAAGATCGGCGCCGTCCTGCCCGACGCCGAGAAGGACCGCATCGCCCGCACCGAGATCCACACGCCGATGTGGGTGGTGAGCGACGCCGCGCGTGAGGCGATCGACGTGATCGAGCGCGCTGTCGAGAAGCGACAGGTGCTGACCATCGACTACCGCGACGAGGCCGGCCGCGGCACCGGGCGTGACATCCGTCCGCTCGGTCTGTGGTTCTGGGGCAAGGTATGGACGCTGGTTGCCTGGTGCGAGATGCGCGACGATTTCCGCGCCTTCCGCATCGACCGCATCGCCTCGGTGGTCATCGCCGGCCGCATCTTCAAGCCTGAGCGCGGCAAGCAGCTTGCCGACTTCTACCGCGCCGTCGAACGCTCGGAGGACTATGGCATGACGCCGGACCGGGCGGCGCGCAGCTGAGACTTCGACAATCAATGAAAAAGCCCGCTCGAAGCGGGCTTTTTTGATGAACTGTCGCAAACCTTACTCGTCGTCCGCATCTTCCTTCTTGGACTTGAGCGCCGAGAGCTTGGCGAACACGGCGTTGGCGTCGAGTTCGGCATCCTCGTCCTTCGGCTTCTCCGGCGCCGGCACCAGGCGCTCGGTCACGGCAGCCGGCAGCAGCGTGTCGCCGACAGGCTGCGCCTGCTCGCGGCCGCGCGAGGCGCGGTTGACTTCCATGTCGAGGTCGATCTGCGAAGCGAGACCCAGCGTCACCGGGTCCATCGGCTGCAGATTGGCCGAATTCCAGTGCTTGCGCTCGCGGATCTGTTCGATCGTCGACTTGGTCGTGCCGACCAGGCGCGAAATCTGCGCGTCCTTCAATTCCGGATGGTTGCGGACCAGCCACAGGATGGCGTTGGGCCGGTCCTGGCGCTTCGACAACGGCGTGTAGCGGGGACCCTTGCGCTTGGATTCCGGCACCCGCACCTTGGGGTCGGACAGTTTCAGGCGCTGGTTCGGATCCTTCTCGGCGCGCGCGATCTCGTCGCGGGTCAGCTGTCCGGTCATGATCGGGTCCATGCCCTTGATGCCTTGCGCCGATTCGCCGTCGGCGATCGCCTTGACCTCGAGCGGATGCAACCCGCAGAACTGCGCGATCTGCTCGAAGGACAGCGCGGTGTTGTCGACCAGCCAGACGGCGGTCGCCTTGGGCATCAGCAGCGTATTGGCCATTTCAAAAATCCTTCTCGTTCGCCCGCGTTCCCGCGCGGGCGGTGGTTTAGAGCCACCAAAATGGGAAATTCGCGGCCTGTATAACCGCTCCGCTGCCGTTTCGCAATGTTTTTGGCGCAGGGCGCAGCCGTCGGACACCGGACAGCGGGGGAGGCCAGGAGGACCTCGGCTCCGGCGACCATTGATGCCGAGTTGTACAGGGGGTCCAAAACGACAAAACCCGCCGGACAGGGTCCAGCGGGCTCGGAACCGGCGACGGGATACCGTCTGCGGCGGCTCTTGCTTCTGCCGCGTGGTCAGGCCTCACTGGCCGACCATGCTTCGAATTAGATGGCCTTGCGGGCAATCCTCTCGATGTCGCCGCGGCTGATGCCGAGGTCGCTGAGCTGACGGGCGTTGAGCTTGTTCAGCTCGCGCACGGTTTCGTTGTACATACGCCAGTTACGGAAAGCGCGGATCGGGTTCATGGTTGTCCTCCAGTTGTTGGATCAAATCGTTTCGATGACGCTTAGATAGGCAGTGCTGCCCACGAATTGAACAGACGTCTTTGCATAGCCGCAATGCAAATGCTGCATTGCAGCATTAAGCTTCTGTTCATCTTGCCGACAGGCTGAGCGCGGAGGATGAGCGAGATTCAGGTAGGCCGAGCCGAGAATGGCGGCTCCCGAGAACCGGCCTACGCCGGCCGTAGCCTTAACTGCCGCAACCCCTCATGGGGGCTTCGGCCGGCGGAGGCGGGAAGCGCAGGGAGCCGCCATTCGCAGGCCGGCCTCACCTGACTCTCGCCCATCTACCCGACGTCGAGAACGATCTTGCCTATATGCTCGCCCTCTTCCATGCGCTCATGCGCCCGCCATGCGTCGGTCAGCGGGAAGATCATGTCCATCACCGGCGCTACCTTGCGGGTGCCGAGCAGCGGCCACACCTGTGCTTCCAGTGCGGCGGCGAGCGCCGCCTTGAACTCGACCGTGCGAGGCCGCAGCGTCGAGCCGGTGTGGGTCAGCCGCTTGACCATGATTTTCGAGAAATCGGCGCTCGCCATCGCGCCGGCCTGGACGGCGATCTGGACGATCCTGCCCTCGACCGCGGCGGCCTCGTAGTTGCGCGCGATATAGTCGCCACCGACCATGTCGAGTATGACGTCTGCCCCGTTGCCGCCGGTCGCATCCTTGACCGCCGCGACGAAATCCTCCTCGCGGTAGTTGATCGCCCGGTCGGCGCCGAGCTTCAGGCAGGCGTCGCATTTCTCCTTCGAGCCGGCGGTGGTGACGACATACGCGCCGAAGGCCGACGCCAGCTGGATCGCCGTGGTGCCGATGCCCGATGAGCCGCCATGGACCAGCAGCGTCTCACCCTTTTTCAAGCCGCCGCGCTCGAACACATTGTGCCAGACGGTGAAATAGTTTTCCGGAACCGCGGCCGCCTCCGTGTGGGTGAAGCCGGCGGGCAGCGGCAGCACGCTGCCGGCATGAACCTTGACATATTCGGCATAACCGCCCCCCGGCGTCAGCGCGCAGACCCGGTCGCCGATGCGCCAGCGCGATATCTCGTCGCCAAGGGCGGCCACTTCGCCCGATGCTTCGAGGCCGGGCAGGTCGGAAGCGCCGGGCGGCGCCGGATAGGCGCCCTTGCGCTGCTGCACGTCGGGGCGGTTGACGCCGGCCGCACGCACCCGGATCAGGATTTCGCCGGGACCAGGCACCGGCACGTCGCGCGTTTCCGGTTTCAGCACCCGCGGCCCGCCCGGTTGCGAGATTGCGATGGCCGTCATTGTGGCTGGAATTTTATGTCCGCTCGCCATGAAATTTCCCGTCTGGGTCCGCCGGTCTGTCGCCGGCTGCCAGCTTCTTGCCGGCTGTTTGCATCTGCGCCCCTGCCCTATGTATGCTGATTGCCGGATCAGGCAAATGGCCAAATCAGCCCAATACTGAATAGGGAGGAGCGACGATGGCGATCTTCGACGACGAACCCAAGAAGAAAGCCCGCCCGCATGAGATCGGACAGGATCTGTCGCTGCTTTCGGTCGGTGACCTTACCGAACGGATCAGCATCCTGCGCGAGGAGATTGCCCGGCTGGAAGCCGAGCTCCAGACCAAGGGCAGCACCAAATCGGCGGCCGAAGCCCTGTTTCGCCGCGGCTAGTTTTCGCGTTAGTTTCGGCGTTGAGCGTCCGCCGCCGAAAAGCCCGAATGCGCCTGTCTTCAGACCCCGCTACCGAATCTCCAGACGGATCAAACAATGTTTGCAAGCTACAGGCCGATCCTCTCGCTGCTTCGCGGCACCGCTTTCCTGCTCGCGGCTTCGGGATTGCACGGCCTGTTGTTGCCGTTGCGCGGCCAGCTCGAAGGGTTTTCGACCGCATCGCTCGGCCTGATGGGCACGGCCTGGGCCGGTGGCTTCGTCACCGGCTGCTTCTTCGCACCGCGCCTGGTGCGCCGCGCCGGCCACGTCCGGGCGTTCGGCGCCTTTGCCGCTTCGGGCGCCATCGTGGCGTTGCTTACCGGCCTGATCATCGACGAATATGTCTGGATCCTGCTGCGCGCCTTCACCGGCTTCACCATGGCCGGAGCCTTCATGGTCATCGAAAGCTGGCTGAACGAGAAGGCCACCAACGAGAACCGCGGCACCGTCTTCGGCCTCTACATGATGGTCACCTATGCCTCGATCATGGGCGGCCAGATGATCGTTGCCGGCGGCGACGTCAGATCGGCGTCGCTGTTCATGATCACCGGCATATTGTTCTGCCTGTCGCTGATCCCGACCGCGGTGTCGTCGGCTTCGTCTCCCAAGCCTTTGCAGGACGTCAAGCTCGACGTCAAAGGTCTCTACGCCAACTCGCCGGTGTCGGCGATCGCCTGCCTGTTGGTCGGCATCGCCAATGGCGCCTGGGGCACGCTTGGCGCCGTCTACGGCGCCCGTATCGGCATCTCCACCGCCCAGATCGCACTGATGATGAGCCTTGTCGTTATTGCCGGCGCGGCCATGCAGCTTCCGGCCGGACGCCTCTCCGACAAGACCGACCGCCGTTTCGTGCTGGCGGGCGCGGCTTTCGGCGCCGCACTGTTCGCCATCCTGATCTTCCTGTTCGAACCGCGTTCCGCCGTCCTCGTCATTGTCTTCGCCGCCGCCTACGGCGCCTTTGCCTACACGCTCTATTCGATCGCCGTGGCGCATGCCAACGACCACGCCCGATCGGAGGATTTCGTCAAGGTCTCGGGCGGCCTGCTGCTTCTGTATGGCTTCGGAACCATGATCGGGCCCTTGCTGGCTGCCGCCCTGATGGGCTGGCTCCGCCCCGAAGGCCTGTTCCTGGCCACCGCGCTGGCGCATCTCAGCCTCGCCGCCTACACGCTGCTGCGCATCAGCCGCCGCGCGCCGGTGCCTATCGAAGACCGCGACGCCTTCAAGACCCAGCCGGCCGATCGCTCGGTCACCCCTGAAGCACTGCGGCTCAGAAAAGCGGAAGCCGACGGTTGAGATTTGAAAAGCTTTGCCCCACAAGTATAGGCATGATCTTTTCTGACGCCTTCATGGCGATTGCCGACCCCAACCGGCGCTATCTTCTGGAAGAGCTCCGGCGTGGCCCGAAAACCGTCAACGAACTGGCTTCGGGCCTGCCAGTCTCCCGCCCGGCCGTGTCCCAGCATTTGAAAGTGTTGCTGGACGCCGGTCTGGTTCAGGCCAAGGCCGAGGGCACGAGGCGGGTCTATACAGTCAGCAGTGCCGGCTTCCTCAAGCTCAATATTTGGCTTGATCAGTTCTGGGAAGCATAGGCCGCGATTCCACCTCGCCTCCCTGGCTTTCAAGTGTCCGTTGCCAGCGCCTTGCCCAGCGCATCGAGCAGGAATCCGGTACCATGCTCGCGCGATGACGGTGTGTCGTGCCCATCGAGAAACGCGCCCTGCTCGGTCAGCACCAGACGCGTGCCCGTGCCTTCCGGGCGAAGCTCAATTGTCGCCAGCGAAACCGAGATTCTGACATCACCGAACAGCATGTCGTAGCTGTAGACGATGCGCTGGTTGGGCACGATGTCCTGATAGGTGGCGGTATAGGTGTGGATCGGCCCGTCCTTCGGCCCGCCGGCATTGACCTCCTGGCCGCCGACGCGAAAATCCATTTCGTGCCTGTGGGTCATCGGGTTGTCGGGGTCGGCGAACCAGCGCCGCTTGGCGGCCGGATCGCTGAGCGCGAAATAGACTTTCGCCGGTGCAAATGGATAGAGGCGCTCGAGGACGAAGGTGGAGTGGACGACGGATCGTTCGGCCATGGTCAGGTCCTCATGGTCAGCTTGATGGTTTCTGCGCGACGAAGACGCCGTCGCGATAAGACGCGCCGAAATAGACTTCGACGGCGCGCAACCTGTCGTCATGGAACAGATGCAGTTCGGTGTTGCGGAAGGTCTTTCCGTCCGCCGTCTCGCAGCGATAGAGGACAAAGGCGGCGTCCTCGTCCTCGCATATCCGCTCGATGACGATCGAGCTGAAGGCCGGGCTGTCCGGCCAGCAGCGCTCGAAATAGGTCGCACGGTCGATGGCGTCGTCATAGGGGCTGGTGAAGGTGAAATCGTCGGCGAGCATAGCCGCGACGGCAGCCATGTTATTCGCCTGGTAGGCGGAAAAATAGCCGCGGATCAACTCCGCTCTGCTTTTGCCGGGCATGGTCATTTCTCCTCTGCTTCAGATCATTCGGTCCCGGCGAGAAAATCGCCGAGCCGGTCGAGCCGACGCTCCCATGTCAGCCGCCGTTCGTTGATCCAGTGTTCTGCGCTGCGCAGCGCCTGCGGCGCGATCTGGCAGGTGCGCACGCGGCCGAGCTTTTCCGAGCGCACCAGCCCGCTTGCTTCGAGCACGTTGAGATGCTGGACGACGGCCGACAGCGACATCGCCAGCGGTTCGGCCAACTGGCTGACCGAGGCCGGCCCACGCGACAGCCGCTCGACCATGCTGCGCCTGGCCGGGTCCGCGAGCGCCTGGAACATCAGGTCGAGCTGGGCGGGATCGTGCAGCATCGCGATCAGCCGTTATTGTAGGGAAAGAACTTGAAGTAGGGCTGCGCCTCCTCGATCACCCGGGCGAAAGACGGCCGCTTGAGCAGGCGGTCGTGGTAGCGTTTCACGGCCGGATAGCTGTCGCCGAACGGCTCGACCTTGTTGGCGTAGAACAGCGCCGGCGAGGCGGCGCAGTCGGCCATGGTGAAGGTGGGGCCGGCCGCCCAGATTTTCGAACGCATCTCCTCCTCGATGATCGCATAGGCGTTGCGCAGTTGCGCGCGCGCCTCGTCGACCCCGAACGGGTCGGTCCGGTCCTGCGGGCGCAACCTGTCGCCGACGATCTTCTGCATCGGCGCCTGCACGTAGAAATCGTAGAAACGGTCGGCCTGGCGGACCTGGAGAGCAAGGTCGGCCTCGGCCGGGATGAGCTCGACCGGCCCGGGATAATGCGCGGCCAGATATTCGATGACGATGGTCGATTCCAGCACCGTGCGATTGCGTGCATCGTCATACAGCGCCGGCATCTTGCCGGTCGGCGACACCTTCAGGAATGCTGCCCGCGACTGCTCGTCGCCGAGGTCGACGATAACCGGCGTGAAGGGCGTGTCGTTCTCGTAGAACGCAATCAGCGGTTTCCAGCAGAACGATGCCAGCGGATGGAAATGGAAGGTCAGGGACATTTTTTGCTCGTCTGTTTGTGGTTCGCCGATGCTGAGCGGTGCCAGCCTGCGCCGACACTGAAGCATTTACTTAACTATTTCCGTGAGGCGAATGTGTCAAGGTTCGAGACTGCCTTCAGGGCTTGGTATGCGTGACGATGGCGGCAACGATCGTGCCCCAGTCGTCGGGATGCAGTTCGTGGCCACCGCCTTCGACGCGGACAAGCCGCCCGCCGGCAACAGCGTCGGCAAGGGCTGCGCCATGCTCGACCGGAAAGATCGGATCCGATGTCCCGTGAATGACGAGCAGCGGAACCTTGATCTCGCGCAGGCGTCCTTTCAGATCCTCGCAGCTCTTCAGCATGAAATGGTTAGTCGCGCTCAGGAAGCCGCCGGATCGGTCGTAGTCCTGTTCGACGAACGCGCGCATCGCCTTCTCGTCGAAGGGATGCGCGGTGCTGGCGATCGCACGCGCATCCTTGACGACGAAGCCGATCACCTGGTCGCGGTCCGACCAATCGACCTTGGCGCCATCGGCCGAGTGCTCCATATAGGCTTCGGTCGTCCCCGGCAGGTGCGATGTATCGATCCCCACCGGCGAACTGCTGATCACCGTCAGTGTGATGACACGCGAGGGATGTTTCAACACCAGTCATTGCGCGATCATGCCGCCCATCGACATCCCGATCACATGCGCCTTGCCGATGCCGCAACTGTCGAGGACGCGCACCGCATCGTCCGCCATGTCGTCGAACGTATACGTCGGCTCGCCCGGCGCATATTTGGTCGACGATTGTCGTAGCGGATCACGAAGCGGCCTTCGCCGGCGAGTTTTTTGCAGAGCGCCTCCGGCCACCAGAGCATCGAGGCCATGGCGCCCATGATCAGCAGAACGGTTGGATCGCCGGGATCCCCAAACGTCTGGGAGACGATTTCGGGTGCTGCGGCCCGTGTCATGGGACTCTCCTCGCATCGGCCAATCAAAGGCCAACCAAACTGATTGCGTTTTGCAATCGGTTGCACGATAATAAAACTGATACGATAATGCAACTGGTTTTTGAGGAGAGTCGGATGAAAACCGAACACCGCTCGGGATGCCCTATCAATCTGTCGCTGGAAGTGTTCGGCGATCGCTGGAGCCTGATCATCCTGCGCGACATGATTTTTGGCGGCAAACGCCACTTTCGCGAACTGCTCAACGGCTCGATCGAGGGCATCGCTTCCAATATCCTGGCCGACCGGCTGAAGCGGCTGATGGAACTCGGCATGCTGACCAAGGCCGACGACCCCTCGCACAAGCAGAAGGCGATCTACAGCCTGACCGAGATGGCCATCACGCTGGTGCCGATCATGGCGCATCTCGGCGCTTGGGGCCGCGTCTGGCTGCCGGTGAGCGAGGAGCTTTCGATCCGGGCCGAGCTGCTGGAGAAAGGCGGACCGCCAATGTGGGAGCAGTTCATGGACGAGTTGCGCCACGACCATCTGGGCACGCCTGTCGCCACACCCGCGCAGCCTTCCGTCCGCGCTACATTGCAGGCCGGATATGAGGCGGTGGTCGCCCGCAAGGCGTCGAGCGGCATCGAGGCCCCCGCCGCTTGACCAACTTATTTCCCCATTATCAGGCCGGCTCTGCTATCAAGGGGCTGAAAAACATAATTTACGGGATTGGATAACGCTCTTGGTCGAGAACTCTAAGGATACTGCCCGCGCCCGGGCGGATATGCGTTTCAAGAAGCAGGAAGAGGCCGCCACGGTGCGGCAAAAGGCGATGGCGGAGTATGTCGCCGAGGCCGACGCCCGCCAGGCCAAGACCAACAAGCTCCGGGCATTGCGCCTTGCCAAGGAAGCGGAAGACCTCGCCAACGCCCCTGCCGTTCCGGTCAAGAAAGCGCCCCGAGCCAAGAAAAAATAGCGCGGCCTTCTTCATCGACGCCCGATCTGGATGCCGGCGGATCGTATCCGCCGCCATGTGCCACGATCAGCAATGCCCGCCATTTCCGCTTTCCCACGCGAAGCAATTTCAACCGCAACCGGGATTTCGCATCCCGCATGTCAGGTCGATGATTGACGCGTTTTGATCAGGAGACAGCCATGACCGCACTGACCCTCGAAAAAGCCAAGCACATCATCGACGCCGCCTTCGCCAAGGGCGCCGAGCTGAAGCTCAAGCCGCTCGGCGTTTCCGTGCTGGACGCCGGCGCGCATCTCGTCGCCTTCCAGCGTCAGGACGGAGCCTCGTTCCTGCGCCCGCAAATGTCGGCCGGCAAGGCCTATGGCGCGCTCGCCATCGGCATGGGCTCGCGCCGTGTCGAGGCTTTCGCCAAGGAGCGGCCGCATCTCGTCGCCGGCATTTCCGACGTCTCCGGTGGACGCGTGTTGCCGGTCGTCGGCGGCGTGCTGATCCGCGACAAGGCAGGCGCCGTCATCGGCGCCGTCGGAATTTCGGGAGATACGTCGGACAATGACGAAGCCGCCGCCATCGCCGGCATCGAAGCGGCGGGCTTCACCGCCGATCCGGGCTGAGGGGGAGCTTCGTCATCCCAGGGCGAAGCAGGAACGAAACTCCGTCGCGAAGACCCTGGGATCCATGCCGCGACCTTTGCCGCAAGTGTAAGCGGAGCAGAATTCTGAACCGTTGCAACGCCTTAGCTTCACGGAATGGATCCCAGGGTCTGCGCCGCGTCGCTTCGCTCCTTGCTTCGCCCCAGGATGACGACCAGAAAGAGCAGCCACGCCAATCGCGAACGGATGCGACCATCCAACGAAGGCGGCTAGTTCAAATTTATGTCTCTACTCGCCGACCGCATCGACACCGAAAACCCGGCCAGCACATCGAATAGGGCGATCACCATCAGCGTGAAGAAGACGGAGTGCGCCGCGCCCTTCACCAGCAGGAATTCGACCAGGAACGCCACGAAGACCAGCGTCGACAACAGATGGTCCATGATCGAGGCGTTCGTGGTGCGCACCGACTTCACCATTTCCAGGAACAGGAAGATCAGCCCGATCACCACCATCAGGTCGCCGAGCGTCATCGAGAACACCCCGCCCGACATCATGCTGAACGAGAAGATCTCGGTCGCCCACGGATCGTCGCCGCTGCCGAATATTCCGAGGAGTCCGAGATTGTAGGCCACGAAGGGCACGATCAGCAGCGGGATGGCACCGAACATCAGGCGTCTCCTCTAGCAATTCCAGGAAAGCGGTTTCCCAAGGAATTGCCTAAACAATGGGGGCACCTTCTGTAGAATGCCCCGCAGGCACGCCGTCAAGATTTTTCGCTAGCGCCCGCAAACACGGAAAAAGACCGCGCGAAACAACCCTGTCAGCCACAGTTGCCCCGGCTGACCACCGACACGCCGGGATTCAGCGCTTGAACTGGCCTGTCCGCACGGCGGCGCCGATAGCGTTGAGGATGAAAAGGCCGGCGGTCATCGAGGTGATCTCGTTGACGTCGCGCGCCGGCGCGATCTCGACGATGTCGATGCCGACGACACGTCCCTTGGCGAACAGCCCCTTGATCAGTTCGATCGTCTGCCGATAGCTGATGCCGCCAGGCGCCGGGCCTTCGACCGCCGGCATGACAGCGGGATCGAGACCGTCGGCATCGATGGTCAGGTAATAGCGGCCACGGTCCGGGATGCGCTTGAGCAGCGCCGCCGTACCGATATCCTGCCATTCATTGGCGGTGACGATGTTGGAGCCGTAGGCGCGGGCCGCCTCGACCTCCTCGAGCCGGGCGCTGCCCTGGCCGCGGATGCCGAGCTGGAAAATCCCGGCTATATGCGGCCATCTCCGAAGCGCGGCGGATGGGGCTGGAATAGCCTTCCCTGACCCCGTTGACATTGTCGCGCCAGTCGAGATGGGCATCGATCTGAACCAGGGTGATCGGCCCTTCGCCGTCAAGCGCCCGCAGGATCGGGATTGGAATGCCGTGATCGCCGCCAATGGTGATCGGCAAGGCGCCGGCGACGCGGATCTTGCGGATCGCCGTTTCGGCCAACCTGTAGTGGCTGCCGGCGGCATCGCCGGGGACATCGCCGACATCGACCACCTTGACGTCCTGCCCGTCGAACAGGGTTCCGCCAATGTCGAAATCATAGCGGTCGAGCCCGAGGCTGATGCGCTGCGAGGCGCGCCGCACCGCGGTCGGCGCGTTGGTCTGGTCGTTGACCAGCTCGTCGATCGTGTAGGGACTGCCGTAAGGCATGCCGATGATGGGCGACATCCGCCTTCAGCGCATCGAGGTCCTCGACCAGCGGGAAGTTCATGAAGGTCTGGAAGATATCGCGGGGTGCTGTGGTGAGCTTGGTCATGCGGGCCCTCTGAAGCCGGTCGATGATCGCGCGGAAGCGCCGCGACAAGGCATGCGGACTCAATACAGCACCGCCGCCGCAGCTTGTATCGCCACGGACGCCCGGTCTTTGGCATAGTTGGCGGCGCGGCGCGCACCAAACGCAAAAAAAACCGGCCAATGGCCGGTTCTTTTGGCATCAAACCCTTCGAAAGCTGGTCTCAGCTTTCCTTGGGCGTCAGCACCTGGCGACCGCGATACATGCCGGTCTTCAGGTCGATATGGTGCGGGCGGCGCATTTCGCCGGAATTCTTGTCCTCGACATAGGTCGGGGCCTTGAGAGCGTCGGCCGAGCGGCGCATGCCGCGCTTGGACGGAGAGGTTTTTCGTTTCGGAACGGCCATGGATATGCTCCACTACATGGTCAAAATGCCCCGATAGCCCTCGTGAAAGGGCCGCGTCAGGGCCATAATCTGAGAAAGTCGGGTGCCTATACACGCCCTAGGCCGTTTTGGCCAGCACCGTGGCGATTTTTTTTGAACTGGCAGCGGTTCTACCTAATCAAGACAACCGACATACGCGCCCGAACGGCCGGCGCGGCGTTCGATCAGCGACGCCAGGCGCCGCAGACCCGGACCGGGCTTGGCCGGATTGCGGGCGATCGGATTGGGCAACGAGACGGCGAGCAATGCCGCCTGCCGCCGCGACAGCTGCTTGGCCGAAACGCCGAAATGATGCTGCGCCGCCGCCTCGATGCCGTAAATGCCCGGCCCCCATTCGGCGATGTTGAGATAGATTTCCATGATCCGCCGTTTCGACATCACCGCGTCGAAATAGACGGCCAGCGGCAGTTCGACCACCTTGCGCACCGAGCCCAGCGGCCGCGACCACAGGAAAAGGTTCTTCACCGTCTGCATGGTGATGGTCGAGGCGCCGCGCGTCGCCTCGCCGGCCAGCGCATCGTCGACGACGCCGCGCAATTCGCCGAGATCGATGCCGCGATGGAAGCAGAACTGACCGTCCTCCGACATGATCACCGAATTGGCCAGCACCGGCGACACATCGTCGATCGACACCCAGCGCCGGTCGTAGCCGGAAAATGTCGCGAGGTCTTTGACCATCAAGGTCGATATCGGATGCACGAAGGACGGCAGATAGAGGAAGGTCAGCCCAACGGGTATCGCCGCCAGCACGGCGGCGACGACCAGGCAACGCCGGGCGAGGCGCTTCAGACCGGCGCGGTTCACGCGCCTCGGTCGCGCCATCTCAAACCCCTCGGTTTCATGATCGACGATCGGTTCCGTCAAGCCGCCCCACCCGCGCCATTCTCCCGCCTCCGGCATAATGGCGCGGGGCTTCTTGCGCAACGTCTGAGTGTCGGCTACCGCTCCCGGCCATGACGAAAGACGAGCAATTGGCCTTTGAGGCCGCACTTCTGGGGCGGGCGGCGGCTATCGAGGCCGGGCTCAGGCTGCTGCTGGACGGCCGCACGCTTGCCGGCGAGATCGCCCGGCCGGAGCGTCTGATGGCGGCCATGCGCCATGGCGTGCTGAACGGCGGCAAGCGGCTGCGCCCCTTCCTGGTCATGGAAAGTGCCGCCCTTTTCGGCGCCGATGGCGAGGCGGCGATGCGCGTGGCGGCGGCGCTCGAATGCGTGCATTGCTATTCGCTGATCCATGACGATCTGCCTGCCATGGACGACGACGATCTGCGCCGCGGCCAGCCGACCGTGCACAAGGCCTTCGATGAAGCCACCGCCATCCTTGCCGGCGATGCGCTTCTGACGCTTGCCTTCGATGTCCTCGCCGATGAGGCGACGGCGCTGCCGGCGGAGCGCAGGGCGGCGCTGGTGCTGGCGCTGGCGCGCGCGGCTGGCACCGGGGGCATGGTTGGCGGGCAGACGCTCGACCTCGAAGCCGAGCGCAACAGGCCGGACGAGGCCGGCATCATCCGGCTGCAGGCGATGAAAACCGGCGCGCTGATCCGCTACGCCTGCGAAGCCGGTGCAATCATTGCCGGCGCCGCACCGCGGGACCGCGACCGGCTGGCCGAATTCGGCTCGGCGGTCGGGCTTGCCTTCCAGCTTGCCGACGACCTGCTCGACCTGACCGCCGATGCCAGCCAGATGGGCAAGGCGACCGGCAAGGACGCAGCCGCCGGCAAGGCGACGCTGGTGGCGCTGCATGGCGCGAACTGGGCGCGCAGCCAGCTCCATGGGCTGGTCAAGCAGGCCCATGAATTGCTTGAGCCTTACGGTGAACAGGCAGCCTTGCTGAAGGCAGCGGCAAGCTTCGTGGCAATCCGCAACAACTGAGGTTTGGGCGATCGGATGCCGAACCGTTTTCGGAATTTGTCGGCCTTGCGCTGCCTTGCTTTGGTGTCTCTCAAATGCCCCCAAAGCAACTGGGCGCGCTATCTGACCTTGACGACGACCTTGCCCTTGGCGCGTCCTGTTTCGACGTAAGCCAGCGCCTCATTGGTCGCTTCAAAAGGAAAGACCCTGTCGACGACCGGGCGAATCGCCCCATCTTCGATGAGGGACGTGATTTTGCTCAGTTGCTCACCTTGCGCCGACATGAACAGGAACGAAAATCCCACGCCCCGGCGCTTGGCTTTGGTCCTGATACCACGGCCCAGCAGCCGCAGCAGCAGCCTTAGCACCACGTTCAGTCTCTGTTTCCTGGCAAATTCGGGATCCGGAGGACCGGAAATCGAGATGAGCTTCCCACCCGGTTTCAGCACAGTCAGGGATTTCTCAAGCGTCTTGGCGTCCTGGCTGTTCAGGACGACGTCGTAGCCCGACAGGATTTTCTCGAAGTCGTCCTTCCTGTAGTCGACGACGACATCGGCGCCGAGATCCCTGACCAGATCGTTGCTTGCCGCGCCCGCTGTTGTCGCAACGATCGCGCCGAGGTGCTTTGCCAACTGGATGGCGAATGTCCCCACGCCGCCGGAGCCAGCCTGGATGAAGATCTTCTGGCCTGTCTTCAGACCCGCCCTCTCGATGAGAGCCTGCCAGGCGGTCAGACCGACCAGCGGGATCGAGGCCGCCTCTTCCATGCTGAGGTTCGCCGGCTTCAGCGCCACGTCGGCTTCATCGATTGCGATGAATTCGGCGAATGTCCCGATCCGGCCGTCGCGCGGCCGCGCATAGACGGCGTCGCCGGGCTTGAATCTGCGGACTTTCGAGCCCACCCTGACAACCCTCCCGGCAACGTCGTGACCGAGGATGAAGGGCCGGCGATAGGGAAGGACGAGTTTGAATTCGCCGGTTCTGATTTTGGAATCCAGCAGGTTCACCCCGGCGGCATGGACCTCGACCAGGACGTCATTGTCCAGCAGCTCCGGCTCCGGCATCTCGGCCAGCCGCAAAATGCCTTTCTTGCTATATTTATCGACAACGAATGCCTTCATGGCAGTGACTTTCTGAAAGTGTCTGTTGGCCTGCTGTCTGTGCGTGAAATTCTCCGTCCCGCCGTTGTTCAGACCGGCAAGCGGAACTGCTTGCGCAAGGTCTTGTCGAACATCTCCGCGGGGGCGAAGCGGCGCAGCAGGCTGACCTGGCGCGCTGCCTTCCCTGCGGTATAGCGCCGTCGCGGACGGGCGTCGGTCGCTGCCTTGACGACCACATCCGCCACCACTTCCGGCCGATCGGCTTTGGGCATCACATCGGCAAGCAGCGCCTTGAGACCGGCGCGCGCCTGATCGTAGTCCTTCAACAGGGAATCCGGCTCGATGCCGTTCTGGTCGAAGACGGTGCGCACGAATGCCGGCTCGATGACCGAGACGCGAATGTTGAAGGCGCGAACCTCATGATCGAGCGATTCCGAATAGCCCTCCAGCGCGTGCTTGACCGCCGAGTAGTGCGCTGAGTATGGCGCGGGCACCAATCCCAGAATCGAGCCGATGTTGACGATGCGCCCTTGGCCGCGGCGCCGCATCGACGGCAACACCGCATTGGTCATGCGCATGACGCCGAACAGATTGACGTCGAACAGAGCCTGCACCTGTGCGACCGAAGATTCCTCGGCACCGCCAAGCAGGCCGACACCGGCATTGTTCACCAGCAGATCGATACGACCGGTCTGGGCCAGCACGGTTGCAACGAGGGCGCTGACCGACTCCCCGTCGGTCACGTCGCAGGTCAGCATGGACACCTGCGCCGGGCCGTTGCCGGCCTTGCTGCGGCTTGTCCCGAAGACGGTATACCCCGCCCGCGCCAAGGCCTCGGCACTGGCGCGGCCGATGCCCGAAGAGGCTCCGGTCACGACTGCGGTTCTTCCCGAAAGGGTACTCATTTGATACTCCACAGACATGAGGGCTAGCTTTTTGCCGTTGATTGAATTATGATCGTAATATCACATTACACCTATAATGCAATAGCAGAAAGGAAGAGCGCCATGCGCTACGAAAAGGGCCGAAAGGACGCCTC
This sequence comes from Mesorhizobium sp. C432A, assembly GCF_030323145.1. Lineage (NCBI taxonomy): Bacteria > Pseudomonadati > Pseudomonadota > Alphaproteobacteria > Hyphomicrobiales > Phyllobacteriaceae > Mesorhizobium > Mesorhizobium sp. C432A. The sequence continues at coordinate 1,748,998 of NZ_CP100470.1, read as the reverse complement.
TCGCGATCGCATCGTCGAGGTCGCAGCCCAGCGTTTTCGCGGTGACGGCATCGCCGCGTCCGGACTGGCAGCCATCATGGGCGACGCCGGACTGACGAACGGAGCCTTCTATCCGCATTTCCAGTCCAAGGCGGAGCTTGTGCGTGAAAGCCTTGTAGCGGCACTGGAGGCCCAGTCGCAGCAACTGCAGGAGGTATTGGCAGCCGGTGGTCCGGAGATGGGCATAGCGGCGTATCTGTCAGCTGAGCACCGGGACAATCCGGGAGCCGGCTGCGCGTCGGCCGCCCTGTTGCCGGAACTCGCGCGTCAGCCGCCCGAAACGCGCCAAGTCTACACCGAACGCTTGCTGGTTCTGGTGCGCCAGTTGTCTGCAGCGCTTCCGCAGGCCAGGGATCCGGAAGGCGTTGCCACGGGCGTCTTTGCGACCCTCATCGGCGCGCTTCAACTGGCCCGCGCGGTGGCAGGGACCGAATTGTCGGATCGCTTCCTTGCGGCAGGAGCAGATGCCGCGCGCAGGCTGATCCAGCCACGTGACGGGGAGAAGGCATCCTAGAGGTCGGTGGCGGCAGCGGCAAAGGGCAGCCCTGACATCGTCCTCGGGTCGCACACAGGAAGGGCCGGCTTTTGGAGGCGGGCCGAACCGGTATTTCGCTCCGATTCAATCGGGTCTAACGCAGATGCCTGAGCTTGTCGGGATTGCGCATGACATAGACGGCCGCGATCTTCCCGTCCTCGATGTCAAGCGCGGTCGTCTGCAGTTCGCCATCGGCCTCCCGCGTGACGAACCCCGGCAGTCCATTGACGAAGCCGATGCGCACCAGCGTCGAGCGATTGTCGCGCAGCCAGGCCGCGACTTGCGCGTATTGCTTCATGACGGCGTCGAAGCCCAGCACCGGCGCCAAAGCCGCCGGACGCTTGCCGCCGCCATCGGCATGAGCGCTGACATCTTCCGTCAGCAGCGCGCCGAGCGCCTGCATGTCGCCGCTGCGCGATGCCGCGAAAAAGGCTTCGGCGATCTCCAGGCCACGCTGCTTCTCCACCTTGAAGCGAGGCCGCGCCTCGCGGACATGGCCCCGTGCGCGAGCGGCAAGCTGGCGGCAGGCGGCTGAATCGCGCTCGATGGCGGTCGCGACCTCCTCGAATTCCAGCCCGAACACATCGTGCAGCAGAAAGGCCGCCCGCTCGAGCGGCGAAAGCCGCTCCAGCGCCAACATCAGCGGCAAGGTGACATCTTCAAGATCGTCCTCTTCGACGATCGGCTCGGGCAGCCAAGGGCCGATATAGGTCTCGCGCTGGCGCCGCGTGGATTTGAGCTGGTCAAGGCAAAGCCGCGTCACCGTGCGGCGCAGGAACGCTTCTGGCTCGCGAACCTGCGAGCGGTCGGTCCCCATCCAGCGGATGAAGGCATCCTGCACGACATCCTCGGCGTCGCTCACCGAGCCCAGCATGCGATAGGCGACCCGCATCAGCTTCGGACGCAGCGGGCCGAAGCCCGCTGCCGCGTCGTCGGGTGCCGTCGCCGTCATCAGGCCGCCTTGGCGCTGGCGCGTATCGTTGCTGCGTCGGTGTAGAGCCCGAAGCCAACGGCGATGCGGTTCCAGCCATTGATGATGTTGATCAAAACGGTGAGCTTCACCTGCTCCTCCTCGGTGAAATGCGCCTTAAGATCATCATAGGCGCTTTCGCGGTCCTGTCCTTCCGAGAGGCGCGTCAGCGCATCGGTCCAGCCGAGCGCGGCACGCTCGCGGTCGCTGTAGCAGGGCGCTTCGCGCCAGGCCGGCAGCAGATAGATGCGCTGCTCGGTCTCGCCATTCTCGCGCGCTTCGGTGGCATGCAGATTGATGCAGTTGGCGCAGCCATTGATCTGCGACGCCCGAAGCTTCACCAGCTCGTTGAGGCTGTGCTCGAGCCCGGCGGCGACGGAGAGTTCGGTCGATGCGCGCTGCCACTGCTTGATCAGCGCAGGGGCGGCGGCGAAGAGGTCGATCTTGGCGGTCATGATTGCAGTCCTTGTGTTGGGTACGCCATCATGACGAGACAAGACCGGCCGGTGTGACATTCAGGCTGGATTTTTTCGAAGGTGCTTTCCCGGCGCGTTCAATCGTCTTTGATCAGCACGATCTTCGCCGGATCGAAATCGATCCCGACCATCGTCCCTTCCGCCACGGCGGGTGTGACATCAGGCGATGTCGCGAACAGTTCGACCGCCGGATCGCTGATCGCGATGCGGTATTCCATGTGGTCGCCGAGATACGAGCTCTTGACCACCCGGCCCTTCATGGTGCCCGCTGGCTGGCCGGGCAAGATGCGCACGGCATTCGGGCGCACAGCGAGCATCGCCGGCCCCGGAGCGTTACCGCGACCCGGCATGTCGAGCAGCAAGGGTCCGACCTTGACCCTTGCACTGGTCGCATTGCTGGAAAGCACCTCGACGTCGAGCAGATTGGCGTCGCCCATGAAGTCGGCGATGAAGCGGTTGGTCGGCTCGTTGTAGAGGTCGCGCGGCGTGCCGTCCTGGGCGACGCGAGCGGCGTTCATGACGATGATGCGGTCGGAGACGGCGAGCGCCTCTTCCTGGTCATGCGTGACATAGACCATGGTCAGCGCCAGATCTTGCTGGAGACCCCGGATTTCGTCGCGCACCCGCCGGCGCAGCTTGGCGTCGAGATTGGACAGCGGCTCGTCGAACAGCAGCACCTTCGGCTCCAGTACGATGGCTCGCGCCACCGCGACGCGCTGCTGCTGGCCGCCGGACAATTCGCTCGGCTGGCGCTTCTCGTAGCCGGACAGGCCGACAAGCGACAGCTTTTCGGCGGCGCGCTCGGCTGCCTGCGCCTTGCCAAGCCCCATAGCCCGCAAGCCGTAGCTGACATTCTCCATCACGTTCATGTGCGGGAACAGCGCATAGGACTGGAACACCATGGAGACATCTCGCTCGGCGGCGGACAGCAAGGTGACGTCCTTGTCGTCGATCAGGATGCGCCCGGTGCTGGTCTGTTCCAGTCCGGCGATCAGCCTGAGCGTCGTCGTCTTGCCGCAACCCGAGGGCCCGAGCAGCGTCACCAGGCTGGCCGGCGCGATGTCGAAGCTGACGTTGTCGACGGCGGTCACCGCGCCGTATTTCTTGGTGACGCCCTCGAACCGCACGGCCGGCCTGTCCGTGACAACCGGGGCAGCAGTCTTCGCCGTCTGATCCACGCCGCTTCTCCCCATCAGATTGCTGCCACAACGGCTTCCGGACCGGCACGGCGCCGGCCGAGCCGGCGTTCGCCGACCAGCAGCTGGATGCCGATGAGGATGACCATCATGACGACGATCATCACCGCCGAATAGACAATCGCGATGCCGTATTCGCCGACATCTGCGCGCCCGACAATGTAGACCGTGGCGAGGTTGAACCGGCCGCTCGCCAGGAAGATGACGGCGCTGACCGCCGTCACCGCGCGCACGAAACTGTAGATCATCGCGGTCACGATCGCCGGCTTCAGGATCGGCAGGATCACCCGCCGCAAGGTAGCAAAAGACCGCGCCCCAAGCGTCAGCGATGCCTCATCCAGGCTCTTGTCAATCTGGCCGAGATTGGCGAGCCCGGCGCGGATCGCCACCGGCATGTTGCGGAAGATGAAGGAGATGACGATGATCAGCCCGGTGCCCGTCAACTGCACCGGCGGCACGTTGAAGGCAAGGATATAGCTGACGCCGATCACCGTGCCGGGAATGGCAAAGCTCATCATCGCCAGGAATTCGAACATGGTGCGCCCGGCGAAACGCTGCCGGTCGAGCAGATAGGCCGTCAGGATGCCGAGCGCCGCGGTGAACGGCATCGCCACCAGCGCCAGGCCGATGGTCATCAGCAGCGACGGCCAGGCCGAGCCGCTGAAAAACCAGCCATTGACGCCTTTCTCGATCGAAAAGGCGGTGAGGAAATATTCGAGCGTCGGCGTGTTGTCGCGCCCGATCGATTGCACGAAACCGCCGCACAGGATGATGCCGTAGACCACGATGGTCAGAACCAGCCACGGAACGACGGCGGCGTAGCAGCCGATCCGCAAGGCCTTGGGCAGCGTCGCCGGTACACCGCCATCGCCCTTGCCTGCGACGGTGACGTAGCTGCGGCTGCCGATCCAGCGGCGCTGGATGACGAAGGCTGCCAGCGTGAACATCAACAGCACGATCGCCAGCACCGCCGCGCGGCCCTGGTCGTGCGCCGCGCCAACCACCGCGAAGAATATATCGGTCGACAGCACGTTGAAATTGCCTCCCAGCACCAGCGGATTGGCGAAATCGGCCATGCTCTCGATGAACGAGATCAGGAAGGCGCTGGCCAGGCCCGGCCGGATCAACGGCCAGGTGACGGTACGAAACGTCCGCCAGCGACTGGCGCGCAAGGTCTGCGACGCCTCCTCCATGCTCGGGCTGACCCCTTGCAGCACGCCGACCAGAACCAGGAAGGCGATCGGCGTGAAGGCCAGCACCTGCGCGATGGTGATGCCGGCCATGCCATAGATCCAGCGGCTGCGCGGAATGCCGAGATGCACCGACATGAGGTTGGTGACGATGCCGGCGCGGCCGAACAGCAGGATCAGCGCCAGGCCGATGACGAAGGGCGGCGTGATGATCGGCAGGATGGACAGGCCGCGCAGCAGCCATTTGGCCGGCAGCTTGGTGCGAAGCGCAATCAGCGCCAGAGCCAGCCCAAGCGCCGTGCAGAAAAAGCCGACGAGGACTGCGATCGCCACCGTGTTCCACGCCACGCCGCAGGAGCCCTCGCCATAGAGGCAGCGCAGGCTCCATATGTTGGCGCTGAAGATCTTTTCGACGAACAGCGCCGGCACGACATTGCCGTCATTATCCTTGATGGCCGAGGTGAGGATCGACAGCAGCGGATAGGCGACGAACAGGATCAGCGAAGCAATCACGATTGAGAGCGAGCCGACGACGAAACGGTCGCCCTTGCACCAGCCGCGCGCGGCGAGCGCCTCGGCGATGAACATCAGCATCGCCACGGCATAGAGCGCCGCACCCCAGCCGAGCCCCGGCTGTATCGGTCCCGGCGTGCCGGCGACCTGGGTAAGCAAGCCAAATCCCCAGCCCGAATGGATGATGGAAAAGCCTTCGATGGCCAGCCACAGCAGGCCCGCCGCGCCTGCAATCGCAAGGCTCTTGGGTTTGTTGCGCGCCACCAGCCAGCTCGCCAGCAGAAGCGGCAGGACAAGCGGCAACAGCCAGGGCCGGCCACCGAGCGCCAGTATGATGGCCGGCGTCGCATCCGTCGGCTGTGCCAGCCAGTCGAACGACAGGAAGCCGCCTTCGACCTTGTACCAAGGCAAGAGCACGAAGCTCGCCCACGCGGCCATTACCCAGGCGAGCGCGCTGCGTCCAGGAGCGGAACTGACCATGGAACCGGCCGCGGCCATTCAATGTCTTTCTGTGCCAAAGGATGGTGCGCCAGCTGCCGCGAAGGGCAGCCGGCGATCAGATGCTAGAGTGAGCACGAAAGAACGCGCTCAGCCGCCATTGCGGACCTCGTCGGTGAACTTCTTCAACAGCCGCTTGCGTTCGGCCGACGAGCCGTATTTGGCGAAGTCGTAGTCGATCAGCTTGATCTTCGAGAGGTCCGGCGCCTCGGGCGGCACCGGCGTGGCGGTGTTCGACGGGATCTGGAAGCTGCCGTTCGGCGCCGCGAGCTTCTGCGCATCCGGGCTCAGCGCCCAGTCGTAGAATTTCTGCGCCTCTTCGACATGCTTGGCGCCCGTCACGATGCTCATCGAGCCGATCTCGAAGCCGGTGCCCTCGCAAGGCGAAACCACCTTCACCGCCGGGTTCTGCTTGGCCGCGTTGATGACGTCGTGCTGGAAGGAGATGCCGATCAGCGTCTCGCCCTTGCCGACGGCGAGTGCCGGCGCGGCCCCTGCCTTGGTGTATTCGGCGATGTTCTTGTTGAGCTGCTTGAGATAGTCGAATGCCTTGTCCTCGCCCATCAGCTGGACGATCGTGGCAAGCATGGTCCAGGCCGTGCCCGATGAATTCGGGTCGGCCATCTCGATCTCGCCCTGGAATTCCGGCTTGACCAGATCGGCCCAGCACGCCGGCGCGGTCAGCCCGCGCTGCTTCAGATCTTCCTCATTATAGCCGTAACCGAGCGCACCGAGATAAATGCCGACCGTGCGGTTCTTCGACCTGTCGGCCTGCTTCAGCGCCCAGTCGCGCAAGTTTGCCAGTTGCGGCGACTTGTATTCCTGGGTGAGGCCCTCTTCCGCCGCCTGCAGATGCGGGTCGCCGGTGCCGCCCCACCAGATATCGGCTTGCGGATTGTCCTTCTCGGCCCGGAGGCGGGCGTAGATTTCGCCGGCGCTCATGCGGGTCATGTCGACGCTGACGCCCGTCTCCTTCTGGTAGGTGGTCGCCATCGCCCGGCACCAGGCCTCGTCGACGGCGCAATACATTGTGAGGCTGCGGTCGGCCGCCTGGGCGGCACTCGCCAATCCGAACATGGCCAGCGCCGCGCCAAGGCCAAGCCAGGCGGCGCGCAAGCCTTGCTTACTGTCAAATGTCTTCATCGATATTCCTCCCTGTCTTCTCACTGGAAACGATCTACCCGTCGTCGAGCGGCACTCCGATCACCTGGGACAATGTCGCCGCAAGGCCGGGTGCTGCCGCTAGCACGGGATTGCCCTTCGCCATGCCGTCGCCGTCGAGGAACCGGTTCACACGGCCGCCGGCCTCCTCCACCAGCAGCAATCCGGCCAGGCAGTCCCACGAATTGATGTGCAGCTCGGCATAGGCATCCGAGCGGCCGTCGGCCACATAGGCCAGCCCAAGCGCTCCGGAGCCGGAGCGCCGCACATTGGCGCCGAGTGCCCAGACAAGGCTCACCTTGTCCAGATAGTCGCGATTGGGAATCCTGGGCGACCAGCCGAACTCGACAAAGGCGCGGTCGAACGCTTGCGTCGGCGACACATGGATCGGCGCGCCATTGCGCGTCGCGCCCTGCCCGCGACGGGCAAAGTACGTTTCGCCGATGGCCGGATTGGCAATGCCGCCGATCTCGCTGCGGCCGTTCTCGACGAAAGCTATCGAAATGCAGAAATGCGGAATACCGCGCATGAAATTGGCGGTGCCGTCGATGGGGTCGACGACCCACATGCGGGCAGAGCCCATGCCACCGCCTTCCTCGCCCAAAAACCCGTCCTGCGGAAAAGCCTCTGCCAGCGTCGCGCGGATGTGCTCCTCGACCTTGCCGTCGGTTTCAGTGAGAAAATCCTGCGGGCCTTTCATCGCCACCGGCTGGACGGCGCCCTGCCGGGCATAGCCTTCCATCGCCAGTTGCCCGGCCGTGACAAGCAGTTTCCGGCAGACCTCGGCACGCCTGTCCATCTCGGCCTCGGACAGCCGGTCCGCCTTCGGATGCGCCGCCGCCCTGCTCATGCAGCCGGTCCGGACAATCGCGCCCTCAAAGCCGTCTTCGGCGAAATGGACAGGGTATTCCTCCGATGCCACTCTTGAGCCGGCTTGTATTGCACGGCTGTGCAAAGCTGTTGCATTCGGCCATGCCTGTCAAGTGCGGTGGGTGGCAATGGCAGGAGAGTTGCATTACATTGCACTGGCGTGCAAAGAATCACGAAAACAGCAGCGAGAGCGTTCGCTTGACGGTTCCGAGAATCCGCACCGGTTTTTCCAGCGCCCAGCAGGTTGCCGACCTCGCCGGGGTTTCACGCTCGGCCGTGTCACGTACCTTCACGCCCGGCGCTTCCGTTTCCGGGGAAACCCGCGAGCGGGTGATGCTGGCGGCCGAGCAACTCGGCTATCACGTCAACCATCTGGCTCGCGGCCTGATGCGGGCTTCGACCGGCATCGTCTGCCTCATCGTTGCCGATGGCGACACGCCCTATCATGCCCGCCTGCAGAAGGCGCTGACCCAACATCTGCGGGACGCCGGCAAAATGGCCATGGTGTTCAACACCTCCGGCCCCAGCCACCATGTCGACCAGGCGCTGCGCAACACGCTGAACTATCGCGCCGATGCGAGCATCGTTCTGTCCGGCTCGCCGCCGCAGTTGCTGATCCGCACCTGTCTTGAGAACGGCCAGCGGCTGGTGCTGATCAATCGCGATGACCGCTTCGACGGCCCGCACAATATCGGTGTCGACAACGCTGCAGCCGCAGAGGCAGCGCTGCATGCCTTCATCCGGGCCGGCTGTACCCGCCCCGCTTTGGTGACCTCGGCTGCCGGCACGCCCAGCCTGCTCTCCCGCGAAACCGCCTTCCTTACCGCCGCGCAGAAGGAAGGGCTGGAGGTGACCGTGTGGCGCGAGGGCCGCACCGGCTATGCCACCGGAGCCGATGGCGCCAGGCGACTCTTTTCCGGCCGGCAGCGGCCGGATGCGGCGTTCTGCGTGACCGACCTGATTGCGTGCGGCTTTCTCGATGCGGCCCGCCACGAGTTCGGCATCAACGTACCCCGCGATCTCTGCGTCATCGGCTTTGACGACATTGAACAGGCCGACTGGGCCTCTTACCGGCTGACGACGTTCTCGCCGCCGATCGAGGAGATCGCCAGGCGCGCCGTGCGGCTCGCGACCGGCGCGCGGGAGGAGGCTGGCAGCCGCCTGATCTGCCATGCGCCCATGGTCTGGCGCAGCACGGTGAGGCCGGGCCAGGGCTGATGCGAAACATGTGTCGGTCAAAACGGGAAACGTACTGATGTCCAAGAAAAAGGCCAGGAAGACCCGCCAGGCGGCAAGACCGGTGGAGATAGCTGTAGGCCCCGAAATCCGGAGCATGATGCGCAAGTTCGGCCTGACCGAGGAAGAAGCACTGCGCATGATGCGCGAATGCGATGCCACCCTCTATGGCGCCAACTCCGGGCACGTGCAGCCAGGATCTTGACGGCCCGCCAGGCGCGAACGGAATTTTAATGTAAATCAAGCGTAATCCCGACCGTTAAAATGATGCGTATGTGTTGGGGTTGCGCATGCCGGAATATTCTTTCTTCATCCGCTCGATCCGGATCCGCTACATCTCGGGATTGCTCATCTTTGCGCTGGCTTCCACCGCGGTGATGTTTGCGCTCAATCGCGTCAATTCCTTCCGCCACGACATCGACGCGCTGAGCAGCAATCTCGTCGTCTTCACCCGCGACCTGCGCAACGCCTCCAGCTTTGGCGAAACCGCCAGCACGACCTGGCGCACCGAAACCCGTGACGGCCTTGCCGCCGCCGCGCGCGGCCATTCGCAACGCCTGACCAGCGAGATCGAAACACTGTCCGCGGAGTTGGCCGCGATCAAGCCGAGCCTATCGGCCAAAACGCTGGACGAACTCTCGTCGGCCGCCGTCAACGGCGACCTGTTCTGGTCGTCGCGCGACATCGTGCGCAACTTCAACCTGATGTCGGCGGCGCAACAGACCGACGAATGGAGTTCGCGCGAAATCCTCAACCAGAACGACCTGTTCGTCCAGCCGATGCTGGTGCGTGTGCGTACCGCCATGGATGGCGAACGCCATCTGGCCGACGCCTCCAGCGACAGGCTGCTGTTGTGGGCAAGCGGCCTTCTGTTCGCGGTTCTTGCCATCGTCGCCCTCTGGATCTTCCGGCCGATGGAAAAGGCAATCCGCCGCGCCTTCACCGAATCCGCCGCATCCTTGTTCAAGGCCGAAGCGGCCGACCGCGCCAAATCGGAATTCCTGGCCAATATGAGCCATGAGATCCGCACGCCGATGAATGGCGTGCTGGGCATGGCCGAACTGCTTGCCAAGACCGAGCTTAACGCACGCCAGAAGACCTTCACCGAAGTGATCGTCAAGTCCGGCAATGCGCTGCTCACCATCATCAACGACATCCTCGATTTCTCCAAGATCAATGCCGGTCAGCTGACGCTCGATCCTGCACCCTTCCGGCTTGCCGAAGCGGTCGAGGACGTGGCCACACTGGTGTCGGCGCGCGTCGCCGAAAAGAACCTCGAGCTGATCGTGCGCGTCGACCCGCGCCTGCCTGCCCATGTCGTCGGCGATGCCGGACGGTTCCGTCAGATCGTCACCAATCTGCTCGGCAATGCGGTGAAGTTCACCGAGAAGGGCCATGTGCTGATCGATGTCGGCGGCGAGGTGGTCGACGGCATGGTCCAGCTCAAGGTCCGCGTCGAGGACACAGGCATCGGCATTCCTGCCGAGAAGCTCGAGAACGTGTTCGAGAAATTCGCGCAGGTCGACGGCTCGTCGACGCGCCGCCATGAAGGCACCGGCCTCGGCCTTGCCATCGCCGCCCGCCTCATCGATCTGATGGGCGGCAAGATCGGCGTCGAAAGCGAGATCGGCCGCGGCTCGGTGTTCTGGTTCGCCGTGCCGCTGCCGGCGCATCAGCAGGACACGCGCAACGAGATCGTGCCGGTCGACGTCACCGGCGCCCGCGTGCTGGTCATCGACGACAACCCGGTCAACCGCGAGATCTTGCTGGAGCAGCTCAGAAGCTGGAGCTTCGACTGCGCGGCCGCCGAAAGCGGCGCCGTCGGCCTCGCCTTCCTAGACCGGGCCAGCCAACTCGCTGCTGCGGTCGACTGCATCATCCTCGACTACCAAATGCCCGGCATGAACGGCGCCGATGTCGCCAAGGCGATTTCCGCCGACAGCCGTCTCTCCGCTATCCCGGTGGTGCTGCTGACCTCCGTCGACCAGGTCGATTTCGGCAAGATGGTCATCGATTTCGGCATCGCCGCGCATCTCACCAAGCCGGCGCGCTCGGCCGTCCTGCTCGGCACCGTCATCTCGGCAATCCAGAAAGCGCGGGCCCAGATCGGCAAGGCCCAGTTCGTTCGCGAGCCTGTTGTTCCGCAGGCGGCACCTGTGGCGCCACCCGCCTTCACCGTCATTCGCGGCCCGGCAATTCCGGCGGCCACAGTGCCTGAATCGATCGCCACGCCAAACGGCCCGATCGATATTCTGATCGCCGAGGACAATGACGTGAACCAGCTGGTGTTCGGCCAGATCCTCAATGGGCTTGGCCTCAGCTACCGCATCGCCAGCAATGGCCGCACGGCCGTCGAGATGTACCGGGCGCTGCGACCGAAGCTGATCCTCATGGACGTCTCCATGCCGGAGATGAACGGCTACGAGGCGACCCGCGCCATCCGGGCGGCGGAGGCAGCGAGTGGCAATCACACACCAATCATCGGCGTCACCGCGCACGCACTGAAGGGCGACCGCGACAAATGTATCGAGTCCGGCATGGACGACTATCTACCCAAGCCGGTGTCGCCCGACCGTCTCGGCAGCAAGATCGGCACATGGCTCAGCGAAACGGTGGCGGTAAAGAGGGCTTGATCAAATCGCCGCGTCCAGACGATAGCGGCGCATCCAGTCCAGACTAATCTCGTCCGAGAGCTTGGCGACGCCCGGCTTTACGTCGGCGGCATTCGGCGCCGGAACGCCCAGGGCCTTGCAGATGGATGCCAATGCCGCTGCCGGATCGCCTGACAGGCGCTCATAGCCGATGCGCAGCGGGACGATCCCCTGCTCCGCGAACCAGACGTTCCAGCCCGCGTCATAGGCTTCGAGTTCGGCAAGCTCGCGCTGGATCCGCTTGAAATCGTAGCGGGGTTCCTGCGGCGGTGCGACCCGTTCGATCTCGGTTCCGTCGGGCGCGATGTGCCAAAGCCCAGTCTGCTCGGCCTTGATCAGCGACACCGCCTGCGCCAGCTTGTTTTCGCGCGAAAGATGGATGTAGAGGATTCGGCCGAAGGCCTTTTCAAAGCGTGCTTTGTCCGATGGCAGGTCTGGGTAGATCCGGTCGAGGATGGCCGAGAGTTCACCCAGGTTTTCCCGCATCAGGCGCAAGCCGAAGACGGCTGTTCCGCCCTTTCCCGCGCTGATTGCCGCCTTGAGGTAGGCGACATCGAAGTCATGCGCGCTCATCGTATCGGGATGCGGCAATTTCCACTCTTCTGCCCATTCCGCCTTGTCCTGCCGCCGGTAGAACGAGTGCGGATCGCCGGCTGTTTTTCGTCGAGGCCAGAAGGCCGCACAGCAAGGTGCTTCCGGTTCTCGGCGTGCCGCAGATTATGTAGCCGTCACGCATCTCGGGGCTCTGTCGCTTGTCATGGATTGGGCTAACCTCGCCAGGCGCGGTGACACGCGCGCTTCGCGAAGGACTCCAGTCTAGCCGCGCCGGAAGGGATAGAGGAATTGCTGCCAGTATCCGTTCGGAACGGGATGTCCGTGAATGCCGTAGCCGTTCGGCCAGCGCCCTTCGGGCATATGGTGGGTACCGAACAGCCGGTCGAGCAGCGGGAAATGGATGGCGAAGTTTACGTCGATCGCTTCTTTCTCGAGGCCGTGATGCCAGTGGTGGTAACGCGGCGACACCAGCACCTTTTCGACTGGACCGAAACTGGTTCCGATGTTGGAATGGATGAAAGACGAATAGACGTAGACGATCAATATATACGTCTGGATAGCCGATTCATCGAACCCCAGCACGAACATCGGGGTGGCCGTCAGGCTGCGCAGCACGATGATTTCCAGGAAATGCATGCGCGCACCGGCAATCCAGTCCATCGACTTGGCGGAATGGTGCACGGCATGGAACTTCCACAGCCAGGGAATGCGATGAAAGGCCCGATGCACCCAATACTGGGCAAGGTCGGTCAGGAACATTGCCGCCAGCAGTTGCACCAGCCACGGCAAGTCGTGGACCCAGGCGCGCACCGAACCAAGGGCGCCCTGCGCATTGACGAAGTTGGACGGCGCCAAGGTCAGGTAGGTCAAAATCTGCACCAGCAGCGATGAGACCAGATAGTAGAACAGGTCCTCGCGCCATTCGTCGCGGAACACGGTCTGATCCTTGTTGCGCGCGAAAAGACGTTCGAGCGGAACGAACAGCACACCCATGAACAGGGCGTTCAGGATGAAGAAATCAAGCCCGAAGAACACCCCTTCGATGTGCAGTTGATGGCGCACCGGAAGCATGCCGACCAGCGACGCCAGCAGCACAGTGAACATCGCTGCCGCGCCGAGCGTCTTTTGCCTGCGCAGCGTCATGCTGAGGATCGCCAGGATATAGCCGGAGATGAGGACGAAATAGAGCACCGGCTTGAAGAACAGCATCTGGTGGATGGGGGCCAGATCCGGCATCGATGTAAGCGACGGGTAGCGCAGCACGATGACCATCAGCAGGGCGGTGACCCCGGCAAGCAAGCCAATCGAGCCGGACAGCCAGCCAGAACCGAACGGCCGTTTGGCGCGCGGCGTTTCAAGTTCACTTACAACGCGTCTAAGGAAATTTGCCACCGCCCCCATGCCCCGCCTTTTTGACGATCGCAAAAGCTCTCGTCGAGATATCGACCTCTTTTGCTACAGCAGGGCTCATTAATATTTAATCGCCACGACCCTGCACATGACGGGTGACTATCGCTTTCGGGCGATTGGAAGAGCTATGATTGCAACAAAAGAACACCGGCCACTATAGTCGGAATCTTTCCTGGATGCGACGGGCGCATTCAAGCGGCGTCAGCCGGCTGGTGTCGACTTCGAGGTCGTAGTCTATGCCGTTGTGGACGCGTCCATATTGCCAGCGCGCCAGGCCAGGCAGCCTGTCGGCGCGCGCGGCCTCGCGCGCTCCCAGCACCTCCAGCGGCGCCATGACGCCGACCAGATGCAGGTCGAAACCCGACAGCAGCATGCGGTGCTCCGCTATCTCGTCATTGAAGATCACGTCGTCGACAATGAGATTGTTGCCTTGCCCGGCCATGGCGGCGATGGCATGGCGCATGCCGCGCATGGCTCGCGCGCCGACCGGCCCGCTCCTGATCACCACCGACGGCTTGCCGTCTTCCAGCACGGTCTCAAAGGAAAACCCGTCGGCATGATCCTGCAGCGCCGGCGGCAGCATGTCGATGAAAGCATCCATCTGGACATGCAGGAAGGGCTCGGTGGCGATTGTTTGCAGCGCCCTGGCGATCGAGCTTTTGCCGGCGCTGCCGACGCCATTAAGCAGGACGATTTTGGCCGTCATGTCGCCCCCTCGGCCTATCGGTTGCGCACGACGATACAGGCGCCCCCGACGCTTTGCAGTTTCTGGCAGATGACGTTGGCGGCGGCACGGTCGTCGACGCCGATCCTGACGGCGTAGATGCCGCGTCGGCCGATCGGCGTGCGCACCCGGCTGACCACCGGGTCACGACCGGAAAGCAGCGCCGGAAACCGGCTCCTGACCCGCAGCCACTGATTGATCGCCGCGCCCCTGCGGAAATTGCCGGCCACCTGGACGCCCCATGGCTTCACAGTGATCGAGGCCATCGCCACGGTTCTGGACATGATCACCGGCAGCTTGCGGCAGGCGACGGGAAAGCTGGTTTTCGGGTCGAGCGGCTCGACCGTCCCGGCGTAAGCGCTGTCGGAAAACTTGTCGGCCGGTTCGCCCATGATGTCGAAGACGTAGCTCTCGGTCTCCATCGGCAGGAAACCGCCGGAATCCAGCCAGCGCGAAACGCGGCTCTCGCCGGCATTGTAGGCAGCCGCCGCCAGGCCGAGATTGCCGAAGCCGGTCTTCATTTCGGCGAGATATTTCGCCGAAGCCGGGATCGCCTGGTCGATGTCGAAAGGATCGGCCAGCCCGCGCATCTTGGCGGTGCCCGGCATGAACTGGGCGATGCCTTCGGCACCGACCGGGCTCACCGCATTGGGGTCGAAGCGGCTTTCCTTCCAGATCAGCCGGGCGAAGTAATCCTTCGGCAGGCCGTTCCGCTCGGCATGCGTCTCGATCAGGTCACAGACACGGCCGATCAATCGTTTCGCCGCCGAGCGCGATTGCGGTGGATCGGCGAGCGCCTGTCCGGCACCCAGCCCGCAGAGCAGGATCACACCGGCTTTGAGCAGCCCCCGCATGGCTTATTCGGCCGCAGCCTTGCCGTGCTGGCCAAACCGCTGCTCGATATAGTCGGCAACCATTTTTTCGAAATCGGCGGCGATCGACGGACCGCGCAGCGTCGCCGACTTCTTGCCATCGACGAAGACGGGCGCGGTCGGCGTCTCGCCGGTGCCGGGCAGCGAGATGCCGATATCGGCGTGCTTGGATTCGCCGGGGCCGTTGACGATGCAGCCCATCACCGCGACCTTGAGGTTCTCGACGCCGGGATATTTCTCCCGCCAGACCGGCATGTTCTTGCGCAAATCGGCCTGGATGTTCTGGGCGAGTTCCTGGAACACGGTGGATGTCGTGCGGCCGCAGCCGGGGCAAGCGGCGACGATCGGCACGAACTGACGGAAGCCCATGGTCTGCAGCAGTTCCTGCGAGACCTGCACCTCGCGAGTGCGATCGCCATTCGGCTCCGGCGTCAGCGAGATGCGGATGGTGTCGCCAATGCCTTGCTGCAAGAGGATGCCCATGGCCGCTGACGAGGCGACGATGCCCTTGGAGCCCATGCCGGCTTCGGTGAGGCCGAGATGCAGCGCATGGTTGGAACGCGTGGCAAGCTCGGTGTAGACGGCGATCAAATCCTGCACGCCGCTGACCTTGGCCGACAGGATGATCTTTTCGCGGGCGAGGCCTATCTCTTCAGCCATTTCGGCCGACAGGATCGCCGACTGCACGATCGCCTCGCGGGTTACTTCCTGCGCCGTCAGCGGGAAGCCTTGGCGCTGGTTCTCGTCCATCAGCCGGGTGAGCAACTCCTGATCGAGCGACCCCCAATTGACGCCGATGCGCACCGGCTTGTCATGCCTGATCGCCATTTCGACGATCGCCGCGAACTGGCGGTCCCTCTTGTCCTTGAAGCCGACATTGCCGGGATTGATGCGGTATTTGGCCAGCGCCTCGGCGCAGTCCGGATGGTCGGCCAGCAGCTTGTGGCCGATATAGTGGAAGTCGCCGACCAGCGGCACGTTGATGCCGAGCCGCTCGAGCCGTTCGCGGATGCGCGGCACGGCGGCAGCGCTCTCGTCACGATCGACGGTGATGCGCACGATCTCGGAGCCGGCGCGATGCAAAGCCGCAACCTGCGCGACGGTCTGGTCGATATCGGCCGTGTCGGTGTTGGTCATCGACTGCACGACGACCGGCGCGCCGCCGCCGACGACCACGCCGCCGACATCGACGCCGACCGATGTCCGGCGCGCAAAGGGGGAGGAAAAATACCCGGTCATGCCGGCAGCCTCTTGATCACCCGAGCGACATACGTCCACGTCGACGCACGCTCAAACAGCTATCAGCGCATAGCGCTGAGGTTCGGGCATGAGGTGGAGGAGCAAAGATGGCTTGTCAATGGCGACAGACAAGCAGAGCCGCCAAATCGCAGTAGCGCGGCGATCCCACAGACGGGTTTCGCCGGCCAACAGTATCGGAACCAGTAGCAAAAACAGGCCTCCGGCGGCATGTCGCCACCGGAGCGATAGTCACGCGCCAAGGCGGCGCGTCTAATCCTGGAAGGGCGTCAGTGTCTCGTCGGTTTCGCCTTCAGTTTTTCAATCTCGTCCTTGAGTGCCAGCTTGCGTCGCTTCAGATTCACGATTTCGAGGTCGTCGACCGATGGATGGTTCATCGCATCGTCGATCTCGCGTTCGATATCACCGTGTTTCCGCTGCAACTCATCAAGATGGGATGCAAGAGACATGATTGGTTCTCCCTTTCATGGTTTCCTCGATTGCAGCCGTCAAAGGCACGTCCACCGCAGGTCGCATCTGTGACGGCACCATGACAGTCTGCCACCATCCGGCTGCGATGTCGAATGCTGCGTGGTAGCATTCCACGACAATGTGATATGTGATATTGGCTGCGCGCCGGCGGCAATTGATGCCGCCCCCGCCCAATCATGCCCATTGCCGGGCGCCGCAGACATGCAGACGGTAGAGAATGTCCGACCAGGAAAAGGCCGATGTCCGCCTCGAATTTTCCCGCCTGAAGCAGGAGCATGCCGATTTCGACGCGGCCATCAATGCGATGATCGCCATGGGCTGCGACCCCTTGCAGATCCAGCGCATGAAAAAGAAGAAGCTTTTCCTCAAGGACCGGCTGATGGCGCTGGAAGACAAGATCATTCCGGACATCATCGCTTAGCCGACGGCCTCGGGGCCTAACTGCTCACCCCGCTATCGACAGCCGCGCCGCGCGATGGCGCAGCAACGTCAGCAATTCGTCGGTCTTCTCCGCTGAAGTGTCGATCGGCACCACCAGGCACATCGTCGCCTCGACCTTGCCGGCGGCCGCGAAGACAGGGGCGGCCAGGCATTTGGTGTAGGCGTCGACCAGCCCCGAAGTGATGCAATAGCCGGTCGTTCTGGCCGTCGCGATATCGGCGATGAAGTCGTCGAACTGCAGCCTGCGGCCGTCGGGCAGCAAAAGGTCGTCTTCCGAGACCATGTCCTGGATGGCGGCCCTTTCCAATCCGGCCAGAAGCAGCCGCCCCGATGCCGTCCATGGCAGCGGGATCTGCAGGCCGGTGGCCGAGCTGATGCGGAACGGCCTGGTGCCGGGGCTGGAATGGACGATGGTATAGCGCCCGCTTTGCAGCATGCACAATTCGGAGGTCTCGCCGGTCTCGCGCGACAGATTGTCGACCTCCTGCCGGCCCCGCCTAAGCAGGTCGTTGCCCCTGACATAGTCCATCCCATAGAGGTAGAGCTTCTTGCCGAAATAGACCCGGTTGCCGTCGCCCTCCATCTCCAGGAGACCCGCATCGACCAGCGAACGCACCAGCGTATAGGTGGTGGAGCGCGGCGCATTCACCCCCTTGGCGAGATCGCCAATGCCGATGGCGCGCTGCGTAACATGCAGGAAGTCCAGGATCTCCAGCACCCGGTTGAGGCCCTTCTCGCGCGAGCCGGAGGTCTTGTCGGGCGTCGGGCTCTCGGCTGGACCAAGCTCCGCCCGATCCGTGAGTCCATTGCTGTCTTGCATAACTGATTCCTGATGTTAGTATCTGTCTTGTACAGGATACATGTGTCTATTGTAAGAGACAATTCAGGTCGGCGACACGTGTGTCTGTAAGGGGAACTCAAACAACAGGAGGTCGCAGTGAACGACGCATCCAAGCGAGATTTTCTGAAACTGGGCATGGCCGGGCTTGCAACGGCGGGCGTGATGACCGCTGTCAGCGCCGAAAAGGCGGCGGCACAAGCCGCATCCGACAGCGTTCTGCGCACCGCGCTTGACCGCGGCAAGCTGATCGTCGGCACCGGCAGCACCAACGCGCCATGGCATTTCGAAAACGATGCCGGCGAGCTGGTCGGCATGGACATCACCATGGGCCGCATCCTGGCCAAGGGTCTGTTCGACGATCCGAGCAAGGTCGAGTTCGTCATGCAGGATCCGGCGCAGCGCATCCCCAATGTCACCACCAACAAGGTCGACATTACCATCCAGTTCATGACCATGACCGCGCAGCGCTCGCAGCTGATCCACTTCTCCAGGCCATACTATGTCGAGGGCGTCGCCCTGCTGACGCTGCCGACGGCGGAAAACAAGACCTTCGACAAGCTGCTCGCCGGTGGTTCGGCGACGCGCATCTCGATCCTGCAGAATGTCGATGCCGAAAGCTCGGTCCATTACGCCCTGCCGGAGGCGCAGGTGCTGCAGATCGACACCCAGGCCAATGTGCTGCAGGCACTGGAATCGAAACGCGCCGATGCCGCCGCTGTCGATCTTTCAACCGTGCGCTGGCTGGCCTCGCGCAACCCCGACAAATATTTCGATGCCGGCAAGAGCTGGTACTCGATGCTCTACGGCGCGGCGGTCAGGCAGGGCGACCTGGACTGGCTGACCTTCGTCAACCAGACCTTCACCATCGCCATGTTCGGCCATGAGACCGCACTCTACGACGCCGCCTTCAAGGACTATTTCGGCCAAGAGCCGCCGGCCCGCCATCCCGGTTTCCCGGTTGTCTGACAAGTGCTGGCGGAAGGGTTAGCCCTTCCGCCTTCTAGTTCGCATCCCCTTGGTTATTGCGGGAGACGCATGGGCTATACGCTCAACTTCAACCTGATCTGGCGCCATTTCGACAAGCTGTGGGGCGGCCTTCTGCTCAGCCTCGAGCTTGCCGTGATTTCGATTGCCATCGGCGTCGTCATCGGCCTGGTGCTGGCGGTCTGGTATGTCTCGGCCGGACGCGTGGTGCGCGCCATCATTGCGGCTTACGTCGAATTCATCCGCAACGTGCCGCTGATCCTGCTCGTCTATCTTGTCTTCTACGGCCTGCCGACGGTGATCGACGTCGCCTACGACGCGCCGACCTCGTTCGTGCTGACGCTGTCGGTCTATAGCGGCGCCTATCTGGTCGAGGTGTTCCGCTCCGGCCTGGAAGCCGTGCCGCGCGGCCAGCTCGATGCCGGCAAAGCCATCGGCCTGACGCCCTGGCAGCGGCTGGTTCATGTGCGCCTGCCGACCATGCTGCGCATCACGCTGCCGGCGCTGTCCAACACCTTCATCTCGCTGTTCAAGGACACGTCCATCGCATCGGTCATCTCGGTGCCCGAGCTCACCTTCGGCGCCCAGTGGATCAACTTCAACACCTTCCGCATTGTCGAGGTCTATCTGGTGACGACGGCGATGTACCTGGTGACCGGTTACACCCTGCTCTTCGGGCTGCGGCTGGTCGAACGCCGGTTCAGGGCTGCGCGCTGACATGCTGAGCCAGATCCTCTACGCCGTACCGTTCCTCGCCCAGGGCTTCGCCATCACTTTGTGGGTGTCGCTGCTGGTCGTGGTGCTGTCGCTGATTGCCGGCGTCGCGCTCGGCGTCGGCCTGGTCTACGGCCCGGCGCCGCTGCGCTGGGCCGTGCGCATCTTCTCCGACACCATCCGCGGCATCCCGATCCTGGTGCTGATGTTCTTCGTCTATTACGGCCTGCCGGCCATCGGCCTGCATCTGCAATCCTTCTCGGCGGCGGTGCTGGCGCTGACCTTGTTCAAGACGGCGCAGGTCATTGAGTATCTCCGGGGCGCCGTCGGCTCTATTCCCAAGGGCCAGTCAGAAGCGGCGATGGCCATTGGGCTGACTTTTCGCCAGCGGCTCACCTACGTCATCTTTCCGCAGGCCTTCCGGCGCTTCCTGCCGCCCTGGATCAACGGCGTCACCGATGCGGTCAAGGGCAGCGCCCTGGTCTCGCTGCTCGGCATCACCGACCTGATGCAGGCGATCAACCAGGTCATCGGCCGCACCTATGAGGCGATGCCGCTCTACATCCTCGGCGCCTTGATCTATTTCGCCGTCAACTATGCGCTTTCCTACGCCAGCCGGCGGCTGGAACGGCGCTTTGCCTTCATCCGGGACTAGCACGATGGCCACAAGCTCGAACGACAATGCTGCCCTTCTCGACATTGCCGGGGTCTCGAAAGCCTTTGGTTCGGTCGAGGTGCTTCGCTCGGTCAGCCTCAAGGTGGACAGGGGCGAGGTGGTCACCGTCATCGGCCCTTCCGGCAGCGGCAAGACCACCCTGCTGCGCTGCGTCAACTTTCTCGAAAGCTACGACTCAGGCTCGATCCGAATCGACGGCAAGGAGGTCGGTTTTCGTGAGGCCGGCGCGCGCCAGCGGCGCAGCGAGCGCGACCTTGCCAATATGCGCGCCGAAACCGGCATGGTGTTCCAGAGCTTCAACCTGTTTCCGCACCTCACCGCCGCCGGCAACATCATGCTCGGCCTCACCAAGGTGCGCGGCAAGAGCAAGGCCGAGGCGCGCCAGATCGCCGAGCATTGGCTGAGCCGCGTCGGCCTGGCCCACAAGGCCGACAGCCTGCCGGCGGAACTCTCCGGGGGCCAGCAGCAGCGCGTCGGCATAGCGCGGGCAGTCGCCATGGAGCCGAAGATCCTGCTGCTCGACGAGATCACCTCCGCGCTCGATCCCGAATTGGTCGGCGAGGTGCTGGCCGTTGTGCGCAGCCTGGCCGAAGACGGCATGACAATGGTGATGGTCACGCACGAGATGGCCTTTGCCCGCGACGCTTCGAGCCGCATTGTCTTCATGGCCGATGGCGGTGTCAGCGGTGTTGGCCCGCCGAAGGAGATCCTTGCCGAAGAGACCACCAATGAGCGCCTGCGCTCTTTCCTGGCGCGGTTCCGCGCCTCGCATTTCTGACATGGGCGGCCCAAAGCAACTCCAGGAAAAGTGTAAGCGGTTTTCCCGGGAAAAGCGCGAAGCGCTTTCCCCTGGGAATTGCGTAAAACAACAGGCCGGCCCAAGGAGAATTCTTCCATGACGCCTTACATCCGGCTCGCCGAGCTCGGCCTGACGCTGCCCGAGCCGCCGACGCCGATCGCCAATTTCGTCACCCATGCGGAAAGCGGCCGGCTGATCTTTCTTTCGGGTCAAGGGCCGCTGCGCGCCGACGGCACGCTGTGCACCGGCAAGGTCGGCGAGGACGTCACCGTCGAGCAGGCCTATGAGCATGCCCGCCTCACCGGCCTCAACCTGCTCGCCGTCATGCACGCCGCCGCCGGCGATCTCGGCCGCATCGTGCGCGTCGTCAAATTGCTCGGCTTCGTCAATGCGACGCCGACCTTCAGCGACCACCCGAAAGTGGTCAATGGCTGCTCGGACCTGTTCGCCAGCGTCTTTGACAAGATCGGCGGCCATGCCCGCTCGGCGATCGGGGTCGGCTCGCTGCCTGGAAACATCACCGTTGAAATCGAAGCGGTCGTCGAGATCGCCGCCTGACCGTCAAGGGATTGCTGAACATGAAAACCTATTCCGACACCGGCTCCAACACCACGATCCGTGAACGGCTGGGACTGCGGCCGATCATCAACGTCTCCGGCACGATGACGACGCTCGGCGCCTCGATCATCGTTCCCGAGGCGATCAGCGCCATGGCCGAGATCGCCTCGCAATGGGTGGAGATGGACGATCTGCAGCGCGCCGCAAGCGTGATCACAGCCCGCCTCACCGGCGGCGAGGCCGGCTTCATCACCGCCTGCTGCGCCTCAGGCATCACAATGGCGATCGCCGGGGCGATGACCGGCACCAATTTGCTGGCGATCGAACGGCTGCCCGACGATACCGAAGGGCTGAAGTCCGAAGTCGTCATCCAGCTCGGCCATATCGTCAATTACGGCGCACCGATCGACCAGTCGATCCGCGTCGCCGGCGCCAAGGTCATTCCGGCCGGCACGGTCAGCGTCACGCAGGATTATCATGTGCGCGAGGCTATCAACGAGCGCACGGCGGCGGCGCTCTACGTCGTGGCGCACCACACCGTGCAATACGGCATGCTTTCCCTTGAGGAATTCTGCGATATCTGCCACGCCAGGGGCGTGCCGGTGATCGTCGACGCGGCTTCCGAATATGACCTGCGCAGCTTCCTGGCGCGCGGCGCCGACATCGTCGTCTACAGCGGCCACAAATTCCTTTCGGGGCCGACCAGCGGCATCGTCGCCGGCCGCAAGGATCTCGTCCGCGCCGCCTATCTGCAAAACCGTGGCGTCGCCCGCGCCATGAAGGTCGGCAAGGAAAGCATCGCCGGCACGATGGCGGCGCTCGAAGCGTGGGAAAAGCGCGACCATGCCGGCATCCGCCAGCGCGAGGAAGCGGCGCTCAATCTATGGAGGGATTCGCTGCAGGGAATACCCGGCATCGTCGCAAACATCATTCCCGACCCGACCGCCAATCCGCTCGACCGGCTGCAGATCTTCGTCTCCCCCGAAAGCCGCTTCAGTGCCGCCGGCCTCGCCTCGGCATTGGCGGCCGGATCGCCGCCCATCATCGTGCGCAACCACGAGGTCGAGCGTGGCCATTTCTTTCTCGACCCCTGCAACCTGCACCCAGGCGAGGCCGAGATCGTCGCCGAACGCCTCCGCGCCGTGCTCACCGCGGCCGACAGGCCGGCGGATGCGATGAGACAGCCGCGAAAGGATTCATCCGGCGCCCTGCGCTGGCCGGACTAGGCTGCGGCGGCCGCCATCCTTGCGGGCCAGCCCGAATTCCGCTAAGGCGCGCCTTTACCGCCGGGAGCATGCGCTTGACCGACCACCGCGCCGACGTCGCCATCATCATGGGCAGCCAGTCCGACTGGGCGACGATGCGCCACGCCGCCGAAACGCTGGAGGCGCTGGGCATTCCGCACAAGCGGCTGATCGTCTCCGCCCACCGCACCCCGGACCGCCTCTATGATTTCGCCAAAGGCGCCAAGGCGGCCGGCTACAAGGTGATCATCGCCGGCGCCGGCGGCGCCGCCCACCTGCCCGGCATGACGGCGGCGATGACGCCGCTGCCGGTGTTCGGCGTGCCGGTCGAATCGAAGGCGCTGTCAGGCCAGGATTCGCTGCTCTCCATCGTCCAGATGCCGGCCGGCATTCCGGTCGGCACGCTTGCCATCGGCAAGGCGGGTGCGGCCAACGCCGCCCTTCTGGCGGCCGCCGTGCTGGCGCTGCACGACGAAAAACTTGCCGCCCGCCTGGATGCCTGGCGCACCGCCCAAACCGCCAGGGTCGCCACCGAACCGACGGACGCGCCGTGAGCCTGCCCGCGGGATCGAGCATCGGCATCATCGGCGGCGGCCAGCTCGGCCGCATGCTGGCTGTTGCCGCAGCGCGCCTCGGCTACCGCACAATTATCCTCGAACCGCAGGCCGATTGCCCGGCGGCTCAGGTCGCCAACCGCCAGATCACCGCCGCCTATGACGATGCGGACGCCCTTGCCGAACTGGCGGCAGTCAGCGCCGTCGTCACCTACGAATTCGAGAATGTGCCGGTGGCGGCCGCCGGCGCACTTGCTGCCAAGGTCCCGGTTTATCCGCCGCCGCGAGCGCTGGAAGTTGCCCAGGATAGGGTGGCGGAGAAGCTATTCCTGAACGGCATCGGCATCAGGACAGCGGATTTCCGCTCCGTCGACAATGACGACGAGCTGACGGCGGCGCTGAGAGAGTTCGGTGGCAGCGGCATCTTGAAAACCCGCCGCATGGGCTATGACGGCAAGGGCCAGCGCGTCTTCCGCAACATGGAGACGGGCGGCTTTGCCGGCACATGCGAGACCATGGGCAATGTGCCGCTGATCCTCGAATCCTTCGTCGCTTTCGAGCGCGAAATCTCGGTCATCGCCGCGCGCGGGTTGGACGGCGCGGTCGCCGCCTATGATCCGGCTGAGAACGTCCACCGCGACGGCATCCTGCATACCTCGACCCTGCCGGCCCAGATCAGGCTGGAGACGGCGGCGACGGCACAGGGGTCGGCAGCGAAAATCCTGGCGGCCCTCGACTATGTCGGCGTCATCGGCGTCGAGTTCTTCGTTCTTGCCGATGGCACGCTGCTGGCCAACGAAATGGCGCCGCGCGTGCACAATTCCGGCCACTGGACGGAAGCCGCCTGCATCGTTTCGCAATTCGAGCAGCATATCCGCGCGATTGCCGGCCTGCCGCTAGGCAACCCTGGCCGGCATTCAAACTGCATCATGGAAAACCTGATCGGCGACGATGTGCTGCGGGTGCCCGCTTTGCTCGCCGAGCCCGATCTGATGCTGCATCTCTACGGCAAGGCGGAAGCGCGCCCAGGCCGCAAGATGGGCCATTTCACGCGCATCAGCCGCCGTAGCTAAGCCATTCCGGCACTTTGCGCGAGGGCCCTATTGCAGCTCGTCGTTCAGATCCCCGTCCTCGTTGGGGCTGGCGCAACTCGCATCGCCTTCCCTACAATTGGCGCCCGCGGTGAGCTGTTTGATGCGCTGGTCCGTCAGTTCGGTCAGGCATTGTGAAACCTCCATCGGATGGATGGAGCCGCCCTCGCTGTCTGTCGTCGTATAGGCGCATTCGGCGTCGCGGAAGGCGATCCAGGCGCGTTGCGCGATCTGCAGCAGCTTCCTGCCCTTGTCGTCGTTGCGACCGACGAGATCCTTGTAGGCCTGGTTGAGCTTGGCATTGGCCGCCCGATAGTCCTCGCCGGCGCAGATGTTCATCATCTGCTGGCTGTCGTCGTTGCGGTCGCATTCCTGCGCCTGCGCGGTGGATGCCGCTGCCATAACGGCAAGGCTCGCGGACACAAACAACAGGCGCATGGAGGTCTCCAAATCGGCTTGCGGGTGCCGCACCATTCCAGCCCGCCTTCAGCCGCGCAATGGCGTGGAGCCGAGATGGCGGATATTTGATGGCCAAAGCCATTCTCGGCCTCTATCCAGCACGCTTGCGGTTGACACGGGCAAGGCTCCTCGTTTATGAGCCACCGCAAGTTCAAAGGCGCGCTTTTCAGGCGCGCCTTAATAATTCGGCCCGGACAGGGCCCAGACCGACGGGCAAGACCATGAAGATCAAGAATTCGCTCAAGGCGCTGAAGGCGCGTCACCGCGACAACCAGCTGGTTCGCCGCAAGGGCCGCGTCTACATCATCAACAAGACCGCTCCGCGCTACAAGGCGCGCCAGGGCTGAGTGTTCGGCCGGGGGCTCGTTGCCTCCGTCCATATGATGGTAATTGCCTGGTTTCAGGCACTTTCACGCTAATTTCAGTTTGACGATCCGCCGTCCGGGGTTAGATTCCGGCGATGCGGATTCTTTTTGCATTTTTGGCGACCCTGTTTCTTTTCGGCGTCGCTCCGGCGTCGGCGGACGATCCGCCGGCAAAGCCGCCGGTTGCCCTGACCAGGGAAGCCAGGCTCGACCAACTGTTTGCCGAGCTGAAGCGCGAGCGCAACGAAAAGGCGGCCGAGCGCATCGCCGGGCGCATCTGGGGCGAATGGTTCCAGTCCGGCAGCGCCTCGATCGACCTGATGATGCAATGGTCGCAAAAGGCGATGGACGACCAGAAGTTCGACGTCGCCCTCGACTTTCTCGACCAGGTCGTCATCCTGCAGCCAAAATATGCCGAAGGCTGGAACCGGCGCGCCACCGTGCATTACATGATGAAGAATTTCGGGAAATCGATGTCCGACATCGACCAGACGCTGCAGCTGGAACCACGCCATTTCGGCGCGCTTTCGGGCCTGGCCCAGATCATGGCCGCCACCGGCCACAAGCAGTCGGCGCTCGAAGCCTGGCAGAAGGTGCTGACTATCTACCCGATGATGCGCAGCGCCCAGGACCAGGTGGCGGCAATTTCGGAAGAGCTTGCCGGCGAAGGAATTTGATTAGGCAGTAGGAATTAGGGATTAGTCAGTAGTCAGTAGTCAGTGGAGAAGATTGGTCGAGACGCCACCTCCCTACTCCCTACTCCCTACTCCCTAGAACTTATCCCCCTCCACCCCCGTATCTCCGCGCATGAACCTCATTTACGCCGCCTGTGCTTTGCTCCTCGCGCTCGTCTTTGCCCTGGCCGGTGTCACCCGCGCCGGCACGTGGCTGATCGAGTGGCGGAACCCGCCGGCCGGCGAATTTGCCGACATCGACGCCACCCGCATCCACTATGTCCACGTGCCGGCGCCACAAAATGCCGAGCTGCCGGCGATCGTCTTCATCCATGGCGCCAGCGCCAACCTCAGGGATCAGATGCTGCCGATCAGGCCTTTGCTCGAAGGCCGCGCCGAGATGGTCTTCCTCGACCGGCCGGGCTTCGGCTGGTCGGCACGCGGCCCCGGTAATGAGAGCCCGTCGGCGCAGGCCGACACCATCGCCAGGCTGATGGACCGTCTCGGCATCCACAATGCGATCATGGTCGGCCATTCCTTTGGCGGCGTGATCACCGCCGCCTTTGGCCGCGAACACCCGGAGAAGACGCTCGGGCTGGTCTTTCTGTCGCCGGTCAGCCACCCCTGGCCGGGCGGCGCGACCGCCTGGTACTACAAGCTGACCGCCACCCCCATCATCGGCTGGCTGTTTTCGGAGACATTGACCTATCCGGCAGGCACGCTGCAGATGGACGGCGCCACGGCCTGCGTGTTTTCTCCCAACAAGGTGCCGGAAGGCTATGTCGGCAATGCCTCGATTCCGCTGGTGCTGCGTCCCGGCGCTTTCCGCGCCAACGCCATCGATGTCGCCGGCCTCTACGACTATACGCTGAAGGCCGCGCCGCATTACCGCGAGATCACAGCGCCGACGATTGTCATCTCGGGCGACCGCGACAAGGTGGTCTATGCCTCGATCCATTCGGTCGGCCTGGTCAGGGACATCCCCGGCGCCGAACTGATCTGGGTCCACAATCTCGGCCACAAGCCGGACTGGATCGCCTCCGACCTCGTCGTCGGCGCGATCGAGAAAGTCGCCGGCAAGGTCGTCGACCTGCAGGCAATGGCAAAAACCGTGGAAGCACGGATCGCCGGCGATGCGTACAATGAGGGGCGATGCCCCGACATCGCCGTGCCCGACGCGGAACTGGCCCCGACCTGATCGCCATGTATGTCCTGAAACACGGTATCAAGAGAAACCCGGAGAAGCGATGGGCGTTGCCGGACCGCATCTTCTTCGGTTATGGCGCGTGCGCCATTCTTGCCGGCGCCTTTCTCGAGCATGCTCCTCTGGAAGGATTTTACGGCGAACGGATTATTCCTGGCGAGGGCTTTTCCGGGAACCATATTTACGCGACCAACGGCCTGATCGCGTTCGACTATCACGGCTATTCCGCCCGCGAGCAGCTTTTGGAACACCACGAGAGGGGCTGGGCGTCGCGCAATCCCGGGTGGCACTGCACGATCGCCACGGTCGATTTCGATCTGCTCGACACAGTCGAACTCAACCGGCGAAAGATGCTGGGTCCGGACCAGTACCTGCACGACCCCGTTCCACGGGCACGCCGCTTCCTTCAGCGTATCGATCACGCCGAAGGTGCGGCAAGAGCGCTGCGGACTGTGACGAGGTCTCAGCCTATGTTGCGGGTGGCCTGCACGTCCGATCCGACATAGGCGATGCGCAGCATGTTGGTCGAACCCGGCGTCCTCAGCGGCACGCCCGCCGTGATGATGACACGGTCGCCCGGCTGGCCGAACCCCTCTTCGAAAGCGATCCGGCAGGCGCGGTCGACCATGTCGTCGAGGTCGCTGGCGTCGGGCGAGACGACGCAATGCGTGCCCCACAAAAGCGACAGCCGCCGCGCCGTGTTGAGGATCGGCGACAGCGCGATGATCGGCACTTGCGGCCGCTCGCGCGCGGCGCGCAGGCCGGTGGTGCCCGACGCCGTATAGGTGATGATCGCCGACAGTTTCAGCGTCTCGGCAATCTCGCGGGCGGCGAGCGAAATGGCGTCGGCGCCGGTTGCTTCCGGTTCCGAGCGCTGCGCGTTGATGATGCCGGCATAGGTCGGGTCGGTTTCGACCTTGGTGGCGATGCGGTTCATCATCGCCACCGCCTCGACCGGATAGGCGCCGGCAGCGGATTCGGCTGAAAGCATGATGGCGTCGGCGCCCTCGAACACGGCGATCGACACGTCGGAGACCTCGGCGCGGGTCGGCACCGGCGCGGTGATCATCGATTCCAGCATTTGCGTGGCGACCACCACCGGCTTGCCGGCGCGGCGCGCGGCGCGCGTGATCTGCTTCTGGATGCCCGGCACGGCTTCGAGCGGCATTTCCACGCCGAGATCGCCGCGGGCGACCATCAGCGCGTCGGAGAGTTCGATGATTTCGGCCAGCCGGGCTACCGCCTGCGGCTTTTCGATCTTGGCCATGATAAGCGCCCGGCCGCGCGCGATCTTGCGGGCTTCCGCCAAATCCTCCGGCCGCTGCACGAACGACAGCGCCACCCAGTCGACGCTTTCCGCCAGCACCGCATCGAGGTCCTTGCGGTCTTTTTCGGTCAGCGCACCGACCGGCAGGTCGGTGTCGGGCAGGCTGACGCCCTTCTTGTCGGAAATGGTGGTGCCGGCGACGACCGCGCAGGTGATCGACTTGCCGTCGCTCTTCACCGCCCTGAGCTCCAGCTTGCCGTCATCGATCAACAGACGGTGGCCGGCCTCGACCGAACTCAGGATTTCGGGATGCGGCAGGTAGACCCGCATCGACGTGCCGGGCTCGGGATTGTTGTCGAGTGTGAAGGTCTGGCCCGGCGTCAGCACCTCCTTGCCGTTGGCGAACTTGCCGACGCGCAGCTTCGGTCCCTGCAAATCGGCCAGGATGCCGATCGGACGGCCGACCTTTTCCTCGACGGCACGGATGCGGCCGACCAGCGTGCGCATCAACTCGTGATCGGTGTGGCTCATATTGATGCGGAAGACATCGGCGCCGGCTTCGAACAGCTTCTGCAGCATCTCCTCGGACGAGGAGGCCGGACCGATGGTGGCGAGGATCTTGACCTTGCGGCTACGTCTCATTGACTGTTTGTTCCCGGGGCGGCTGGAGCGCCTCCCGTTGTGGACTCATCGGTCAGCTGGACCATCCAGCTTGCCTGCTCGCCCGTGTCATATTCCTGGAATCCGGCGCGCTGGAAGCCCCGGGCGACGCAATCGGTAACGCCGGCAATCTTGAATTCTTTTTCGGCCACGCACATGTTGATCGGGCCATCCCAGCGCCCGCCGCGCTCGGCGTCTTCTGCATAAAGATAGTAAAACCTCGATGACAGCGGACCTTCGATCAGCGTCTTGCAGCTCGATCCTTCGATGTGCCACCACCCCTCGGTGATCCAGCCTGCCTTGGCGCGGTAGCCGATGCCGACGCCGACCAGGTTCTGCGTGGCGTTGCAGACGCGGAAATCGGCGCGGGCTGGCGAGGCCGCGACCAGCGCGGTGAGCCCTAGCGTCAGGGTCAGGAGCGGCACGGCAAAGGCGGTGCGCGCACGCGGCCTGCCGGCGGAACCCATCCCGAAACCCCTCAATAACGTCATCTGCATCTCTCAACGCCCCTTTTCGGAAAAGTCCGGGCGCATGTCAACGCGCCGTTCTGTCCAATTCCAATCGATTTAGAAAGGCCCCCGACACGCGATCTGCCGCGCGTGACCGGATTTTCGCAGAAACCGTGGCCAAACAACGGCATTGCGCAACCGTCCTCTTCGTGGGAATGACGATACCACCCTCCCCGGAAGCCAGCGAACAGACCTTTCCAGCCAATGACCCGATCCACAGTTTTCGCGCCTTTCGACATCGTCGAAGGCGACCGCAAGCGAGGCATCGTGCTTGTCGCCGACCATGCCCGCCGCGACCTGCCGGAGGAGTATGGCAGTCTCGGCCTGCCGGCGGCGGAACTCGATCGCCATATTGCCTACGACATCGGTGTCGAGACGGTGACGCGCGAACTGGCGGCGGCGCTCGACGTGCCGGCGGTGATTGCCAATTTTTCGCGGCTGCTGATTGATCCCAATCGCGGCGAGGACGACCCGACGCTGATCCGCCAGCTCTATGACGGCACCGTCGTGCCGGGAAACTACCCTATGGCGCCGCAAGAACGCGAAAGGCGGCTCGACGGCTTCTACCGGCCTTATCAGGACGCGGTCGGCGCCATGATCGCGTCGGTGGCGCACGCCTCAGGCAAAGCACCGTTCATCTTCTCCGTACACTCCTTCACCCCTGTCATGCAGGGCTTCATCCGCCGTTGGCATGTCGGCATATTGTGGGACCTCGACGACCGCGTGGCGCGGCCGCTGATCGACATGCTGGCGCAGGATAAAAACCTCGTCGTCGGCGACAATGAACCCTATGACGGCGCGTTGCGCGGCGACACCATGTTCAAGCACGCCATCGCCAACGGCTTTGCCCATGCGCTGATCGAGATCCGCCAGGACCTGATATCAGACAGCAAGGGGGCGCTGGCCTGGGCGCAACGGCTGGCGCCGATCGTTGACGCCATCGACCGCCGTCCCGATATACATCAGGTGAAGATGTTCGGCTCGCGCACCGGGCCGCTGTGAGGATCCAAGGCAATGACCGAACTCAGCGATGACCAGAAACGCGATTTCGAGGCCGCGGCCTTCCGCCGGCTGGTCGAGCATCTGCGCGAGCGCAGCGATGTGCAAAACATAGACCTGATGAACCTCGCCGGCTTCTGCCGCAACTGCCTGTCGAACTGGTACCGCGAAGCCGCTGAGGCCGAGGGCGTCGATCTCGGCAAGGACCAGTCGCGCGAAATCGTCTACGGCATGCCCTATGCGCAATGGCAGGCGCTGAACCAGACCGAGGCTTCGGACGCCAAGAAAGCGGAGTTAGTGGCAAGACGACCGAGGGATCACTGAAGTAGCGCGCGGTTCACAGGATTGACGTCGGCGGGACAGCGCCCCCCTCTGTCCTGCCGGACATCTCCCCCACTTGGGGGGAGATTGGCCGTCACGCAGGCTCTAGCCAATCGCCAGCGGTGCAAGAATAAGCGAGGCGCCGAAGCCGCCAATCTCCCCACTTGTGGGGGAGATGTCCGGCAGGACAGAGGGGGGCGCGAAGGAACGCTGCCTAACGGTTTCTCCCCT
The DNA here is from genome assembly GCF_030323145.1 of Mesorhizobium sp. C432A. Lineage (NCBI taxonomy): Bacteria > Pseudomonadati > Pseudomonadota > Alphaproteobacteria > Hyphomicrobiales > Phyllobacteriaceae > Mesorhizobium > Mesorhizobium sp. C432A. Next base: position 1,717,783 of record NZ_CP100470.1, on the reverse strand, counting down.
TAGATGTGGCCCACAAGCTTTTCGCAGCCAAGCGCTTGACGAGAAATTGAATCGATCTAATTTGCCGCGCAAAGCCATTCTTTGACCGGATTCGGGCCATGAACGCGCAAGACACCATGCAGAGCGCCCTTCAGGGGCGATGGGCCGTAGCCGCGATCTTCCTCGCCAACGGCTTCCTGACCGGCAGCTGGGCGCCGCAGATTCCGGTGTTCCTGACCCGGCTCGACATCTCGAAATTCACCCTCGGCCTGCTGATCCTTCTGTTCGGCGTCGGCGCGGTCGCGGCCATGAGCTGGTGCGGCCATCTGATCTCCAGGCATGGCTCGCGCACCGTGTTGCGCTGGTTCGGCCTGTGCGGCAGCCTCGGCCTGCTGGTCGTGGCGCTGGCGCCCAACGTGCCGCTGGCGTCGATCGCCATGATCATCTTCGGCGGCTCGATCGACGGCATGGATGTCGCCATGAACGCCAATGCCGTGGTGGTCGAGCGCCGGCTGTCCCGCGCCATCATGTCGTCCTCGCACGGCTTCTGGAGCCTCGGCGGTTTCGCCGGTGGCGGTCTGGGCGGTTACGCCATCCAGACTTACGGCCACCTCGCCCATGCGGCTGTGGTCACGGTCATAGCTTTTGCCGTCATTGCCGTGGCGGTCGGCTACCTCATCGCCGAGGACAAGCCGCAGGCCGCCGAGCATCACAGATTAACGCTGCCGGCCAACCCGCTGGTCTATCTTGTCGGGCTGATGGCGCTGCTGACGATGATTTCCGAGGGCGCCGTGCTCGACTGGGCAGCGCTTTATCTCCGGCAGGAGCTCGGCGCCGACCTCGCCATCGCCGGCCTTGCCTACGCCGCCTTCTCCGGCGTCATGGCTGTCATGCGCTTTTTCGGCGACGGCGTGCGCAACCGCTTCGGCGCGGTGGCCACGCTGCGCGGCTCGGCGGTGGTCGCCGCCGCCGGCATGCTGGTCGCCGGCCTGTCGCCTTCGCCCTGGATCGCCATCGCGGCTTTTGCCCTGTGCGGCTTCGGCATCGCCAATATGGTGCCGATCATCTTCTCGGCCGGCGGCAATCAGGAAGGCATGTCGTCGGGCACCGGCATGAGCGTCGTCACCACCATGGGCTATTCCGGTATATTGGTGGCGCCGTCGGCGATCGGCTTCGTTGCCGAGCATTCGAGCTTCGGGCCGATCTTCGTCGCCATGTCGGGGCTGTTGATCGTCGTGCTTTTGATGGCCGGGCTCGCTCACCGCGCCGAATTCGCGGCCGCCCCCGCCGAATAGCGCTTCAGCTCCTCGTAGAGGAAATCCGCTACGCGGCGGATGCGCACGCTGGTGCGCACGTCGCGATGCATGGCCAGCCACACCGGCAGGCTGGGCAGTGGCAGGCCGAGCAGCAGTTTTCTCCAGCGACGGGTCGCTGTCCGCCAGCGGCTCCTGGCCAAGACCGACGCCGTTTCCCGCCCGCAGCGCTTCCCACAGAACGATCTGGTTGTCGGTCCTGAAGCGGAAACTGCTTCGGGTGACGGGGATGCCGGCCTGGGTAAAGCCCCGGATCATCTCGTCGCTGCGGTCGAAGCCGATCAGCGGATGGTCGAGAAGGTCCGCAGGCTTGAGCGGGCGTCCGTGCCTGTCGAGATAGGATTTCGCCGCGCAGCAGCAGAGCTTGATATCGCAGACCTTGCGCGCCGTCAGCTCGTTCTGCGCCGGCTTGACCATGCGGATGGCGATGTCGGCATCCCTTCGCAGCAGGTTCTCGACCTGGTTCGAGGCGACGATCTCGACCTCGATGCCGGGTTCCTCGATGCCGAGCCGCGCCGTCATCCTCGGCAGCACATAGGCCGCCACCACCTCGCTGGCGGCAATGCGCACCGTGCCTTCGATCGCCTCGACCGAGCCCAATGCCAATAGTGAGAACGCGCTCGCCTGCTCGCTCACCGCTCTGCCGCGTTCGAACAGCGTGGCGCCTGCTTCCGTCAGTGCATAGCCGCGCCGCCCGCGCCGGAACAAGGTGACGCCCAACGCCTGTTCGAGCTCACCGATGTGACGCCCGAGCGTCGGTTGGCTGGCCGACAGTTTGCGCGCCGCGGCCGACAGGCTGCCGGTCTCCGCCACGGTGACGAAACTCTTGATCAGGTTCCAGTCGATGTCTTCCATTCATTTATGAATAACAAATCTGCATCCATAGTCAATTTTCATTCGCGTATGAACGCATCATATTCGCCGTGCAAACACAGACACGGAGAAGAAAAATGACCAAGATCGCAATTCTAGGCGCCAATGGCCGGCTCGGCCGCGTGGTTGGCAAGGCCTTCATCGACGCCGGTTTCGACGTCCGCGCCGTCACCCGCACCGGCAAGGTGCCGGCCGAACTCAAGGGCGCCACCGCCGTCACCGGAGATGCACTCGACCGCGAGGCGCTGATCCGCGCCACGCAGGGTGTCGACATCGTCTTCAACGGTCTCAACCCGATCTACACCGACTGGGGCAAATGCCTGCCGATGGCGGAGAACGTCATGGCCGCCTGCCATGCCAATGGCGCGCTGCAACTTTTCCCCGGCACCGTCTATAATTACGGCTCGCCGATGCCTCAGCTCGTCACGGAAGACACGCCGTTCCGCCCGACCACCGAGAAGGGCCGCATCCGCTGCGCCATGGAAGCGCTGTTTCGCCGCGAGGCCAATGCCGGCCGCGTCCGCACCATCATCCTGCGCGCCGGCGATTTCTTCGGCGGCACCGGCAGCGGATCATGGTTCGACCTCGTCGTCACCGCCAAGATGAACAAGGACGTCTACACAGCGCCTGGCCCCGCCAACCTCGTGCACGAATGGGCCTATTTGCCGGACTTCGCCATCGGCTTCGTCGGCCTGGCGCGTAATCAGGGCAAGCTCGGCTTCTTTGAGACGCTCAACTTCCCCGGCCACGCCGTCACCGACATGGACATCAAGGCCGCGGCCGAGAAGGCGCTTGGCCGCCCGCTGAAACTGACCTTCATGCCCTGGTGGGTGCTGCGCGCCGGCAGCCCGTTCGTGGCGATGTGGCGCGAGATCGTCTCGATGTCCTATCTGCGCTTCGAACCGCACCGGCTCGTGTCCGACCGGCTGGAAGGCATCATCGGCGAAGTCCCGCACACCCCGCTGGACGAGGCCGTGGCCGAGGCCTTGAAGGACATCGGCATCAGCCTCGACCGTGCAAAAGACGCCGCCTAGACAAAATCTCTCGCGGTGCTGGCCCAATCGCTGGAAATCAGCAACCGGATGGTCATTATGAGGAGACTGTTTATAACGGTCGGCGAGATCACCATCACCAAGGGGAGACGATGCGTTACATACGTCCGCTTTCAATCGAAGACGCCGTTGGCCTGCTGGCCGACGCTTCCGGCACATCAGCCATTCTCGCTGGAGGCAGTGACCTCCTCGTTCGGATGAAGGGCGGGTTTGTCAATCCCGACCTGATCGTCGACATCAAGGCGATCGAGGGCTTGAGCGAGATCAGGGAGACGGCCGACGGCTTCAGCATCGGCGCCGCCGTCCCCTGCGCCGTCCTGGGCGAGAGCTCGGTTCTGAAGAAGGCCTGGCCCGGTGTCGTCGAAGCGGCGAAGCTGATCGGCTCCAAGCAGGTCCAGGGCCGCTGCACCATCGTTGGCAATCTGTGCAACGCATCGCCGGCCGCCGACAGCGTCCCGGCCTTGGTGGCCGCCGCCGCAAAGGCCGCGGTTGCCGGTCCCTCGGGCAAGCGCACCATTCCGGTCGAGGCTGTGCCGATCGGGCCTGGCAAGACCTCGCTCACCAAGGGTGAGATCGTCGAGGCGATCCTGCTCGACAAGCGCGCGCCGCGTTCGGGCGACGCCTACCTCAGATTCATTCCGCGCACCGAGATGGACATCGCGGTGGTCAGCGCCGGCGTGAAGCTGACGCTCGACGAGCATGGCGTCATAACAGCCGCCCGCGTCGCGCTGGGCGCCGCGGCCCCGACCGTGCTTCTGGTGGAAGAAGCAGCCGAGGCTCTCATCGGCAGGAAGCTGGATGAGGCGGCACTTGAGCGGCTCGCCAAGATCTGCGCTGGGGCCTGCCGCCCCATCGACGACAAGCGCGGTACCATCGAGTTCAGACGAAAAGTTGCGGGCGTGCTGGCCGGACGGGCCGCGACGACCGCCTACGCACGCGCAGGAGGCAAATGATGGCCGGTGTAGCAGTTTCAACGACAATCAACGGCGATCACGTCGAATACCTTTGCCAGCCCGACGAGACGTTGCTCGACGTCCTGCGCGATCGGCTCGGCCTGACCGGCGCCAAGGAAGGCTGCGGCACGGGCGACTGCGGCGCCTGCTCGATCATTCTCGACAATCGGCTGGTCTGCTCCTGCCTTGTGCTTGGCGCTGAAGCCGAAGGCCGGCATATCGAGACCGTCGAAGGCATGGCGCATGGCGATCAGTTGCATCCGCTGCAGCAGAAATTCCTCGAACACGCAGCCTTGCAATGCGGCATCTGCACGCCGGGCTTCCTGATCGCGGCGAAGGACCTCCTGGCCAAGAACCCCGATCCGACCGAGGAAGAAATCCGCTTCGGCCTCGCCGGAAACCTCTGCCGCTGCACCGGCTACGACAAGATCGTGCGCGCGGTGCAGGATGCGGCCAACGTGATGAAGGGAGCACACGCATGAACTTCGATCCACGCTTTTCGGGCCGCAAATTCTCATCCGTCGGCACGCGGCCTATCCGTCCCGACGGCGTCGACAAGGTGACCGGACGCGCCCGCTACGGCGCCGACTTCAACATGGCTGGACAGCTGGTCGGGCGTGTTCTGCGCAGCCCGCACGCCCACGCGAAAATCCTCAAGATCGACACCTCGAAGGCGGAAAAGCTCCCCGGCGTGAAAGCGGTGATCACCGCCGCCGACCTGCCCGATCTCACCGATGGCGATGCCGCCATGTACGACGTCCTCGACAATTGCATGGCGCGCGGCAAGGCGCTCTATGACGGCCACGCCGTGGCCGCGGTCGCCGCCGTCGATGCCCGCACGGCCAGGCAGGCGCTGAAGCTCATCGAGGTCGAATACGAGCTGTTGCCGCATGTCACCGATGTCGACGAGGCGATGAAGCACACCGCCCCCTTGATCAACGACACCATCTTCACCGAGGGTCTCGAGGAAAAGCCGGTAAAGCCGTCCAACGTCACCAAGCGCAGCCAGTTCGGCCATGGCGATGTCCATCAGGGCTTTGGCCACGCCGATGTCATCGTCGAGCGCTCCTTCAAGACCGAACAGACGCATCAGGGCTATATCGAGCCGCACGCCTGCGTTGCGAGCGTCTCGTCCGACGGCACCGCCGACCTCTGGGTCTGCACGCAGGGCCATTTCGTCTACCGCCAGCATTGCGCGCAACTGCTCGGGCTGGAAGCCTCGAAGCTGCGCGTCACCTCGTCGGAAATCGGCGGCGGCTTCGGCGGCAAGACCCATGTCTGGGCCGAGCCGGTGGCGCTGGCTTTGTCGCGCAAGGCGGGACGGCCGGTGAAGCTCGTCATGACCCGCGACGAGGTGTTCCGCGCCTCGGGTCCGACCAGCGCCACCTCGATCGACGTGAAGATCGGCGCTCGCAAGGACGGCACCATCACCGCCGCCGAAGCGACGCTGCGCTACACCAGCGGTCCCTATGCCGGCACCTGGGCCGAGATCGGCGCCATGACGGCATTCGCCTGCTACAAGCTCGACAACGTCAAGACGGTCGGCTTCGAAGTGCTGGTCAACCGGCCGAAGACCGCGGCCTACCGCGCGCCCTCCGCACCGATGGCGGCTTTCGCGGTGGAAAGTGCCGTCGACGAGCTGGCCAAGGAACTCGGCATGGATCCGGTCGAGTTCCGCATCAAGAACGCCGCGCAGGAAGGCACCAGGTCCTCCTATGGCCCGGTCTACGGCCCGATCGGCATCGGCCCGACGCTGGAGGCGGCCAAGCACCATCCGCACATGAAGGCCCCGCTGGGCAAGAACCAGGGCCGCGGCATGGCTTGCGGCTTCTGGTTCAACTTCGGTGGCCAGACCTGCGTGGACCTGAACATCGGCATGGACGGCTCGGTGTCGCTGGCCGTCGGCACGGTGGACGTAGGCGGTTCGCGCGCGTCGCTGTCGCTGGTGGCGGCGGAGGAGCTCGGCATCGACTATGCCCAGCTCAAGGCGGTGGTCGCCGACACGTCCTCGCTCGGCTACAACGACATGACCGACGGCAGCCGCGGCACCTTCTCGTCCTCGATGGCGACCATCTCGGCCGCCCGCAACGCCATCAAGATCCTGCGTGAGCGCGCCGCCCAGACGTGGGACATCCCCGTCGACGACGTGGTCTGGGAAAACGGCCACGCCATCGCCAAGGGCGAGAAGTACGGCAATCTTGCAGCCCTGTCGCTGAAGGAGATCGCCGCCGCGTCCGGCAAGACCGGCGGGCCGATCGCCGGCCACAGCGAGCTCGTCGCCGACGGCGCCGGCGTCTCCTTCGCCACCCATATATGCGACATCGAGGTCGACCCCGATACCGGCTCGACCAGGGTGATCCGCTACACGGTGATCCAGGATGCCGGCAAGGCGGTGCACCCCACCTATGTCGAGGGCCAGTACCAAGGCGGCGCCGCGCAAGGCATCGGCTGGGCGCTTAACGAGGAGTACATCTACGGAAAGGATGGGCGTCTCCAGAACGCCGGCTTCCTCGACTACCGCATCCCGGTCTGCTCGGACCTGCCGATGATCGACACGCAGATCCTCGAGATACCCAATCCCAACCACCCCTATGGCGTGCGCGGCGTCGGCGAAACCTCGATCGTGCCGCCGCTGGCGGCGATCGCCAACGCGGTTTCGAACGCCGCCGGCGTGCGCATGACCCACATCCCGATGTCGCCGCCACGGGTTCTCGCCGCGATCGAGGCGGAACGGGGAGGCTAGGGCGAAAATGAGGTTCTTGCCCTAATGGTCGAAGTGACGCTCTGGGGCGCGCTGGGCCAGCTCGCCGGCGGCCAGAGCAAGGTCGAGGTCGAGGCCAAGGACATCAGGGAGCTGTTCAGGAAACTGGCTGAACAGTATCCCGGCATCGAGCCCTGGATCGAGAAGGGCATCGCGGTGGCGATCGACGGGACGATTTATCGCGATACGTGGTCGAAGGAACTGCCGCCGGGGGCGGAGATTTTTCTGCTGCCGCGGCTGGCTGGGGGGTGAAGTGGGGTGTCGCCCTACGTCCCAGAGCGGACCGGCATCCTCGGTCTGCGAACTTCAAGTGCAATGTCGGTCCTCGCCTAGATGCCAGTTTTGCTGACCGCGTCTTATCGGCGGCGGGTTGGCCAACAATCCAGAGAACCTGATCCGCTGGATTACTATCGGCAAGGGACATCAGTCCGCACACGGCTCTGAAGTGACTCGAGCGGGTCACCGTTTGACGGACAACACCGGCCCCTTTCTGGAGAGGCCGGCTATCGTTGATCCAGGATCATCAAGCTAGGTTTGGCGCTGAGACGTATCGGAAATTCGTTCGCGCACGGCATGCTCGGTCTTGTCTGCTGTGGACTTCACGATCTCGCCGAGCTGATCGGCTATCGTGTCTGCTTCCATATCTTGCCGGCCAGCTTCCTGCTTGATGGTCTCATAGGCTTCGGCGGCGACCTGCTTGGCCTCATCGAGGCCCCTATTGAGCAAAGTTTCGGCGGAATCGCGAAGCTTGTCGCCATAGGCGCCTAGTTGCTCGTCCTCCGTTGCGGTATGGGGCAGCATTGCACCTATAGCGGCGCCGATGGCGAGACCGACGGCCGCTACGGCCAAGGGTTGGTCCTCCAACAGATCTTGCGCGGAGCGGCTGGCTTTCGCCGCCATGTCCCCAGTCGTCGAGCTTGCATTGGCAGCGCTTCCCGTCAGACCCGCCGCAGCGGCTCTTGCGGTGCTCGATATGGTGTCGCCGACGCTGGTAGCGCTTGAGGAGAGCGATTCCGCGGCGTCGGAGAGCGTGCCGCCCAAACCGCCGCGCTCCCCTGCTACATCATGTCGTCCCGGCGCTGAAGGCAATGGATAGCCAGCCGAACGGTGGGCGGTGTTTGAGGCACCGCTGCCGAACATCAGCCAGGCCAGACCTGCGCCCACCATGGTGACCGGCAAAGGATTGTCTCGGACCTGCGTTCTGAGATTGCTGAGCATGGCCGCGCTCTCCCCTCCCGAGAACAGCCCGGTGAACTCATCCAGCAATTGTCCCGGCGTCATCTTGCCTCGAATGGATTCGGCGGTCTCCATCACCCGGGCGCGCGCCCCCTCGGCCTCGCGTTCAAGTTCGGCTGCGGATTTCTCTTTCATCTCACCTGTTCCTTAATCGCGCTCGCGTCGCGCTTCAGCTGTCCCTGGGTCCGGTCGGGGGTAAGTTCCGAAGGCGCCATGCTGGCCGTCCCGGTCCGCAGCAGGATGACGCCGAGGACCGCCACGACCACACCGACCAGCAGGGAAGACCACCCCGCGCCAAGCCCTGCCCGCGTCAGTGCGATAATGAGCGCCTGCAGCAACACCAAGAGCGCGGCGAGCAGGCAAATCGCGCCGCCCAGCACTTCCGCGGCACCTGCTCCGGCTTTGGTAAGCTTTTCAGAGAGCTCGGCCCGAAACAGCCTCGCCTCGGTTTGCACCAGAGTGGTTACATTCTGGGCCAAATCGGTGACTAGCCCGGCAAGGCTGGGATTGTCCTGGTTGTTCATCTGTCCTGCTCCGCGATCTGCGTGGCGCCATCATCGCCGACCACGCCAAAATCTTGTGGACGATCAGCGGACCAACCCTGTGGCTGATCGGTGTGTGATCTGAGGCCTCCCGGAGCGGCCTCAGAATCGGGCGTTGCCGGCGGAGAAGCCTTGATGAACCGCCCGAGAGCCAATCCGGCCAACACCGATCCCGCAAGCAGGACACCGGGATTTTGCCGGCCGAAGGACTGCACGTCATCAAGGACTTGGCTAAAGGGCTTCTGTTTCAAGGACGATGAAAGCCGCTCAAGGCCACTGGCAGCATCCAAAGCGAATTTCGATGCGTTCCTTTCATCGTTGCTGGCAAGGTGATCGCTGGCCGCTCGCAGTGCACCACCCAACGCCGCCAAGCTCGATCCGATGTCGCGCTGCGCCTCCTCCGCCTTGTCGGAGATGACCTGCGTGGCTTCAGATGCATAGTCGCCAGCCTTACGGGTCACCTCGTCCCGCGCGTCGTGAAGCAACTCGCTGGCACGCTCATTTTCCTGGCGAAGTCTGTCGGAGACGTCGCTTTTCGCCTTGTCGAAATCGGTGGGCTGTCCGCCCTGATCGTTCTCATGCTGCATGAGGCCACCTAGTGAAAACCGAGGAAGGAGAGGACCGCGAGCACGACAACGATAAGGCCGATAAGATAGATGACACTGTTCATGTGCACGTCCTCCGTAGCTTTCCAACTTCGACGAACCTGCGATGTTCCGTAAGTGAGAGCATTTATCTCAGCCGAAACGAAGGGCTTCGTCAGGCACGCACCCAGTCACCAGTGAGTTGCCCTGTCCCTCGTGCGGAGCGCCAGTTGCTCCCGTACGAACCGGTGCGCCCGACTCCGCGGGAACCGAGTGCCGGCTGCGTCCTGTATTGCAATCTTTTGCCTATTCGGCGGCCCCGCCTCGGCGTACCGGCGACCAGGGAGAACTCTCCCTTGCCATCCATCGACGGTCCATCGCTCCAACGGCCCCACGCTGGTTCGGCATCTTCGACGAAGCAATGATGAAGGCATAGGATACGGCTTGAGGCGTAAAGCGGCCGGTCATGCATGCCTGAACTGGGCTATTGGTGAACGCGTCTCCATGGGCCAAGTCTCTACTTTGCAGAACGCCCTCCCTAAGCCACCAACGTCGGCTCCGTATTCACCTCCAGCGCCTCTTCCGCTTCGTCATCCTCACCCAGCACATCCCCATGCACCCCCAGCACTCGCCCGATCCAGATCGGATCGACCAGATGGTCGCGTTTGGGGTTGGTGGTGTTGGGGTGGATGAGGATGCTGAGGCCGCCGTGGTTCAGCATCAGCCACGGAACCAGCGTGGCGAAAATCTCGGTGGCGAAGGAGATCTGGTACATGGGTTGCTCGTGCGGGCCGACCGGCTCGTCGCGCCAGTTGCCCAGTCGCACGCGGAAGCGTTCGCCGATGCGCAGGCGCAGCCATTCGGCATGCTGCCGCTCGGCTTGCCCGTCATAGTAGATGTGGGCGTGATAGCTGGCGATCTCGGCGAGGGGTCTGGGCGAGTTGGCGGTGTTCACCTTGATGGCTCCCTCGGTGATTGTGGTGAGCGCAGCGTATACGCAAGGGAGCGGGGTGGCCAAGGGGGCACAGCGTGTGCTCGTCATCTCGATTTCGGGCCAATCGCATTGGGAGCTCCCCCACTCCGTCTCGGCTTCGCCCAGCCACCTCTACCCCCACATTCGTGGGGGAGAGGAAATGCTAACCGCCGAGGTCGCTGCCTTGAAAAGCTTGGCATTTCCTCTCCCCCATGGACATGGGGAGAGGTGGCCGTGCAGCGGCCGGAGTGGGGGCAGGCGCCGCCGTATGCCTATTGCCAGCACTTCATCGGGCGAGGACGCGCTGATCGCAGAGGTCTCTTGCCCCAATCAAACCCTGCCCATCAGCACCAGGATCAGCAGCACCACCAGCACAGCGCCGACTATTCCGGACGGCCCATAACCCCAGGAGCGCGAGTGTGGCCAGGCCGGGACGGCGCCGATCAGGATCAGGATCAAGACAATGATGAGGATGGTGCTGACGGTCATTAAGAGTCCCTCGCCTTGCTGGTCGGATATGAGGGACAATGCAAAAGGCCGCCCGGTTGTTCCGGACGGCCTTTCGTCCGACAGGTCGAATGCAGCTATTCCGCGGCTTTCGGGAAGGCGATTGCCGGCTCATCGAGCGGACCCGGCTTCGGCCCCGTGGACGCATCCCGTTTCTTGTCGCGCCCGAACAGCCGGCGGAAGAACGCGTAGAAGCGGCTGTTTTTGCTGCGCGTGAAGATCATCAGCATCGACGGCGTCACCACCAGCGTCAGCAGCGTGGCGAAGGACAGGCCGAAGACGATGGCCGAGGACAGCGAAATCCACCATTGCGTCGACGGCGCGTTGATCGTCGTCTCGTGATGGAAGATTTCGAGGCCGAGACCAAAGGCGATCGGCAGCACGCCGAGGATGGCCGAGACCGCCGTCAGCACCACCGGGCGGGCACGTTCGCGGCAGGTCTGCAGCACCGCTTCCATCTTGTCCCAGCCCTCTTCGCGCAGCCGGTCATAGGTGTCGATGAGCACGATGTTGTTGTTCACCACCACGCCGGCCAGCGCGATGACGCCGATGCCCGACATGACGATGCCGAACGCTTCGCCGGTCAGCAGCAGCCCCAGGAACACGCCGATCGTCGCCATGACCACGCAGGACAGCACCAGAAGCACGCTGGTGAACTTGTTGAACTGCATCAACAGCACCAGGAAGATCAGGAAGATCGCCGCGCCGAAGGCCTTGCCGAGGAAGGCGCTGGCTTCGGCGCTGTCCTCGTTCGACCCCGCGAGCTTCCAGCGTATGCCGTTGTCGAGCTTCATGTCGGTGACCGCCTTGGTCACCTCCGCCTGCACCGCCGCGACCTGCGTGCCGGCGGCGACGTTGGCCTGGACGACCACGGTGCGGGCGCCGTCGATGCGGTTGAGGATGCCGACCGTCGGCTCCGGCTTGCGCACGACGAAGTTGGAGATCGGCACCGAGCCTTGCGCGGTCTGCACCCTGAGCTCATCGAGCGTCGACAGCGTGCGCCGGTCTTCGGGCAGGCGCAGCCTGATGTCGACGGCGTCGTCGGCGCCGGCGGGCCTATATTCCGAGAGCTTCAAGCCATTGGTCACCAACTGCACCACGGTGCCGACCGCGGTCGGGCTGATGCCGTACTGCGCCGCCTTGGCGCGGTCGACCTCGAGCGCCCAGTCGACGCCGGGCGGCGGCAGGCCGTCGGAAACGTCGATGACGCCGGGCACCTTGGCGATGCGCGCCGCGACCGCACGGGCCTGGTCGTCAAGCCCTTTTGGATCGATGGCTGAAAGCCGGAGCTGGACCGCCTTGCCTGTGGGAGGACCGGCCTCCGGCACGCGCACTTCGACATCGACGCCGGGAATGCCGGCCATGACGGTGCGCAGCTCATCCAGGATATTGTTCGCCGATTTGCGCTCGCGCCAGTCGATGAACTCATACTGGATGACGCCGACGACGTCCTCCGGCACGTCCTGTCCGCCGCCCTGCGTCTTGCCGACGCGGGTGTAGACCGATTTCACGCCGGGCCAGCCGAGCAGCCGGTTTTCGGCGATCCTGGTTGCCGTATCCATTTCGGCCAGCGAGAGATTGCCGCGGGCATGCACATAGAGCAGGCCGTAGTCGGGCTCGACGCTGGGGAAGAACTCGACGCCGGCGCCGTATTTGGAATAGGCGAAGCCAACGCCGGTCAAAAGCACGGCGGTAAGCACCAGCACGGTGATGGGGAAGCGCACCGCCTGCTTGACCAGCGCCATGTACCAGCCGTCGCGATTGTGTTCCTCGTGATGCTCCGGCGCCTTGGCGAAGAGCGCGCCCAGCGTCGGCGCGAACACCAGCGCATAAAGCATCGAGGCCGACAGCGTGACGATCAGCGTGATCGGCATGTATTTCATGAAGTCGCCGATGATGCCGGGCCAGAACAGCAGCGGCGAAAACGCCGCGATGCGCGTCATCGTCGCGGCGATGACCGGACCGGCCATGCGCTTGGCGGCCAGCGTGAAGGCTTCCGCCTTCGGCATGCCTTCGCCCATGCGCCGTTCGGCGAATTCGGTGACGATGATGGCGTCGTCGACCAGCATGCCGACCGCCAGGATAAGGCTGAACAGCACGATCATGTTGATCGTGTAGCCCATCATCGCAAGCAGCAGGATGCCGATGAGGAAGGATGACGGAATGGCAAGCCCGATCAGCAGCGAGGCGCGTCCCGACAGCGCATAGAGGATGACGATGAACACCAGGATGACGGCGATCATCACGTGGTTCTGCAGGTCGCCCAGCAGCTGGTTGACGAAGACGGACTTGTCCTGCGTGTAGGTGATGTTCATGCCTTCCGGCATGGTCTTGACGTAGGCGTCGGACACTTCCCGCACCTTGGCCAGCGTGTCGATCAGATTGGCGCCGATGCGCTTCTTGACTTCAATGGCGATGGCCGGCTTGCCGTTGAGGCGGGTGATGGTCGTGGCATCGGCAAAGGTCGACCGGATCGTGGCGATGTCCTTGGCCTGGACGACGGCATTGGGTCCGGCAACCACCGGCAGCGACGCCACATCCTCTGGTGTTTCGATCAGCGACGGCACCTTGACCGCGTATTTGCCTTCCGAACCCTCGATATTGCCGGCGGCGACCAGGCTGTTGGAAGCGCCGACCGCGCCGATCAACTGGTCGAGCTGCAGGCCGTAGGAGGACAGCTTCATCGGGTCGATGACGACTTCGACAAGATCGTCGCGCGCGCCTTGTATGGTGCCCTCAAGAACGCCCGGTACTTCCTCGATGCGGTCGCGCAGTTCGCGCGCCGCCGCCGTAAGCACACGCTCGGGCACATCGCCGGACAGCGTGACGACCAGGACGGGAAACTCGGAAATGTTGACCTCGGTAACAACCGGTTCTTCTGCCGCTTGGGGCAGGTCAGCCTTCGCGTCCTGAACCTTCGAGCGTGTATCTGTCACCGCGGTGTCGACTTTTATAGACGGCAGAAACTCAAGAAAGACAAAGGCGCCGCCCTGATAGGCGGATGATTTCATCTCCTTTAACCCCTTAAGACTCTTAAGCTTTGCCTCCAGCGGCCTAAGCAGAAGTCTTTCAGCGTCTTCGGGCGCAATGCCTTGATAGGCGACATTTATATAAACATAAGGGGTAGGAACGTCGGGTTCCGCTTCCTTCGGCGTCGACTGATAGGCGACCCAGCCCGCCAGCAGCAGGAACACCAGCACCGCAATGGTCAGCCGGGCATTGTTGATCGCGAGTTTGACGATATCCATGGCCTGTTCTCAAAATTTCAGGAGCGCATTGCGGCCGGTTGCCCCCGTCCGGGGCCACCCGGCGCTACTGCGTTGTCGCTTCGCCCAACAGTTTCTGGATGGTCGCCTGGTCGGCCTCGACCGGCTTGACGACGTCGCCTTCCTTGACGAGTTCCTGGCCGGCGACGATGACGCGGGCATCGGCGGGAATGCCGCCAAGCACGAGGCCCTTCGGCGAGTCGTCAACGAGGTCGATCGGGAAGAACACCACCTTGTTGTCCTTGTCGACGGCACGGATGCCGAGGTCTCCCTTGTCGCCCAGCGTCACCACGGAGCGCGGCAACATGACGGCATCGGTCGGCTGCGCGCTGAGCGAAATCTCGGCCGTCATGCCCGCCGGCACGGAGCCATCGGCATTGGGCACGGCGATCTCGACGCGGAAGGTTCGGGTGGCCGACGAGGCGTCGCGGCTGATGTAGCGCACCGTGCCTTCGACGGTCTGGCCGCTGACCAGCCGGACAGTGGCCTTGTCGCCGAGCTTGAGATAGCCGAGGTCGCGTTCGCTGACTTCGCCGCGCGCAATCACCGGATCGAGCTTGAGGATGGTTGCCACCTCGCCGCCCTGCATGACGGAACTGCCGAGCTCCACCGGCACCCGGTCGATGACGCCGTCGAAGGGCGCCTTGACCAGATTGCGGTCGAGCTCGGCCTGCGCCGTTTCCAGCTGCGACTGCGCAGCGGTCAGGTTCGAACGCGCCGTGTCGAGCTGCAGCTTGGGCAGATTGCCGGTCTTCATGAGCCGCAGCGATGCGTCGAGTTCAGCCTGGCGCTGCACGACGAGTTGCTTGGCATTGTCGACCATCGAGATCTTTTCTTCCGCCGCAAGCATCAGCACCAGATCGCCGGTCTTGACGTGATCGCCCTGCTTGACCGGCAGCTTTTCGATGACGCCGGCGACACGCGTCGCCAGCACGGCGCGCTTGTCGGCCTCGGTCAGCCCGGAAATGCGGATGGCGCGGGCATAGGTCTTGCGCGGCGGCGTCACCACAGCGACGGTGCGCAGCGGCGCCTTCGGTTCGGCCTCGGCCGCCTTGGCTGCATCCGGCGCCTTGGCCTGATCGCCCGGCTTGGCCTGATCGCCTGCCTTGCCAGCACCTTCGACAGCGGCGCTGCCGACGGACGAGAACGCGCCTGTTCCCATCCAGGCCGCGAAGCCGATGAGCACAACAATAGCGGCAAGCTTGTGAAACCTGATCTTCGGCATCATTTTTTTCCACTGCGGGGTTCGGCCAAGTCGTTATCCAACAGGGTGTCCGTCGTCTAACAGCTACCGTGTCTTCCAACTCGGGCGCGTCGCCGATATGGGTGCGCGCCAGGCCGTGTTCAATTTGCCGTGAACGGCGAAGCCGCGCTTCTACATCAAAGTTGCATCGCAATACAGTCGAAAAGTTGCAGGGGCATTGCGCAAGGCAGGCGTAGTGTGGCTAACGGAAACGGTTTTATCGGCGCCCCGTCAGGCGGCGGAACCACAGTCTCGGAACCATACGGATGTTGGAGGCGCTTTGTTTTCAAGGCGTTTTGAGCACTGACATCCCCCTGTGCCCGCACTAGTTTTTGACGCTCAAATGTGGGCGCGACCTGCGTAGCCACTCAGTGAATGGCAGCAGGCGTCAGTATGATTTTGTATACCGTCACACGCAACGGTTGTTCCGGGACGGAAAGTCATCGGCGCTACTCCGATTTGCCGAACACTTCGCTGATCGTCTTGATCGATCCGGGCGGACTCAGGCCCGCCGGCGTTCCGCCTCCGGCTTCTTGCGGGCGGCGAGGAATTCCTTCACCCGCCGTCCCGGTGCCGGCCCGCGCACCGGTTTGAAGCCGTCATCGAGTTCGCCGGAAAGATCGAGCGTCGGCCGCTTGCCGACGGCGTCGTAATTCTGCTCCAGCCAGTCGCTGGCCGCTATGCGGCCGAGATCTCTGAGATAGCTCAGGAAGGCCCATTCGGCGTTGACCTTGGATGACGCCGACAGATCCTTGAACGCCTCGTCGGCATCGATGCGGTGCATGCGGATGTCGCGGTATTCGCCACGCGGCAGCCGGCCGGCGGCGATCAGCTCCTTGACGAAGGCGATCGAGCGGAATTCGTTCAGCAGCCCGGCATTGAAGGTGATCTCGTCGATGCGGTTCTGGATTTCGTTGGCGCTTTTCGGCGTGCCTTCGCGCACCACAGGATTGATCTGCACCAAAAGCACATCCTCCGTCGCCGCCGTCTTGAAGAACGGAAACAGCGCCGGATTGCCGCCATAGCCGCCATCCCAATAGGGCACGCCCTTGATCTCGACGGCGCGGAACAATTGCGGCAGGCAGGCCGAGGCCATCACCGTGTCGAGGTCGATCTCGCCGTCGGAAAAGACGCGCAGCTGGCCGGTCTCGACATTGGTCGCCGAAATGAACAGCTCCATCGAGTTGCAGGCGTGCACATTTTTGAAATCGATCTCCTGCTCGACCACGTCACGCAGCGGGTTCAAGCCCAGCGGATTGGCGACATAGGGCGAAAACACTCGGGACATGGTGTCGAAGAAGAAATAGCCGGGGGTGTTCTCGATCGACCAGTTGCCCCAGGCGACGTCCCAGGGCATGCGCTGCACCGGGCTGAAGCGGCCCTTGGCCGCCACCGCGCGCCAGAAATCGTCGAGCTTTTGCCGTGCACCCTCGACACCGGCGCGCACAAACCCATCGGCCAGCGCCACCGCATTCATCGCGCCGGCGCTGGTGCCGGACACGGCTGAAATGTCGAGCCTGCCATCCTCCAGCAGCCGGTCGAGTACACCCCAGGAGAAAGCCCCGTGCGAGCCGCCGCCCTGCAGCGCGATCTTGATCTTCTTCGTTTCCTCCGCCTTGCCGTTTTTGGTCATGGCGTTCCTGTTCGGTTTGGTCGCTGCTGCCTCATTCCGCCCGGAAATCGGCGGTTCGACGGCAGCGGACTTATATTGCAGTGCAGCATATAAGGGATGACCAAGGCAAGAACACGAACACGGTCGCGTGATCACATGAAATTTTGGTCATGGGGAATGGTCCTCCACGCCCAGGTCTTCGCCCTACGAATACCCCCACCCTTGATCCCTCCCCACAAGGGGGAGGGAGACTTGGTAGACGCTGATCTCAGCAAACCACCGACGTTTCGGCGGCGCGCGGCAGCTTCCCTCCCCTTGTGGGGGTCCGAAGGACGGGCGAGACCCGTGGCTCGCCTCGGCAAGCCAGGGTGGGGTCATCTTCGCAAAAAACTCAAGCGACAAGCTTCGGCACCGGCCCGACATAGCGCGACTGTGGACGGATCAGCCGCCCTGTCGTCTGCTGTTCGCGCGCATGCGCGATCCAGCCGGCGACACGTCCGGCAGCAAAGACATTGCTGAACGCCTGTGGCGGAAAGCCCGCCGCCTCAAGCACAAGCGCTGTGTAGAACTCGACATTGGTCTGCAACGAGCGCTGCGGCTTGGCGATCCGCAGCACTTCGAGCGCCGTCTGCTCGACCTGTTCGGCGAAGGCCAGCCGGCGGCCGGCTTCGCCCTCGCTGCCGAGCTGCCGCACGACGGCTTTCAGTACATCGGCGCGCGGATCGCGCACGCGGTAGATACGATGGCCGAAACCCATGATGCGCTCGCCATGCGCGACCTTCTCGCGCAGCCAACCGGCCGCGTCGCCATGCGCCTGGATTGCATCGAGCATCTCGATCACCGGGCCGGGCGCGCCGCCGTGCAGCGGCCCCTTGAGCGCGCCGAGCCCGGCCAGCACCGACGATGTCAGCCCGGCCAGCGTCGATGCCACGACGCGGGTGGCGAAGGTCGAGGCGTTGAGGCCGTGATCGCAGACGGTCACCAGATAGGTGTCGAGTGCCCTTGCCAGCGCCGGCGACGGGATGGATCCCTCGAGCATCCTCAGCATGTCGGCGGCATGATCGGCCTTCGCGTCAGGTGCGATCGGCTGCTCGCCACGCGCCAGCCGCAGCAGAGCCGGCGTCAGCACAGCGGGCGCCGCGATCAGCCGCAAGGCGTCCGTCAGCGTCTCGCCATCCGGCAGCAGCGCCATGCCGGCGCGCATGGCGCTATAGATCTCAAGCGGTGCGAGCAGCGGCAGCGAGGGCGCAAGCCGCTCGAACACCTCGACGCGAGCCTTGCCCAGCCTCGCTGCCAGTTCGGCATCGCCGGGAAGGCCGTCGAAGAAGCCGTCGAGCAACAGGCGAACCACTTGCGCATAGCGCCAGCGTCCCGCCAATTCCGGCAGCGAATGACCGCGGATCGTCAGGCGGCCGCCAAGGCCATCGACATCGGAGAGCACGGTCTCCGCCGCCACCACATCATCGAGCCCGTTCGCCATATCTCATCTCCTTGCAGCTTTTCTGCATGGGAGATAAGGGTTAGGCTGCGCCTCGATCAATCTTGATCAATATAATCAATGTATGGGCTGAAAATGTCCGAATGG
The DNA here is from genome assembly GCF_030323145.1 of Mesorhizobium sp. C432A. Classification (NCBI taxonomy): domain Bacteria; kingdom Pseudomonadati; phylum Pseudomonadota; class Alphaproteobacteria; order Hyphomicrobiales; family Phyllobacteriaceae; genus Mesorhizobium; species Mesorhizobium sp. C432A. Next base: position 1,699,304 of record NZ_CP100470.1, on the reverse strand, counting down.
CTGTCGCGGGAAGAGGCGCTGGAAAGGCTCAAGGTGCGGCCGCAGACGCTTTACGCCTATGTCAGCCGTGGCCGCATCGGCATGCGGCCGGATGAGAGCGACCCGCGCCGCAGCCAGTACCGCGCCGACGACATCGCCGCACTGGCGACCCGCCGGGCGCGCGGCCGCAGTCCCTCGGCCATCGCCGAGAGTGCGATCGCCTGGGGCGAACCCTCGATTGCAACAGCAATTTCGACCGTTCTGCACGGGAGCCTCATCTACCGAGGGCAAGACGCCGTTGCGCTCGCCAAATCGGCGACGCTGGAGGAAACCGCCGCTCTGCTGTGGGCCTCGGCCGAACCGGTGACGTTCAAAGCTCCGTCACCTGAAGCGCCTCATCCAGTCGGCCGCGCCTCGGCCTTTGCGCAGCTTGCCATGCTTGCAGGCCACGGGCGGCCTTCGCTAGGACGCAGCGCCGCCTCGCTGTGCACCGAGGCCGCGCGCACAGTCGGAGCGCTGGCGCAGTCGCTGGGCGCTGAAGCCGGCACAGCGCCCGTCCATAAGCGCCTGGCGCAGGGCTGGTCGGTGGATGATGCCGGCGCGGAAGCGATCCGCTGCGCCCTCGTCCTGCTCGCCGATCATGAACTCAACGCATCGACCTTCGCCGCCCGCGTCGCAGCGTCCACAGGCGCCTCGCCTGCCGCATGCCTGCTGGCCGGCCTGGCAACGCTGTCCGGCCCGCGCCACGGTGGCGCCGGCGAAGCGGTGATGCAACTGGCTGAAGATGCAGCAGCCCACGGCGCGGATGCGGCGATCCGGCGCTGGCTCGGCCATGATCGGACCTTGCCGGCGTTCGGCCATCCGCTCTATCCCGACGGCGATCCCCGTGCCACCGCACTTCTGGAAGTCATCCCTGTCGACGAGACGCTGCAACAGCTGCAAAAAGCCGCCATGGCGGCGGCCGGTGCCCAGCCCAACATCGACTTCGCCCTGGCCGCACTAACGCGCGGCCTTGGCTTGCCGCGCGATGCACCGTTCCAGCTGTTTGCGCTCGGACGCAGTGTCGGCTGGGCCGCGCATATGGTCGAACAGATCATTAGCGGCAGCATCATCAGGCCGCGTGGCCGCTATGAGGGACGCGTGACTTAAGCCGACCTGGCCGTGTTCCCGAACCGCGCACGGTACGCGACGGGCGTCGTGGCGAACTGCTGACGAAAATGATGCCGCAGCGTGCCTGCCGCGCCAAAGCCGGCAGTCTCGGCAATCCGTTCGATCGGCATGGCGGTGTCTTCCAGCAGCGTGCGCGCCCGCGAAAGCCGTTCCGACAGCAGCCAGCGCGCCGGCGTGACGCCGGTTGCGGCCGCGAACCGGCGCAGGAACGTCCGCTCGCTCATACCGGCAAGCTCGGCCAAGATGGCGACGGGATAGTCGGCGGCAATATCGGCGCGCATCCTGTCGATCAACGGTCCAAGCCGGCTGCGCTCATGTGGCTCGGGAACGGAACTCTCGACATACTGCGCCTGGCCGCCGTCGCGATGCGGCGGCACGACCAGACGGCGCGCCACCATGTTTGCAGCCTTGGTGCCGAAGTCGCGCCGAACCAGATGCAGGCAGAGGTCGATGCCCGCGGCACTGCCTGCCGATGTCAGCACATTGCCCTCATCGATGTACAAAACGTCCGGAATCACGGTGATGTCGGGGTACATCTCCGTCAGCTTCTCGCTGTAGCGCCAATGCGTGGTCGCTCTTTTGCCCGCAAGCAGGCCGGCGGCGGCAAGCACGAACACGCCCGAACAGATCGAAAGAATGCGAGAGCCGCGCTCGTGTGCCTTTCGAAGCGCCTCGATCAGCGCCGGCGGCACCGGAGCCTCCGTTCCGCGCCATCCCGGTACGATCACCGTGCCGGCCTGGCCGATCAGATCGATCCCGCCGTCGGCAACAATACGCACGCCGCCCAGCGCGCGCATTTCACCGGTATCAATACCGGCAACCGCAAAACGGTACCAATCCTCACCCATTTCCGGCCGGGGCAAGGCGAAGATCTCAACCGCCACGCCAAACTCGAACGTGCACAGCCCGTCATAGGCAACGGCAACGACAAGAGGGTTGGCAGGGCGCGGATTGGCAGAGGATGGCATGATCTTGACGATATATGGCAAAGCTGCCAGCTGCAATCGCCCTGCTTCCTGTCTTATCTCTCCGTCGCATCAGCAATGGAGATACGAGGATGAGCCACGTGACAGACATTCCGGCGGCATCGCCGGATATCGCCCGCGACCATTTTCTGCGCCGGCTTTCCGTCGAGACCGACTGTTCCGACGTCGCCGCCGCACTGCGTGCCGGAGAGCCGGACTTTGTTCTCCTGCATGTGGTCGGTTCGCCGGAAGCCTATGGACGCCGCCATGTGCCGGGCGCGCTGCATCTGCCCCACCGCGAAATATCGGCCGAGCGGATGGTGCAATGGCCCGAAAAGACGCTGTTCGTCGTCTATTGCGCGGGACCGCATTGCAATGGCGCGGATCAGGCGGCCTTCAAGCTGGCCAGCCTCGGTCGTCCCGTGAAGATCATGATCGGCGGCATAACCGGTTGGCAGGACGAGGACCTTCCTTTCGCTTCAGGCAAGGAGCCCGGTGTCTTGCACGCGTGAGGCCAAGGCCAGGCTGCGCGGCAGCGTCCACGCGATATGGTCGGGCTGGAGTAAGCATGCAAAGGCGATGGTTAGAATTCGTCCATTCGTGCGCGAGGATGTCGGTGCGGTGCTCGCCCTCATGCGGGCGCTAGTCGTCTTCGAGGGTTATGACGACAAGCTTCGCGTCACCTAAGCGAACCTCATCGAGCACGGGCTGGGACCATCGCCCCGGTTCGGCGTGTTGGTGGCGGAGCGCGAGGGCGTGATCGTCGGCATCGCCGTCCACTACCTCATCCCTGGACCTACGACCTGAAGCCGGTTGTCTGGCTGAAGGAACTCTACGTCACTGAAGCGGCGCGCGGGATGGGGGTCGGCCATGCGCTTGTTGAACAGCTTCGCCAACACGCCATCGGCATCGGCGCATCGGCCATCAAATGGACGGTGCTGAAATCCAACATACCGGCGAAGGCATTCTACCGCTCACTCGGCGGGCAGCCCGACGAATATCTGGGAATCGTGGCAACTGAAATCGACCCGTGAGGCAAGGCCCAGCCGGGTTGAGCCGGTTCAGACCATTGCCCGGCCGCCTCTACGACATGGTGTCAAGCTTGCGCTGCATGGCGGCGATCTGTTGCTTCAGTTCCTGAAGGTCGTCGCCGCTCTTTTCCGGGACATCCTTGCGGGCCGGCTCGGGTGCAGCCGCGGCCGCAGCATTTGTGGCGGCGGTCGGGAACGGCGTGAACAGGCGCATCGCGTTCTGGAACATTTCCATGTTGCGGCGTGTCTGCTCTTCCAGCGCCTTGATCGGAGTGGCGATCTTCATTACATCCAGCGGCGACTTGCCGATCGCGCCCTTCATCTGCTCGCGGAATCGCTCCTGTTCCTTGGAGAAGGCCATCATCGACTGTTCGAGGAAGCTCGGCACGATCTGCTGCATCTGGTCGCCGTAGAAAGCGATCAACTGGCGCAGGAACGGGATCGGCAGCATGTTCTGCCCATCCTTGTTCTCCAGTTCGAAGATGATCTGCGTCAGCACCGGATGGGTAATGTCGTCACCGGTCTTGGCGTCCTGGACGGTGAACTCCTCGCCCTTCTTGACCATCTCGGCCAGATCCTCAAGCGTCACATAGGTGCTGGTGCCGGTGTTGTAGAGCCGGCGATTGGCATATTTCTTGATAATGATAGGGTCGTCTTTCGCGGCCATCAGCATCCTCCCGGGACACCGGCGCGCCTGAGTAAGCCGCCGGTAACGATTGCGCCATTTTTAAGGATATGCGCAAAAGCTCTATAATTCCAAGCGCTTTGTGCAGTGCGGCATCATTTATTGCTGCATGGCCGGGCGATTATGCTGCGCAGCAAAGGTTGGGCGATCCCGCCGGCCGCCCGCGCCCTGCTTGCGGCGCTTGGCCGGCATGCCCATTTCCGGTTTGACTTGGGGTGTGGAACGGGCAAGAAAAGTCCCAACAAGCCCCCAAGAACACGACACCTCGAAGTCTGGAGAGAAAAATGTCCGCTTCCAATTCAATCGTCGTTGCCAGCGCCGCACGCACGGCTGTCGGCTCTTTCAACGGCGCCTTCGCCGCCACCCCGGCGCATGAACTTGGCGCCGTCGTCATCAGGGAGCTTTTGGCGCGCGCCGGCGTCGAGCCGGGCGAAGTCGACGAGGTCATTCTCGGCCAGGTGCTGACCGCCGCGCAGGGCCAGAACCCCGCCCGCCAGGCGTCGATCAATGCCGGCCTGCCCAAGGAGACGACCGCCTGGGGCCTCAACCAGGTTTGCGGCTCGGGCCTGCGCGCCATAGCGCTCGGCATGCAGCAGATCGCTGCTGGCGACGCCACGGTGATCATCGCCGGCGGCCAGGAATCGATGTCGCTGTCGCCGCACGCCGAGCACCTGCGCGCCGGCGTCAAGATGGGCGACTACAAGATGATCGACACCATGATCAAGGACGGGTTGTGGGACGCCTTCAACGGCTACCACATGGGCAACACCGCCGAGAACGTCGCCCGCCAGTTCCAGATCACCCGCGACGACCAGGACCAGTTTGCGCTGGCCTCGCAAAACAAGGCCGAGGCCGCGCAGAAGGCCGGCAAGTTCAAGGACGAGATCGTCGCCTTCACGATCAAGGGCAGGAAGGGCGACACTGTCGTCGACCAGGACGAGTACATCCGCCACGGCGCCACCATCGACGCCATGTCCAAGCTGAAGCCGGCTTTCGACAAGGACGGCACCGTGACCGCCGCCAACGCGTCGGGCATCAATGACGGCGCCGCCGGCGCGCTGCTGATGAGCGAGGCTGAAGCCACAAGGCGCGGCATCACCCCGCTGGTGCGCATCGCATCCTGGGCGACGGCTGGCGTCGATCCGGCAATCATGGGCACCGGACCTATACCCGCGTCGAAGCGGGCGCTCGAGAAGGCCGGCTGGTCGGTCAAGGACCTCGACCTTGTCGAGGCCAATGAAGCCTTCGCCGCGCAGGCCTGCGCCGTCAACAAGGGCATGGGCTGGGATACGTCGATCGTCAACGTCAATGGCGGCGCCATCGCCATCGGCCATCCGATCGGCGCGTCGGGCGCCCGCGTCTTCAACACGCTGGTTTTCGAGATGCGCCGCCGCGGCGCCAAGAAAGGCCTTGCCACGCTGTGCATCGGCGGCGGCATGGGCGTCGCTCTGTGCGTGGAAGCGCTGTGAAAGAGAAGTGAGTAGTGAATAGGGAGTAGTGAATGGGGAAGAAGGAGCAGCGCGGCGGGATATCGATCCCTACTCGCTACTCCCTATTCCCTATTCCCTTCTTCCGACCAAAGGGAGGAAGAACTTTCAATGACCAAAGTAGCGCTCGTCACCGGTGGATCGCGCGGCATCGGCGCCGCCATATCGATCGGCCTGAAGAATGCCGGTTACACCGTTGCAGCCAACTATGCCGGCAATGACGAGGCAGCGGGGAAGTTCAGCGCACAAACCGGCATCAAGGCCTACAAATGGTCGGTCGCCGACTACGACGCCTGTGCCGCCGGAATCAAACAGGTCGAGGCCGATCTCGGCCCGGTCTCGGTGCTGGTCAACAATGCCGGCATTACCCGTGACGCCATGTTCCACAAGCTGACGCGCGAGCAGTGGAAGGAAGTCATCGACACCAATCTGTCTGGCGTCTTCAACATGACGCATCCGCTGTGGGGCGGCATGCGCGACCGCAAATTCGGCCGCGTCATCACCATTTCCTCCATCAACGGCCAGAAAGGCCAGGCCGGCCAGGTCAACTATTCCGCCGCAAAGGCCGGCGACATCGGCTTCTCGAAGGCGCTGGCGCAGGAGGGCGCGCGCGCGGGCATCACAGTCAATGTCATCTGCCCCGGCTACATCGCCACCGAGATGGTCAAGGCGATCGACGAGAAGGTGCTGAATGAACGCATCATTCCGCAGATCCCGGTCGGCCGCCTCGGCGAACCGGAAGAGATCGCGCGTTGCGTCGTCTTCCTCGCCTCTGAGGACGCCGGTTTCATCACCGGCTCGACCATCACCGCCAATGGCGGCCAGTACTTCGTCTGAACGACAGCAATTTCGCCCGGTAGGACGGGCCGGCTTATGGCCCGTTTTTCATCGCCGGCCGGCGATGTTCCCCGGGCTGCGCGCGAGACATTGACCCGTTCCGGCACGCAAAGATTAACGATTTCTAGGCGCCCTGTGCAAAACCCGGTTCGCAAGCTGTGAATTCTCGGTGGACAAGCTGTGGACAACACAACATGTTGGGGTGAACAAACCAGGAAAATCCCGCCATCGCCGATTCGTCACCCATTCGTTCCGGCTTTGAGCGGAACGTTAACGACCAAGGCCGAATACCACCGGAAAATGGTTAAGGCCGATTAAGAAAATTCAGCAATTTCATAATGTTGGCCGAGGCGTATCGGATCACGACGATGCCCCGCCGGCAAAGGTTAACGCCAATGGTCGCCTTGCAGGAATCGGGCCAGTTTCCGCGATTCAGCATATGGTGAGACTCAGGCTCGCAAAATCCACATGTAGCCGTGAACAAAAGCTGAATCTGCCGGAGTCACTGATTCGTCGCCGATTCGTTCCAGACTCGTTCCAACTGTTAATTGAGACCTCAAAGACGAACCGTGGGACTGCCGGCCGGAACATTCCGCTTTCGCTTCGCGCCTGAAATCCCTATGTGTCGCCTGTCATACGCGCCACGCGAGGCGCGCTCCCGACAACACGATGCAGAAAGCCTCATCTCCAGGCCGATGAACATCCAGCCGAAACACACCGAGCCGCTGATCCTGTCGGGCCGCGACGTGACTGCCGTGCTGGGTCCGACCAACACCGGCAAGACCCATCTCGCCATCGAGCGCATGGTGGCGCATGAGAGCGGCATTATCGGCCTGCCGCTCCGCCTTCTGGCGCGCGAGGTCTATGCCCGCGTCTGCGAAAAGGTCGGCGCCCACAAGGTGGCGCTCATCACCGGCGAGGAAAAAATCCAGCCGCCCCGCGCGAAATATTCGGTCTGCACCGTCGAAGCCATGCCGCGCGAGACCGACGTTGCCTTCGTCGTCATCGACGAGGTGCAGCTCGCCGGCGACCTCGAGCGCGGCCATATCTTCACCGACCGAATCCTGCACCTGCGCGGGCGCCAGGAAACGCTGCTGCTCGGCGCGGCCACCATGCATGGCATCCTGCAAAAGCTGCTGAGAGGCGTCTCGGTGGTGACGCGCCCTCGCCTGTCGCACCTGGCCTATGCCGGTTCGAAGAAATTGACCCGCCTGCCGCGGCGTACGGCGATCGTCGCTTTCTCCGCCGACGAGGTCTATGCCATCGCTGAGCTGATCCGCCGCCAGCAAGGAGGAGCGGCGGTCGTGCTAGGCGCGCTGTCGCCCCGCACCCGCAATGCCCAGGTGGCAATGTTCCAGGCAGGGGACGTCGACTATCTCGTCGCCACCGACGCCATCGGCATGGGGCTCAACCTTGATCTCGATCATGTCGCCTTCGCCCAGAACCGCAAATTCGACGGCTACCAGTACCGCAACCTGACGGCGGCCGAGCTCGGCCAGATCGCCGGCCGCGCCGGCCGGCATCTGCGCGACGGCACCTTCGGCGTCACCGGCCAGGTCGATCCGCTGGACGAGGAACTGGTCAAGCGCATCGAGGGGCACGAGTTCGATCCGGTGAAGGTGCTGCAATGGCGCACCGCGCATTTCGACTTCGCCAGCCTCGACGCGCTGAAGCGCTCGATCGAGGCCAACGCGCCGGTCGAAGGCCTGACGCGCGCGCTGCCGGCGGTCGATGCGCAGGCGCTCGAACATCTCTCCCGCGACGAGGACATCCGCGCGCTGGCTACCAATGCCAAGCGCGTCGCGCTGCTGTGGGAAGCCTGCGCGTTGCCGGACTACCGCAAGATCGCGCCGGCCCAGCACTCCGACCTGATCGCTTCTATCTACACCGACCTCGCCAAACACGGCCATGTCGACGAGAACTACATGGCCGAGCAGGTGCGCCGCGCCGATACGACCGAGGGGGACATCGACACGCTGTCGCACCGCATTGCGCAGATCCGCACCTGGACATTCGTGTCCAACCGGCCGGGCTGGCTGGCCGATCAGGCACACTGGCGGGAAAAGACGCGCGAAATCGAAGACAGATTGTCGGATGCGCTGCATGAGCGGTTGACGAAACGGTTTGTAGACCGCAGGACTTCCGTCCTCATGCGGCGCCTTAGAGAAAATACAATGCCTGAAGCCGAAATCAGTCCTACCGGAACCGTCCTTGTCGAAGGCCATCATGTCGGCGAGTTGCAAGGGTTCCGCTTCACCGCCGACCAGAGCGCCGGCGGCGAAGACGCCAAGGCCGTGCGTACGGCAGCGCAAAAAGCGCTGGCCGCCGAGTTCGAGGCGCGTGCCGAACGCTTCGGCGCCTGCGCCAATGGCGACCTTGCGCTCGGCTCCGACGGCACGCTGCGCTGGATCGGCGCGCCGATCGGCACGCTGGTTGCCGGCGAGGACGCGCTGAAGCCGCGCCTGGTGCTTTTGGCCGACGAGCAGTTGACCGGCCCCGCCCGAGACAAGGTCGCCGCGCGCGCCGAGCGTTTCGTCAATTTCCAGATCGAATCCTTGCTGAAGCCGCTGGTCGACTTGAAGAATGCCGAGCAGATCGCCGGCATCGGCCGTGGCATCGCCTTCCAGCTCGTCGAGCATTTCGGCCTCATCAACCGCCGCGACATCGCCGAGGAAATGAAGTCGCTCGACCAGGAGGGTCGCGCCGCCTTGCGCCGGCTCGGTGTGCGCTTCGGCGCCTACCACGTCTTCGTGCCGGCGCTGATCAAGCCGGCGCCCGCCGGACTGATTACGCTGTTGTGGGCGCTGAAGAACGACGGCAAGGACAAGCCGGGCTTTGGCGACGTGGTGCACGCACTGGCTTCCGGCCGCACCTCGGTGGTCATCGATCCTGCTTTCGACAAGAGCTTCTACAAGCTTGCCGGCTACCGCAATCTCGGCCGCCGCGCCGTGCGCATCGACATTCTGGAACGGCTGGCCGACCTGATCCGGCCTGCGACCAACTGGAAGCCCGGTCTGGGACAGCGCCCGGACGGCGCCTATGACGGCCAGTCCTTCATGGTGACGCCGCCGATGATGTCCATCCTCGGCGCCACCGCCGACGACATGGAAGAGATCCTGAAAGGTCTCGGCTATCGCGCCGAGCCGAAGCCGCCGGCAGAGGTCAAGGCGCGGCTGGAAGCACAGGACAACGCGGCGCGGGAAGCGGCTGCCGCCAAGCTGGCTGCGGACGCGGCTGCAAAAGCTGAACAGCCCAAGGCGGCGGAAGCCGCTGCAAGTGAAGCCGTCGCTGAAGCGCCGGCCGTTGGATCGGAGCCGGATGCGGTTGCCGCCGCTGAGCCTGCGGCTGAGCAGCCCGTCGCCGAAGCCGCAGCGGATGCTGTTGCTGCGGACGCTCAGCCGGGCGCACCTCCCGAGGGTTCGGAGCCAACTGCGGCCGTTGAAGCCACCGCCGAAGCTCCAGCCATCGCGGAAGCAACGGCAGAGCCCGTCGCGGAAGAACAGGTCGAAGCTCCCATAGAAATCGCGGAAGAAGCTCCGGCTGTTGCGGAAGCTGACGACACCGTCCCCGAAAGCGCCGACGCCACCGTCGCCGAAAACGCCGACGCCCTTACCTCCCCCTCGATGGGGGAGGTCGCGGCGCGAAGCGACGCGGGTGGGGGTGACAGCGTTAACGAAGCAGGTGCAGACACAGCAGACACTTCAGGCGCAACCGCCGACGCCGGCGCTGCCCCCACCCCGGCGCTGCGCGCCGACCCTCCCCACGAGGGGGAGGGTGGAAGCGCTGAGCCTGTCCCCGAGGCCGAAGCGCCAAAGCCCATCTTGCTGTGGCGGCAGGGTCGTTTCGAGCAGCGCCCGCGCCATCGTCAAGGCCGGGACAATCGCCCGCGTAACGGCCAGGCTGCCCGCGCCGACGCGCCGGCCGACGCTGCCGGCGGACAGCCCGCAACGGGCGAGCGGCCGGCCTACCAAGGCCGGCGCGACCAGCGCGACGGTGCCGCCAAGCCACGCTTCGACCGTTCGAAGTTCAAGCCCAAGCCGCAGGCCGAGGGCGAACAGCGCCGCGACGGCAAGCCGCAAGGCGAGCGTCCGCGCGAGGGCCGGCCTGACTGGAAAGGCGGCAGGCCGGAAGGCAAAGGCGGACCGCGAGGCGCCAAGCCGGCCTTCCAGGCCAAGCCGCGCGAAGAACGCCCGGTGCGCTTCGATCCGGACTCGCCCTTCGCCAAGCTCGCCGCCTTGCGCGACCAGCTGAAGAAATAAGCCCCAGGTTCGCTGCGATGGTTGCTGAAGGTCGTCAGCGCGTCGACAAGTGGCTGTTCTTTTCGCGCGCGATAAAATCGCGCTCGCTGGCGGCCAAGCTGGTTGTCGCCGGACGCGTCCGCATCAACAGCGACAAAGCAGCGCAGGCCTCCGATCTGGTCAAGCCTGGCGACGTTTTGACCATTACGCACGAGCGCCGTATTTTCATTTGGAAGGTGCTTGGCACCGGCGTGCGGCGCGGTCCGGCCGAGGAAGCGCGCACGCTCTACGAGGACATGTCCCCGCCGCCGGCGCCGAAAGGCGAGGCTGTTGCCGATGCCATTCCGGCGCTGCGCGACGCCGGCAGCGGCCGGCCGACCAAGAAAGAGCGCAGGCAAACCGACCGGCTGTTCGGCGAAGACTGAAGCCTTGGCCGTCTGCGCCATGGCGACGATCTGGAATTTCATTCCGGACACGCCGGCCCCGCCGGCAATGGCTGCCCTTGCAAGCGGCAGGCAAAGGCGTTACCTCACCAAAAAAGCCGCCGCATCGGCCCGAAAATCGGAGATCGATTTTCGGAAAGCACGATGCGCAGATTCAAAGTGTCAGAGCGTACTTTATGCGTCCAATTGGACGCACATCGCCCTAGCAAGAACGGGACGTCCCGGAGCCGACCAATGACCTATGTCGTGACCGACAACTGCATCAAATGCAAATACATGGACTGCATCGAGGTCTGTCCGGTCGACTGCTTTTACGAGGGCGAGAACATGCTTGTCATACATCCCGACGAGTGCATCGACTGCGGCGTCTGCGAACCGGAATGCCCGGCCGATGCAATCAAGCCCGACACCGAGCCGGGCCTCGACAAATGGCTGCAGGTCAACACCGAATACGCCGAGAAATGGCCCAACATCACCGCCAAGAAGGAGCCTCCGGCAGATGCCAAGAGCTTCGACGGCGAGGCCGGCAAGTTCGAGAAATATTTCTCCGCTGAGCCCGGCGAAGGCGACTGAGCGCATGACCCTGGAATCGGAATCGATTTCGGAAAGGGTGATGCGCAAAGCAAAAAAGTGCGGCCTATTGGATCGTCATAACGCTGCGTAACGCGCCTCATACATTAACTGCCTTGACAGGCGGCGATGTCGCTCGACCTTCGCGTTTGCAGCAAAACCTTGATTCTTCCGACTTTTTGTGCTACACCAGTTGAAACATGCCGGTGACACAACGTCGATTTATGGCGCAAGCGCCCCAAATCACTGAAAGGTGAAATCCCCAATCGGACCAGAGCGATCTGGGCCAGGCAGTCGCTATGTATGCGGTTTGCCGGTCCCGGCTTTTTCCGATGGGTTCATCTGTTGTGCGGCTAACGATCGGTGTCCCCGGTCGCATGCGTTCGGACCGGCAGGCCGCCGGTGCCACAACAAGGAGTTCAGGGCGTAATGGCAACGATCACCCCGCAGAAGAAGTCCACCTCGGCACGCCACGGTTTCAAGACCGGCGAGTACATCGTCTATCCGGCACACGGCGTCGGCCAGATCGTCTCGATCGACGAGCAGGAAGTTGCGGGCCACAAGCTGGAACTGTTCGTCATCGACTTCCAGAAGGACAAGATGCGCCTGAAGGTTCCGGTCGCCAAGGCGACCTCCATCGGCATGCGCAAGCTGTCGGAAGAGGATTATGTCGAGCGCGCGCTGAAGGTCGTCCAGGGCCGCGCCCGCGTCAAGCGCACCATGTGGTCTCGCCGTGCGCAGGAATATGATGCCAAGATCAATTCGGGCGACCTGATCTCGATCTCGGAAGTCGTGCGCGACCTCTACCGTGCCGACAACCAGCCGGAACAGTCCTATTCCGAGCGCCAGCTCTATGAGGCGGCACTCGACCGCATGGCGCGCGAGATCGCGGCAGTCAACCGCATGTCGGAAACCGAAGCCGTGCGCCTGATCGAGGTCAACCTTAATAAGGGCCCGAAGCGCGGCGCCAAGGCCGACAATGAGGAAGCCGAGCAGGAAGAAGCTGCCTGATCGCTTTCACCGTCGAATTCATGAAAACCCGGCCTTGTGCCGGGTTTTTGTTTTTACCCCCTTGTGGGGTTCCAAGGACGGGCGGGACCCGTGGCTCGCCCAGGCAGGTGGCTGCGAAGCAGCGAGGATGGGGACGACACCAGACCGCAACCGGACCTTCCGTCCGACCTCTTCACAAGGGGAACGTAGAAGGCTCAGCCGCCGGCTTCCTTCTCCGCCTCCTGCTTCAGCGTCGCAATAAAACGCTTGGTCCGTTCACGCTCCGGGTTGGAGAACACCACGGCGGACGGCCCCTTCTCGACGATGACGCCGGCGTCGAGGAACACCACCTCCTGCGCAATCTTGGAGGCAAGGCGAAGGTCGTGCGTGGCCATCACCATGGTGGTGCCTTCGCTGGCGAGTTTTCCGAGCACGTCGACCACTTCCTGCGCCAGTTCCGGATCGAGCGCCGAGGTCGGCTCGTCGCAAAGCAGAACCTTGGGCGACGGCGCCAGGGCGCGGGCGATGGCCACACGCTGCTGCTGGCCGCCCGACAGCGTTGCCGGCCAATCGTCCGCCTTGTGCGCCATGCCGACCTTCTCGAGCAGCGCCAGTGCCCGCTCGCGCGCCTTTGCCGTCGGCCATTTGAGCACCGTCACCAGGCCTTCCATGACGTTCTCGATCGCGGTGCGATGCGGGAACAGCTGGAAGTTCTGGAACACCATGCCGGTCTGCAGCCGCAGGCGCTGGATGTCGCGGCTGGGGATCTTGATGCCGGGACGGAATTCCAGTGTCTCGTCGCCGATGCGCACCATGCCCGAGGTCGGGATCTCCAACAGGTTGATGCAGCGCAGCAGTGTGCTCTTGCCGCCGCCGGAGGGGCCGACGAGCGCGGTGACGCTGCCTTCGGCAATGGTGACCGTCACGCCCTTCAGCACCAGATTGTCGCCGAAGCGCTTTTCGATGTCGGTGAGGCCGATCATGAGCGCGCCTCCAGGAAGCCGCCATAGCGGTTGAGCCGCTCCTCCAGCCGCGTCTGCAAGGCCGAAAGCACCGAGCTCATCGCCAGATAAAGGATCGCCGCCTCGACATAGAGGATCAGCGGCTCATAGGTGGTGGCGACGATGCGCTGCGCCGCCTGGAACATCTCCGGCACGGTGATGGCGGCGGCGAGCGACGTGTCCTTGACCAGCGAGATGAAGGTGTTGGACAGCGGCGGCACGGCGACGCGGCCGGCTTGCGGCAGGATGGTGCGCCGCATCGCCTGGCTCCAGGTCATGCCGATCGAATAGGCCGCCTCCCACTGGCCCTTCGGCACCGAGCCGATCACGGCGCGGATAATTTCCGAACTGTAGGCGCCTATGTTGAGGGTGAAGCCAATCAGCGCCGCCGGAAAAGCGTCCAGCAATATGCCGACCGAAGGCAGGCCGTAAAAGATCAGGAACAGCTGCACCAGAAGCGGCGTGCCGCGAAAGATCCAGACATAGAAGCGGACCACGGCAACCAGAGGCTTGGGACCGAACAGCCGCACCAGGGCGACAACCAGGCCGACGAACAGGCCGAGTGCGAACGATAGCAATGTCAGCGGTACGGTGAAGATCAACGCCGCCCACAGCAGTGTCGGCAACGAGTCCAGCATCAGGTGTAGCCAGTGCGGCACGAACGGCTCCTCCTTCACAGACCGCCGCGGTGACGGCAGTGCGATTGTGTGCTTCTCATATCATGCGAAAAACGGCGAGCCGTCAAAGACGGCCCGCCGCTATTGGTCATTGCCGGCAACCGCCGGGAAATGGTCTTTACTGCGAGACATCCTGGCCGAAATAGGTATCGGCGATCCTCTTGTAGGTGCCGTCGGCCTTGATGTCGGCCAGCGCCTTATTGATCGCCGCGACCAGCTCCGGATCACCCTTGCGCACGATGACGCCGGAATAGTCGGCGTTCTCTTCCTGCGCGGCGATCTTCACATTGGCGTCCGGCTTGTGCTTCTTGAAGTCGAGGAAAGACAGGCTGTCATTGATGGTGGCGTCGGCGCGGCCGGTGAGCAGCAGCTGGATCGACTGGTCGAAGCCGTCGGTGCCGACGAGTTCGGCGCCGTTGGTCTCGGCGAGCTTGCCGAAATTCGATGTCAACGACTGTGCCGACTTCTTGCCCTTGAGGTCGGCGAAGGTCTTGATGTCGGTGTTGTCGCCGCGCACGATCAGCACGGCCTTGGAGGCGATGTAAGGATCGGAGAAATCGTACTTGGCCTTGCGCGCGTCGGTGATGCCGACCTCGTTGATCACGGCGTCGTAGCGGTTGGCGTCGAGGCCGGCGATCAGCCCGTCCCATTTGCCTTCGAGGAACTCGACCTTGACGCCGAGCTTGTCGCCGATCGCCTTGGCGATCTCGACGTCGAAGCCGACCAGCGCGCCGGAAGCATCATGATAGGTGAAGGGCGCATAGGTGCCTTCGGTGCCGACTTTGAGGGTGCCGGCCTGCTTGATCTGGTCAAGATTGGCGCCGGCATGGCCTGATGTAACAGCCAGAACCTGAAGCGTTCCGGCGACGATGAGCGAATTGAGCCATTTCATTTCTGTGTGATCCCGTCCTTGGCCGGTGTCCGGCGCTTGTGAGAGCCGGAAACTGACAGATACAGCGCAGCAAAATAAGGAACCAGATTTCAAAAAAAAGACGATCCAGAAATCAGATTCTCAAAGCAGCTCGGATCGGTGCCAATAGTCCCGATCTGCGGTGTCGATGCGCCCTGTCGGACCGCACAAAACAACCGCCATCGGCGGCGGAACCAATCCCCGGTGTGGCACGTTCATGGCTTGTTGTAGGGCGCCGCGTTTCCATTTCAAGAACCCTTGGCTGCGCTAGGCCCGAAGCAATTCCAGGAAAGTGGGAAAGCGGTTTCCCTCGGAATTGCGTCAAACAGAGATAACGGCCGCCAGGCCGTCCGAAAATGTCCGGGAGCAGGAGCGCGGCATGATCGAAGACACGGCAGGACGGACCATGGTCCGCACGGCAATGAAAGCCCCTTACCTCGAGCGCGATGAGGAACATGTTCTCGCCTTGCGCTGGAAGGAAGACCAGGATCAGCAGGCGCTGCATCAGATTACCGTCGCCCATATGCGGCTGGTCATCTCCATGGCTTCGAAATTCCGACATTACGGCCTGCCGCTCGGCGATCTGGTCCAGGAGGGCCATGTCGGGCTGCTGGAAGCAGCCGCGCGTTTCGAGCCGGAGCGCGAGGTGCGCTTCTCGACCTATGCGACATGGTGGATCCGCGCTTCGATGCAGGACTACATCCTGCGCAACTGGTCGATCGTTCGCGGCGGCACCTCTTCGGCGCAAAAGGCGCTGTTCTTCAACCTGCGGCGCCTGCGCGCCCGTCTTGCCAACGGCGCCGAGCCGATCTCTAACGCCACGCTCTACCGCGAAGTCTCGGTAGCCCTCGGCGTCTCCGAGGCCGATGTCGAGAAGATGGATTCCAGGCTTTCAGCACCTGACTCTTCGCTCAACGCACCCCTCGCCGATGAGGCCGGTACCACCGAGCGGATGGACTTCCTGATTTCGGACGATCCATTGCCTGACGAGGTCGCCGGCGACACCATCGACGTCGAACGGCGCCTGATGTGGCTGAAGACGGCGCTCCGCGCGCTCAATGCCCGCGAACTCAGGATCATCGAGGAGCGTCGGCTGACCGACGAAGGTGCGACGCTTGAGGCGCTCGGCGAGACGCTCGGCATTTCCAAGGAGCGTGTCCGGCAGATCGAGGCCCGCGCCATGGAAAAGCTCAAGCTCGCGCTGGTGAAGCAGAACCCCGAATTCATGGCAGCGTGAGATTGCCAGGAACAGGGGTACCGCCCCGAGTTATCTCAGAAAAGTTATCTCAGAAAAAAGCACTACGAAGGCTGGGGTTTCTGACGAAGACCGGCGCTATCTGTCCGTGACGATCTTGACCTTGTCGCCGGCCGAAACCGAGGCGCCCGGCGACATCGCGTTGAGCACGCGGAACAGATCGAGCTTGCGGTCGACGCCGACCATCTGCGCCGAAAGTGTGCCCATCGTCTGCCCGGCCTGTACCGTGACGACGCGGATATGCAGCGGCTTCAGTGCCGCTTTCTCGGCGGGGCTGAGCACGCGGAACGAACCGCTGACCGAGCGTGCCACCGGATCGAGTGTCGTGCTGGCCGAGGGGGCCGCTGTCAAAAGCCGATAGACCTGGCCGCCGGCGCGGATCACTGCAATGTCGAACTGCCAGCCATCGGCGCCGGCGTGCGCTGTCGCCGCCTCGTTGCCGTCGATCGTCTCCTGGCGCACACTGGTCTCGTCGAGACCGGCCACCCAGCCGCTTCTGATGTAGTCGGTCAGCGCACGATCCTTGTCGATCGACACACCGTCGAAGCGGATCGCCATGTCGCCGGGACCGGTCGCCGTCACCGCCGCCGCCGAATTGTCGATGATGAAGCCGTCGGGCACCGTGAACGAAACGCCGAGGCCCGGATGCAGGAAGGTCTGGCCGCGCACATAGCCCTCTTCCGGCGTGTCGCCATAGAGCAGGCCGTCTATCCCGGCCAGGAAGGAATCGCGGTCGCGGGTGCCGATGCCCGGCGCGCCGAACTGGCGGGCGTGGCGCTGCGCCAGATCAATTCGCTGCGGCGTGTTGGGGTGCGTAGCCAGGAAGTCGAGGCTGGCGTCGGTGGCGCCGCTGATCGAGCGGAAATCGGTATAGGCCGACATCGACTGCAGGAAACGCCCGGCGGCATAGGGATCGTAACCCGCCTCGCCGATCGATTTGATGCCGATGGCGTCTGCCTCCAGCTCCTGGTTGCGCGAGAACTGCGCCAGCCTCAGCTTGCCGCGGATCAATGCCTGCTTGGCGGTCGGGCTGTCGCCCAGCACATCGGAGACCACCTTGGTCGCCAGGCCTTCCTCGGCCTCGAGCTGCTGTCGCTGCAGACCGTGATTGGCGGTGACGTGGCCCATCTCATGCGCGATGACGGCGGCGAGTTCGGCCGAATCATTGGCCAGCGCCAGCAGGCCGCGGGTGACGTAGAGATAGCCGCCCGGCAGCGCGAAAGCGTTGACGTTGGGCGAATTGAGGATGGTGATGCGATAGGTCTGGGTCGGATTGGCCGACACCACGGTCAGGCTGCCGACAACCTTGGCCACCATGCGCTCGAGCTTGGGATCGGAATATTCGCCGCCATAGGTGGCAAGGATGCGCGGATGCTGTGCCTTCGCCAGTTCGGCAAGCTTGCTGTTGGCGGCGACATTGTCGACCGTGATCGGCTTGTCGGAAGGCTGGAAGCCGGATTCCTGCACTTCGGGAGGCGTGAACATCTGGCAGCTGGCCAGCGCCACGGCAAGGCCGGCCAGCGCGAGGAAGCGCACCAGCGGTCTGCGTTTCAAAGTGTCAGTGCCGGTCGGCAGCACGGCGTTCCTTCAGCTCTCGGCGCATGATTTGGAACCGGGGTCCGCGCCAGCGAAAAATCGGTTTCGTTGGCAATCCTGCACACATCAAAAAACCTACAGCGTTTACGCATCCGGCCGGGTGCGGCGCTGTAGGGGCAAATCACGGCTCGTGCCGGACCAGTACTAAGCGGACCTAGCCACATCGACTGGACCATGGCAAGCAAGCGCCACATCACCTGTAGCCGGTTTGGTCGTAAATTATGTCCGCTTCCGGGCAATATCGCGTGATCCGCCCGAACTTGCGCCGATATAGCGCCGAAACGCTTCAGGGCCAGTGCCGTCGAAAAAATCGCCGGCAGGTCCCGTCGCGGCAACCCTGCCATTGTCCAGAAAAACCATCTGCTCGCCGATACGGCGAGCGTCTTCCGGCTGATGCGTGACGAACAGCACCGTCATCGCCCGCTCGGCATGAACGCCGGCCACCAGGTCGAGCATGTCGTCGCGCAGTGCTGGCCCGAGCGAAGCGAACGGCTCGTCGAGCAGCAGCACTGGCCGGTCGCGCACCAGAACGCGGGCGAGCGCCACGCGCTGCCTTTCGCCGCCGGAGAGTTCGCGCGGCAGGCGCATTTCCTTGCCGGCCAGGCCGACGCGGTCAAGCGCCTCGGCGATTGCGGCGCGATCGGCGTCGGTCAGGTTGAGCGATGGCGAGCGGCCGAGCCCGACATTCTTCTCCACCGAGAGATGAGCAAACAGATTGTTTTCCTGGAATACCATCGACACCGGCCGCGCCGAAGGCGGCTCGGCGCCGACATCGGCGGCGCCGATCAGCACACGACCGGACTCCGGCGTCTCGAAACCAGCCACCAGATTGAGCAAGGTCGATTTGCCCGAACCGCTTGCCCCCATGATGGCGGTGATCTTAGATGTATCGAATTCGACATCGAACAGGAATGGCGTTTCGCCATAGCTGAACGAGACCTTGTCCAGCCGGACAGTCGTGCCTTTCTCCACAGCGGACGTCACGATCTCTCTCCCCGTCCCAGCCAGTCTGCCGCGACCACCAATGCAAGGCAGACCGCCCCGAGCAGCAAAGCCAGCCCGGCAGCATCGGCCGTGCGATAGCTGCCCATGCGCGCCAGCAGGAGATAGGGCAAGGTCTGCACCGAATCGCTGCCGAACAGCGCGATGACGCCGAGATCGCCGAGCGACAGTGCCATGGCGAAGGCAAAGCCGGTGGCCAGCGGCCGCCGGAGCGATGGCCAGTCGACCAGAAGCAGCCGGTTCCAGCCCGCAATGCCGAGCTGCGCGCACAGCTTTTCATGGCGCTCGCTCGCCGCATCATAGGCCGGGCGCATCGCGCGGATGGCAAAGGGCATCGCCATCACCGCATTGACGGTGACGACCATGACCGGCGCGATGGCAAAGACATCGCTGACCGTGCGCAGCAGGAGAAACCAGCCGGCGCCGATGACGATGGGCGGCACGACGAGGACGAAGCCGGCGCCGGTGTCGGTGGCATGTTCGAGCAATGAACGGGCACTGGACCGGCGGCGCAGCGACAGTGCCCGCCGCGCCATGATCAGCGACAGTGCCAGCGCCACCGAAAGTAGCGCCGCCGAGAAGGCGAGACCGGCGCTGGTCAGCGTCGCCTGACGCACGGCACTCTCGCCCGCCAGCCGGCCGAGATCGGCGCCGAGGCCGGAGGCAACGGTGGCCGCCATCGGTCCGGCGACGAACAGCAAGGCGAGCACGATCAGGACGGCGTTGAACGCTGTTTCTGCTTTGCCGGCCAAGTGATAGCGGCGCGGCGCGACAGGCAAATTGGCGTCGCCGGTCACATTGGCGCCGAGCCGCGTCAGCGCCAGCATGACGGCGAAAGTCAGCGCGATCTGTAGCACCGTCAGCGTCACCGCTCGCGCCGGATCGAAGTCGAAACGCAGCGCCTGATAGATGGCGACTTCCAGCGTCGTCGCCGCCGGCCCGCCGCCGAGGATCAGGACGATGGTGAAGGAGGTGATGCAAAGCATGAAGACAAGCCCGGCGACGCCCGGCAGCGCGGCGCGCAGCACCGGCCACTCGATCAGCCGGAAGGCTGGCCTCGCCCCCATGCCGAGCTGGCTCGCCAGCCGCCATTGATCGGCCGGCACCGTTCCCAGCGCTTCGAGGAACAGCCGGGTGGCCAGCGGCAGGTTGAAGAAGACGTGGGCGACGAGGATGCCCGACAGCCCATAGATGTCGGGCCAGCTCTGGCCACCGATCGCGGCGAAATAACCGGCGCGGCCATAGAGCGCCAGTATTCCCAGCGCTCCGACAATCGCCGGCAAGGCAAGGGGCACAGTGAATAGCTGCAGGATGAAGCCGCGTCCGAAGAAGCGCGGATGCCGCGACAGCGCCCGGGCGACGAAGAGCGCCGGTACGGCGGAAAGCAGAGTCGAGAGCGCAGCCTGCCAGAGCGTGAAGCGGACAACGCGCAGGAGATAGAGGTCAAAGGCGGACGCGGCGCCGGAAAGGTCGTGCGCGCCTTCGCGGATAAGGCCGGCGAAGGCGCCACCGATCAGCAGCGCGATTGCCGCAAGCGCGACAATGCCGGCCGTGATGCAGGGGTCAGAGCGTTGCACTCTTTACCGGGCGTCGCGTTCCTTCGCGCCCCCCTCTGTCCTGCCGGACATCTCCCCCACGAGGGGGAGATTGGCGGTTTTAGCGCTCCGCTCATTCCTGCAGCTTCGGAGATTGGCGAAAGTCAACGTAAAGGCCAATCTCCCCCTCGTGGGGGAGATGTCCGGCAGGACAGAGGGGGGCGCCGTAGAGCACTCATCTTTTGACTATACAGCCAAATCTACTTGCTCATCACCGCCAGCCATTCATCCACCCAGGCCTTGCGATTTGCCGCGACCTCTTCCGGGCTGAACAGCAAGGTCTTCGCCGGCTTGACCAGCCTATCAAAAGCCGGATTGAGCGGCTTGTCGGTTTTCCCGGCCGGGAACATCCAGTTGGTCTCCGGAATGACATCCTGGAATTTCGGCCCGGTCATGAAGGCCAGGAACTTCGCCGCCAGCGGATTCTTCGCGCCCGTGGTGGTGATGCCGGCGACCTCGATCTGCAGATACTCGCCTTCCTCGAACGAGGCCGCCTGGTAGCGCCCGGTGTTCTCCGCCACCATGTGGTAGGCCGGCGACGTCGTATAGGAAAGCACCATCGGCGCCTCGCCCTTGGTGAACAGGCCGTAGGCCTCGCTCCAGCCCGGCGTCACCGTCAGCACTTTGCCCTTGAGTTTCGCCCAGGCTTCCGGCGCCTTGTCGCCATAGACCGACTTGACCCACAGCAGCAGGCCAAGGCCCGGCGTCGACGTCCTCGGATCCTGGATGACGATCTTGTCGGCGGCATCGCCCTCGACCAATTTCTTCAGGCTCTTCGGTGGGTTCTTCAGCTTCTCGGTGTCGTAGACGACGGCGAAATAGCCATAATCGTAGGGCACGAAAGTGTCGTCGCTCCAGCCGCCCGGCACGTTGTTTTCAGCCACCGCGCCATGTGGGACAAACAGGCCGGAAGCCTTGGCTTCCGCGGTGAGGTTGGTGTCGAGACCAAGCACGATATCGGCCTTGGTCGAGGCACCTTCGAGCTTGACGCGGTTGAGCAGCGCGACGCCGTCGGCCACCGAGACGAAGTCGACGCTGCAGCCGCACTCGGCCTCGAATTCCTTCTTCACCTGGGGCCCCGGACCCCAGTCGGCAGTGAAACTCTCATAGGTATAGATCGTGAGTTTTTCCTGCGCGGACGCAGAGCTTGCCAGTAGCGAAACAGCAAGCCCCAGCGCTGGGACAAGACGGGACAAAAACATGCGCATCGGCGCCTCCTTCATTCGTGTTGAAAGGAATTGAGGCGTCGGGCTGTCCGAAGCGTCTAATCCCTCCGCCGGTACAAACCGGATCAGGTTCAGCGGGTTGGCGAGACTGCCTCTCAGCCGGTCCGCGAAGATCGCGTCCGGCACCCCGTTAGAGCGTTTCGACACATAGGCCCGGCCAAGGTGCCACGCAAGTGGAAGTTTGCCCGAGCATGATCCCGGAAAGTGGAATCCGTTTCCGGAAAAAGATCATGCTCCAACAAAGAGTGACGGTGCCGCTCGGCCTTCCGTTTCGTCGGCGGGGCTGGTAAGGGCCAGCGGATATGAGCACATTCACCATCCTGCTTGGCGGCGATCTCGTCCGCACGCCGCGGCTCGACCGCCAGGTCGCGGGCACGCGCGTCATCGCCGCCGACGCCGGCATCGATCATGCCCGCCTGCTCGGCCTGATGCCGGAGCTGTGGGTCGGCGATTTCGATTCCGTGCCGGCGGACCTGCCTGCCGATCTCGCCGCCGTGCCGCGGGAGGTGTTTCCTCCCGAAAAGGACAAGACCGATGGCGAACTGGCGATCGCGGCGGCATTGGGACGCGGCGCCACCAGCCTGGTGCTGGCCGGCGCTTTCGGCGGCAAGCGCGCCGACCACGCCTTCCTGCATCTGGCGCTCAGCCTGCGGCTGACAGAGACAGGCACAAAAGTGCTGTTGACCAGCGGAGCGCAGGAAGGCGCCCCTCTGCTGCCTGGCAAGGCCGGCTTCGACTATGCCGACGGAACGCTGTTTTCGGTGCTCGGCTTTTCCGATCTTTCGGGCCTCACCGTGTCCGGCGCGAAGTGGCCGCTCGACCATGTCGAGGTCGTGTTCGGCTCGTCGCTGACCATCTCGAACGAGGTCAAGTCCAACAAGACCGGGGGCCTCGAAATCGCGCTCGGCCATGGCCGCGCGCTGCTGCTCGCCCACCCCTATCCCTTGCCTGAAAGCTGACATGGCCCCGCCCCTTCTCAACCTCGACGGCATAAGACTGACCTTTGGCGGCACGCCGCTGCTCGATGGCGCCGAACTGACGGCGTCCGCCGGTGACAAGATCGCGCTCGTCGGCCGCAACGGCTCCGGCAAGTCGACGCTCCTGAAGATTGCCGCGGGCCTGATCGAGCCGCAAGACGGCGAGGTCTTCCGCCAGCCTTCGGCAACGGTGCGCTATCTCCCGCAAATGCCCGACATGGACGGCTTTGCCAATGTGCGTGCCTATGTCGAGGCCGGGCTTGGGCCTGCCGACGATCCCTACCGCGCCACATATCTGATGGAGCATCTCGGCCTCGCCGGCACGGAGAACCCCAACGATCTCTCCGGCGGCGAGGCGCGCCGCGCAGCACTTGCCCGCGTCATGGCGCCCGAACCCGATATTATGCTGCTTGATGAGCCGACGAACCATCTCGATTTGTCGGTCATCGAATGGCTGGAAGAAGAGCTTGTCCGGACGTCTTCGGCGCTGATCGTCATCTCGCACGACCGTCGCTTCCTCGAACGCGTCTCGCGCGCCACCGTCTGGCTCGACCGTGGCCAGACCCGCCGCCTCGACAAGGGCTTTGGCCATTTCGAGGAATGGCGCGACCTTGTGCTGGAAGAGGAAGAGCGCGAACAGCACAAGCTCGGCCGCCAGATCGTGCGCGAGGAGCATTGGCTGCGCTATGGCGTGACGGCTCGCCGCAAACGCAACATGCGCCGCCTGGGCGAACTGCAGACCATGCGCCAGCGTTTTCGCGGCCATCGCGGCGCCGAGGGCTCGGCCACCATGGTGGCCAGCGACGCCGCCGAATCCGGCAAGCTGGTGATTGAGGCCAAGAACATCGAAAAGAGCTTTGGCGACCTCACCGTGGTCAAAAGCTTCTCGACCCGCATCCAGCGCGGCGATCGCGTCGGCCTTGTCGGGCCGAACGGCGCCGGCAAGACGACGCTGTTGAAGATGCTTACCGGCGAGATGAAGCCCGACGCCGGCTCAGTGCGGCTCGGCACCAATCTGGAAATCGCCACGCTCGACCAGAAGCGCGAGGCGGTCGATCCGGCCGAGACCCTGGCGCAGTATCTCACGGACGGGCGCGGCGAAAACCTCGTCATCAATGGCGAGCAGCGCCATGTCGTGTCCTACATGAAGGATTTCCTGTTCAAGCCGGAACAGGCGCGCACCCCGGTGCGCGAGCTGTCCGGCGGCGAACGGGCGCGGCTGCTCCTGGCGCGTGTTCTGGCGCGGCCGGCCAACCTTCTGGTGCTCGACGAGCCGACCAACGATCTCGACATGGAGACGCTGGAACTGTTGCAGGAACTTGTCGCCGGCTTTGCCGGCACGGTCATCCTGGTCAGCCACGACCGCGACTTCCTCGACCGCACCGTCACCAGCATCATCGCCCCGGACGGAGGCGGCCGCTGGATCGAATATGCCGGTGGCTATTCCGACATGCTGGCGCAGCGCGGCGGCACCCGGCTCGACGACCGCAAGGCGCGCGCCAAGGCCGAAGCCAGCGATGCGCCGGCGCCGGGCAAGAGCGAGCCGGCAGCGCCGAAAGGGCCGTCGAAGAAACTGTCGTTCAAGCAGAAATTCGCCCTGGAATCCTTGCCCAAGAAGATCGAGGCGGTAATGGCCTCGATCTCGCGGTTGGAAAACAACATTGCCGATC